>JAISPJ010000007.1 GCA_031274995.1 Azoarcus sp.
GAAACTTGACGCGGCGCAGCGCCAGCAGCAACGCCGGGCCATGCGCCTGTGCTACCAGCGTGGCCTGCTCGACTGGCTGCGCCAGTCGAGCACTGCCGCCATCGATGCCATACGTACGGCCTTGGCCGGACTCGAAGTTACCGAAGACAACTATTCCGGAATGCGCTCTTTGTGGTGGGCCGGACAGGCGTTCATCGACACACTTTCCACCGCGTCGCCCGACGAGCAAACCTCCATCAAGCACCTGCTGACCCGGATCGAGTCCCAGTTACACCGTATCGAAGACAGTTCACAAGCATTGCCGGAACGCTTGCTGCGTGAATTGCTCTACCACATCGTCAGCCAACCCGCCTCTACGCCGATCCAACTGGCGGTGCGTCAGGCATGGCAACTCGACGCATTGGTTCCCGAACAGGGTGCAGTCGTTAGTGACCTGCCCCTGGGGCCGTTGCTACAGGAACTGCACACGCAATTTACCCGCATCAAGGATGAGTGGAACCTCATCGGTGAACGTGGCGCGACCGCCTTGTCTCAATTCGAGGTTCAACTCGAAACATTCACGAAATCCACCGCCCCGCTCGGACGCCCCGTCCTCTACCGGCTGCTCGGCGGCATGTGCCGTTTCGTTGCCTGGCTGAATGCGAATCCGCAGCGTTATTCCGAACCGATTGCCCTCGAATTTGCCACTGCCCTCCTGCTGACAGAAGCGTCCCTTGATCATGGGCTGCCAGACCCTGGCTTTCAAGCACAGGTGGGCGATGCGCTCTCCAGGCTGGAGGCGCTTGCGCGTGGCGAGGAACTCAGCGCGCCGCCTAGCGCGACCAGTGTTGAATCCGCGCGCAAACAACAGGAAAAAGAGGCTGTCGCGCAGCTTTCGCGCGAGATTCTTTCCAGCCTCGCCACTGTCGAACAAACCCTTGACGATTTTTTCCGCGATCATTCCAAGCGCGCACCGCTGGAAACCCTGCACGCGCCCCTGCACCAGATCGAGGGAGCACTATCCCTGCTTGGCGAGAACGATGCCATTTCCCTGATTCGTGAGGCCGGCGAGATCGTCGAACGTCTGTCCAGGCAGGATTCGCCCGTCGACGATGCCGAACTCACCGAACTTGCGCGACGTTTCTCAGCCTTGGGCTTCTTCGTTCAATCGCTGCCATACAACCGCATATCCGTTGCCCACTTCCTGCATTCGGGCACAGCCTCCACCCAACCGAGGCTCGCCAGCGTCGACCTGCCGAAATTGCCCGATATTCCCGTGGTCCCGGTTGGCACGGAATCACAGCCCGAGGCACCTTCCGGTCCTGCCGACGGTGTCGAAACCTTCCCTGCTTTCGAAATCGAAACCGAGGGGGAGGGAGAGGCGGAAATCGAGGTACCGCTGGAATCGTCCGAGAAGTCGAAGGACATACCGGCACCATCAGCCACCGAAAGCCGTATCCCATCGCCCCAAACATTCCGGCCAGACCTCGATGCCGAGGTGCTTGCCATCTTCATTGAAGAGGCGCGCGAGATACTGCAATCGGTCATCGATCATCTCAAACTGCTTCGCGCCTCGCCCGGCGATCACGACAGCCTCACCGTCATCCGGCGGGGCTTCCATACCCTCAAGGGCAGTGGACGCATGGCCGGACTGACCGATTTGGGTGATGCCGCCTGGGGGCTTGAACAGGCGCTCAACCGCTGGCTGCAACTCGAATGGCAGGTCACTCCGCCGCTTTTGAAGCTGGTTGCCATCGCTCACCGCGAGTTTACGGCCTGGGTCAAACAAATCGACAAAGAGGCCAAATACCAGCGCGATGTCACGGCGCTACTAGCGGAAGCCGAACGCCTGCGCGATAGCGGTAACCCCGCTGCGGAATCCGTGCCGGCAACAACGCCTGAGCCAGAAATTACGCCCGAAGCCGCGCCTGCACCGATCGAGATCGATAGCGTGCCGGAAGTTGAAGAGCCGGAAATTGAAATATCGGAAATAGAAATTCAAGAAGCCGAAGTAGCGGAAACCGGGGAATCGGAAGGCGAAATACCGGAATTTGAAATTTCGGAATTTGATATTCCAGAAGCCGGAATATCAGAAACTGAAGAAACGGAAACTGAAGCAGCTCAATCCGAAGAACCGGATTTCACATCCACTCAGGTCATGCCTGAGGGAGCAGTATACGAGTTTGTCGATGGTGACTTTATCGTCCCGCTCGATGAACCCGAGGCGCCTGATGAAGAAGACCGCGCCGAAGCCGTCGCGCCCGAAACACCTCCCCCCGAAGCAGCAAAACCGGCCTTGCCCAGCAAGACCAAACGTCCGGTCGTGCCCAAATTCGAGCCTTTCGATTTTTCACCATTTGCGTTTGAATTTGACGGGGAATCCTCCAACGAACCCGGAGGGTTCAATCTCGAGGATTTCGGGACTGAAAGCAAGATACCCGAATATGATCAAACATTCCCCGGCGAAGGCGGACCATTTGAAACCGGAACCGAACCGGAATCCACGCCCTTATCCGATTCCGATACGCTCTATATCGGCAACATCGAAATATCGCGGGCGTTGTTTGAACTCTATGTGGCCGAAGCCCAGACACACATCAACACGCTGCACCAGGAGTTCAGCCATCTTGCCGACAATCCTACCCTGCTGCTGCCGGAAACATCCCTGCGTGCCGCGCATTCATGCGCAGGCATTTCAGGCACCGCGCACTGCATCCCCCTTTATACGCTTGGCAAGGCACTGGAATTGGCGCAGCAACGAGTCATCGATCTGAGGCGCCCGCCGACTGCCAACGAGCTGGACCTGTTCAGGACCTGCGCCGATATGCTGGACGGCATGCTGACCAGGATCATTGGCCTCACCATGCCGCTGGAAACGCCGGAACTGATCCAGCAACTTGACTGGGTCGGCCATGAGCCGCCAGCCGCCGCAAATCAAAAATCCGACGACAAAGCCTTTGCCGAGGCCGTGGCGAGGGCTTTCCCAGAAGCCGTCGCGGCCATCGGACAACCCGAAATCGCGCAAAAGCCGCTCGCCTCGACGACAAGCGCCCTGCCGGTTACCTACGACGAAATCGACGAACAACTGCTTCCGATCTTCCTTGAAGAAGCCGGGGAACTTGTCAACACACTTCACATCGTCCTGCGTGCCTGGAACGGCGACCTCGGCAATGAGAGCCATCCCATGCTCGTGAAACGGCAACTGCACACCCTCAAGGGCAGTGCGCGGATGGCCGGAGCAATGATTCTGGGCAACCGGGTACACCAGCTTGAAACCCGTGTGGAATCGGCGCTCAACGCCGGAGAGGATATCGCTGCCCTCGTCGACGAAATCACCTCCGCAGTGGATGGCATCGAACAAGCGGTTGCTACGCTGGCGCAAGGGCCGGCTCCTGAGGCACCACCTGTTGCCGAAGCCGTAGTGGAACTGCCGGTCGACCCGGCTGCCACTGTCAGTTCCACCCGGCGCGAGGAATTCGCCGAAACGGCCAGTTCCCCCGTCGTGCCCTTGCCGGAAAAAAAGCCCCATGTTGCCACCGTCGCCCACACATCGGCCGAGAGCGAGACTGTTGGAACCGCCTTGCGTGTGCGGGCGGAGATGGTCGACAACTTCGTCAATGACGCCAGCGAAATCGGCGTGGCCCGTACCCGGATCGAAGGCGAATTGCGCCAGTTGCGCCGAAGCCTCATCGATCTCACCGAAAACGTCATCCGCTTGCGCAACCAATTGCGCGAAGTCGAAATCCAGGCCGACGTGCAGATGCAGACCCGCATCGCCCAAGCCGAAAGCAGCCGTGTCGAGTTTGATCCGTTGGAGATGGATCGCTACACCCGCTTGCAGGAACTCACGCGGATGATGGCCGAGAGCGTCAACGACGTCACCACGGTGCAGCAAAACCTGCTAAGGAACCTGGACAGCGCCGACTTCGCCTTGCACAGCCAGGCACGCATTACCCGCGAATTGCAGCAGTCGCTGATGCGGGTACGCATGATTCCGTTCGACAGCCTCGCCGTGCGCCTGTACCGCATCGTGCGCCGGGGAGCCAAGGATCTCGGCAAACGCGCCAACCTCGAAATACGGGGTGGCGGTATCGAAATCGACCGTAGCGTACTTGAGCACATTGTCGCGCCGCTCGAACACCTGCTGCGCAACTCGTTGGCGCACGGCATCGAGACCACGGAAGCGCGCCGGGCGCAAAACAAACCCGAAATCGGCCAAATCACGCTCACAACACGGCAGGAAGGCAACGAAATCGTCATCGAACTGGCCGACGATGGCGCGGGGCTGAATTTCGAGCGCATTGCCGCGCGCGCCCGCGAATGCGGACTGCTCGGGCCAAACGAAACCGCCGATGAGCGGCGGCTCGCCAACATGATATTCCTGCCCGGTTTCACGACAGCCGAAAAAGTGACTACTGTTTCCGGCCGAGGAGTCGGCATGGACGTGGTGAAAGCCGAAACCGCAGCAGTTGGCGGGCGGATCGATATCGCCTCCACTTCCGGCGCGGGGACGATGTTCAGCATCTATCTGCCGCTCACCCTGGCCGTCACCCAGGCCCTGCTTGTGCGTTCGGGGACTCAACATTACGCGATTCCGGCGAGCATGATTTCGCAGATTATGGAGTTGAAGGCTGGCGCCATCGAACGCCTGCGGACGGAAGGCAGCATCGAATGGTTTGGTCGGCAATACGACTATCGCTATCTGTCGAATCTGCTCGGCAACCTCTCTGCCCGGCCGGAGATTGGCCGTTATAGCTGGGTGCTGCTGCTGCACTCAGGAGCGCAGGTATTGGCACTGCATGTGGATGCCCTGCGTGGCCACCAGGAAATCATCGTCAAAAACGCCGGTCCGCAACTGACCCGCATCACCGGCGTGTCAGGAGCCACCGTGCTCGGCAACGGCGAGATCGTGCTCATCATCAATCCTGTTGCAATGGCGAGCCGCGAAATCGTCTATCGTCAGACAACAAGCCAGGTTCCAGGGGCGATATCGACCATACCGGAGCCGGAAACAATACACATGCCTACGGTCATGGTCGTTGACGACTCGCTGACCGTGCGCAAGATCACCAGCCGCCTGCTGGAGCGCGAAGGCTACTGCGTCATTACAGCCAAGGACGGCGTCGACGCCATCGAATCGCTGATCGACAACTTGCCCGACGTGATTCTTTCCGACATCGAGATGCCGCGCATGGACGGTTTCGACCTCGTCCGCAACATCCGCGCCGATACCCGGCTGACAAACGTGCCGATCATCATGATTACCTCGCGGCTGGCCGACAAACACCGCGAATACGCAATGGAAATCGGCGCAAACCACTATCTTGGCAAACCCTATCAGGAAGAAGAACTACTCAGCCTGATTGCCAGTTACGTCCCTCCGCACATGCCACTGTAACGTGCGCACTGTAACGCGCGTGGCGGGACCATGTACTACAGCTTAACTGGCATATGTGCTGTTTACTGTCTCAATTCGCACACCGTGTAGCCGATCTGAGTAGCGTACAATGTGCGTATGGATACTTCCCCGAGCAACCTCACACACCACTTTCTGATCGCCATGCCCCAGATGGCCGATCCCCATTTCACCCGCACACTCACCTATATTGCCGAGCATAATGCCCAGGGTGCGCTTGGCGTCATCGTCAACCGCCCGCTCGACATGACTCTGGGTGCGCTGTTCGAGCGAGTGGAACTCAAACTTGATTCACAGATGTTCATCACGCAGCCCGTTTACTTCGGCGGCCCGGTGCAGACCGACCGGGGCTTCGTCCTTCATCGCCCAAGCGGTGACTGGCACTCCACGCTGCGCGTGAATGATGAAGTGGGCCTCACCAGCAGCCGCGATATCCTGCAAGCCATCGGCAGCAAGGGGGAGCCGCACGAAGTGCTCGTCAGTCTTGGCTTCGCGGCCTGGACGGCAGGCCAGCTCGAACAGGAACTTGCCGATAACACTTGGCTCACCATCCCCGCCGATATGTCCATCATCTTCGACGTGCCGCCGGAAGCCCGTCTGACCGCCGCCATGCATAAACTCGGCATCGACTTCACCCAGATCAGCGAGGTTGCGGGGCATGCCTGATGGCACGCCGTCCACGACACCTCCCCTCCTCCCCCTTCTGCCCACGCGCGGCAGCCTTCTCGGCTTCGATTTTGGCCTCGCCCGCATCGGTGTCGCTACCGGCGAGATCGAGACCGGCCTTGCCAGCCCGCTTGCCACCATCGCTCTCGAATCCGGCGTTGCGCGGTTCGATGCCATCTCCCGCCTGATCGAAGAATGGGAGCCCGTCGCCCTCGTCGTCGGCCTGCCTCATCCGCTCGATGGCGAGGGCAAGCACACGCTCGAACCTCATTGCCGACGTTTTGCCAATCAGTTACAGAGCCGCTTTCATCTGCCCGTATACTTTACCGACGAGCGGCTCAGTTCGGTTGAGGCCGACTCTAGCCTGCGCGGCGCAGGCATGAGAAACTGGCGGGTGCGCAAAAAAAGACTCGATGCCGTCGCCGCGCAACTCATCCTGCAACAATTCCTGGACGCACTTCGCCATGCAACTCCCTGATGCAGAAACCCTCTGCCGCCAACTGGCCGAACAAATACGCCCCTGCCTCCAACCGAATACTGTCCTCATCGGCATCCGCACCGGCGGCGAGTGGCTCGCGCGTCGACTGCATGCCCTGCTCGGGCTAAACCAGCCTCCGGGAGCCATCGACATCTCCTTCTACCGTGACGACTATGGCGCGAAAGGGCTTCATGCCCACCCGCAACGCACCGACATTCCGTTTTTCATCGAAGACGCCCCCGTCATCCTCGTTGATGACGTGCTCTACACCGGACGGACCACCCGTGCCGCGCTCAACGAAATTTTTGATTTTGGCCGGCCAGCCAACGTCGAACTGGCCGTGCTCGTCGACCGTGGCGGACGTGAACTACCCATCGCCGCCCGCTACTGTGCCTACACCCTGCCCGAACCGCTGCCATCCTCGCAAAATCTGCAACTGGAACAGGCGGAAAACGGCGACCTGACCCTGAGGTTGATCCATGCATAATCCGCAACTCAACAGGCACGGTGAACTGCAACATTTACTCACCCTCGATGGACTGCCACGCGAAGTCATCATCAGCATCCTTGACCATGCTGCTCCCTTCACCGAAGTCACGGAGCGCGAAGTCAAGAAACTCCCCCTGCTGCGCGGCAAGAGCATTTTCAATCTGTTTTTCGAGAATTCCACCCGCACCCGCACCACGTTCGAAATTGCGGCCAAGCGCCTGACCGCCGACGTCGTCAACCTCAACGTCTCCACCAGTTCCACCGCCAAGGGCGAGAGCCTGCTCGACACTATCGACAATCTCTGCGCGATGCACGCCGATATGTTCGTGGTACGCCACTCCGCCAGCGGCACACCGGTGCTCATCGCACAACACCTCCATGCTACGGGCCGTGACCATATCCACGTCGTCAACGCCGGAGACGGACGACATGCCCACCCTACCCAGGGTCTGCTGGACATGTACACCATCCGCCACTTCAAGCACGACTTCAGCCAGCTTTCCATCGCCATTGTCGGCGACGTGCTGCACTCCAGGGTCGCGCGTTCGCAAATCGCCGCCCTTACCACCCTTGGCGTTCCCGATTTGCGCGTCATCGCCCCCAAGACGCTGCTGCCCTCTTCCATCGAAAGCATGGGCGTGCGCACTTTCAACGACATGCGCGAAGGGCTGCGCGGCGTGGATGTCGTCATGATGTTGCGCCTGCAAAACGAACGCATGGCAGGCGCGCTGCTGCCCACCCCGCAGGAGTATTACAAGATATGGGGCTTGACGGCGGAAAAGCTCGCCCTCGCCAAACCCGACGCTATCGTCATGCACCCCGGTCCGATGAACCGTGGCATCGAAATCGACTCCGCCGTCGCCGATGGCAACCAAGCCGTCATCCTTCCGCAAGTCACCTTCGGGATCGCCGTGCGCATGGCAGTCATGTGCATGCTCGCCGGACAATGAGGAACACACGATGAACATCCGCATCGCCAATGGCCGGGTCATCGATCCCGCCCGCCAGATCGACCAAGTACAGGACGTTTTCATTGCCGACGGTAAAATTGCCGCCCTCGGTGCTGCCCCCGAAGGCTTCGAGCCGAACCGTACCCTGGATGCCTCGGGCTTTGTCGTCGCTCCCGGGCTCATCGACATCGCCGCCCGTCTGCGTGAGCCCGGCTTTGAATATCGCGCCACTCTTGAATCCGAAATGGAAGCCGCCATGGCCGGAGGCGTCACCAGCGTTGCCATTCCGCCCGACACCGACCCGGCCCTCGACGAACCGGGCCTCGTCGAAATGCTCTGCTACCGCGCCAAGAAACTCAACCGTGCCCACATCTACCCTGTCGGCGCACTCACCATCGGCCTCAAGGGAGAACGCCTCTCCGAAATGGCCGAACTGGTAGAAGCCGGATGCTTCGCCTTCTCCCAGGCCAATGTTCCCATCCTCGACAACATGGTGCTCATGCGTGCCATGCAGTACGCGGCCACCTTTGGCTTTCGCGTATGGCTCCAACCCATCGCCCCGTTCCTCGCACGTGGCGGCAACGCCCATGATGGAGAAACCGCCAATCGCCTCGGCCTTCCTGGCATTCCCGTGGTCGCCGAAACCGTCGCCCTTTTCACCTACCTTCAACTTGCCAAGGCCACCGGCGTACGGCTCCACATCACCCGCCTTTCCAGCGCCGAGGGGCTGGACCTCATCGAACAGGCCCGTGCGCAAGGGATGGATGTCACCTGCGACATCTCAATCAATCACCTGCACCTGTGCGACCAAGACATCGGCTACTTCAACACCAACTGCCACCTCATCCCGCCGCTGCGCAGCCGGCAGGACCGCGACGCCCTTTCGAAAGGGCTGCTCGAGGGCCGCATCAACGCCCTGTGTTCCGACCACACTCCCGTCGACGACGACAGCAAACTCATCCCCTTCAGCGAGTCCGAACCTGGCGCCACCGGCCTCGAACTCCTGCTGCCCCTCACCCTCAAGTGGGCCGAAGAGAATAAACTGCCACTCGTCGACGCCCTGGCGCGTGTCACCTCCGAGTCAGCGCGGCTCGTGGGCATCACTAAAGCCGGACATCTTTCCCCCGGCGCCCGCGCCGATCTTTGCGTTTTCGACCCCGCAGCCCGTTTCACCGTCAGCCGTGACGGCCTCGAGAGCCAAGGCAAGAATACCCCCTTCCTCGGCCTTGAACTGCCAGGACGTGTGCGCTACACGATAGTGGAGGGAGAACTCATGTACGAGCGGAAAACCGCCTGACTTCCCGCCTCAATAATTCTTGGCCACGATGTGCATCGAATCGCTGTTGAATCGATTTCGGATGTTCACAGCGTAGTTCTTGTAATACTCGTCACAGATGTAGTCCCCGTAGAGTGCATCTGTCAGTGGGGTTTTTCCGACGACCATCAGGGCACGGCAGGACAGTTTTCTGAATTCCGCCGCCAACCGGCGGTGCTCGGCTTCATCAAACCCGTTCATGAATTCGATGTTTCCGTAGCTGTTAAATACACAGTCATATGGCGGGTCGAGAAAGATAAAATCGTTTTTCCCCGCCATCGAAAATATCCGGCTGTAGTCCACGCTGAAAAGCGCCGCCCGCCGGAGCAATTCACTGTGCCGCGCCGTCACGCGCTGCGTGTTGAAGTGTGGATACCTGCCGAAAGGGACGTTGTAATCACCATGCCGGTTATAACGGAGCATGCCGGAATAGGCCGTCTTGTTGATGAAGAAATAAAGCACGCCCTCCAGCCAGGTTTCGTCAGGACGGTTGTAGAACGCGCGGAGGCGGTAATACAAATCCTCGTTGGCATTTGGAACACGCCTGCCCGGCTGTTCTGCCTTCAATGTTTTATATGCCTGCTGATTACGCTCATATTCCGCCTGAAGCGTATCGAGCTGTTTGCGCATTTGCGGATATTCGTCCCTGAGTTGCCGGTAAAACCCCATGAGCCGCGCGTTGACATCATTGAGTATCGCGTGCACGGGTTCGATGTGGAAGAACAGCGCGCCGCCGCCCAGAAAAGGTTCGATGTAGCGGTCGAAATCGTCCGGGACGTAGCGCAGGAAACGGGGAATTTCCCGATATTTTCCGCCTCGGTACTTCAACACGGGATTCATGGGCTGTTCTTGTTCGTTTCCGACCGCTCGGCATTCATCGGGTTTCAGAAATACCTGTATCAGTCTTGACTCCAGTGCGCTACCGGTAGCCGTAGCGATCCATCATGCGGTAGGCGGTGCGTTCGGAGACGCCCATGGCCTCGGCGACGCGCCGCCGGTTGCCGCCGTATTTCTTGAGCAGGCTGGCCAGATATTCGCGTTCGATGCTTTCCAGCGTCGGTTCGCCGAGCAGCATCAGCCCGTCGTCCAGCGCCTGGGCGCCAGGCGTGGCAGCCCCGGCACAGGTCGATGATGAAATGGCGGGTGTCTCGCCCTGAAGCGGGCCGAGGTGGGTCACATCTACCTCGCGGCCTTTGCCCAGCAGGATAAGCGCCCTTTCGATGACGTTGCGCAGTTCGCGCACGTTGCCGGGCCAGTCGTAGGTCATCAGCCGGTTGATGGCCGCCGCGCTGAAAGTGGCCGGATCCAGTCCCATCGACTGTCTCCGCCGGGTAACGAAGTGCGAGACCAGAGGCACGATGTCACCCCGCCGCGCGCGCAGTGGCGGGACATCGATGATGAAGGTGGAAAGCCGGTAGTACAGGTCGTCGCGGAAATGGCCCGCACTGGCACGCTGGCGCAGATCGCGGTTGGTGGCGGCGACGATGCGCACGTCGGCGCGCAGATCGGTATTGGCGCCGACTCGCCGGAAGCGCCCCGTTTCCAGCACGCGCAGCAACTTGGCCTGAATGGCGGCGCTGGTTTCGCCGATCTCGTCCAGGAACAGGGTGCCGCGCGCCGCAGCCTCGATCAGGCCCGCCTTGCGCCGGTCGGCGCCGGTGAAGGCACCGCGTTCATGCCCGAACAGTTCTGACTCGAACAGCGATTCCTGCAAGGTACAGCAGTCCACGGCAACGAAACTTTCCACGCCCCTTGGGCTGGCCGCATGAATGGCTTGAGCGACCAATTCCTTGCCGGAGCCGCTTTCACCCAGGATCAGCACGGTCACGTCGCTGCTGGCCACTTCGGCGATCAGTTGCCGCAGTTGCCGCATGGCCGGACTGTCGCCAATCATCGTGCTGCCGACATCGGCTTTCCTGATGGCTTTCTGGGCGTGCCATTGGCTGCGCTCCAGCGCGCCGCGAATCACGATTTCAAGCTCGTCCAGATTGACGGGCTTGACCAGATAGTCGGCTGCGCCAAGGCGCATGGCTTCGACGGCCTGGTTGACGTTGCCGTAAGCGGTGAGCATGACCACAGGGCGTGAACTGGCCAACTCGCCCAACGGGCCAAAGCCGTCGGCGTCGGGCAGATTGACATCCAGCAGAATCAGGTCAGGCGCGAATGCGGCAATGTGCTGGCGGGCATCCTGCCATGACAACGCGCCATCAACTTCGTAGCCTGCCTTGCCCAGTTCCTTGACGAGCAGGCGGTTAAGGACAGAATCGTCTTCGACCACAAGGATCGAGGCGCGCATGGGGTAAGCCTCAGTCAACCGGTGTGCGGAACGCATACTCCGCATTGTCGGTCAAGACAGGCACGGCATCAAGCGAGCACCGCAGGGTGAGCGACAAATTGCTTCCATGCCTGGATGTGCTGCTGACCTCGATGCGCCCACCGAAGCGGTCCATGATGGCCTTGCTGATCGCCAGCCCCAACCCGGTGCCGCGCTGCCCGTCGGCGCGGCGGCTGAAAAACGGCATGAAGATCAGCGGCAGGTCTTCGGCAGCGATGCCGCAGCCGGTATCACGCACCGACAGATGGAACCTTTGCCCGTCACTGCTCGATGTGCCGCCAATATCGATCCGGCCTCCCTTGGGCATGGCATGCAGCGCGTTGTGCACCAGGTTTACCAGCACCTGTCGCAACTCAGCTTCGTCCCCCATCACGCGCAGCGCCTGCGAGACACCGTCCACGTTGACCATGACACCGCGTATCCGGCATTCCTCGCGCAGCAGCGCCAGCACGTCGTCGATGGCCGTGGCCACGCCGACCGGTTGCAGCGCTTGCGTGGGCGTCTGGCTCATCTGCATCAGGCGCTGGGTGGTCAGCACGCAGCGGTCGACCTCGTGATCGACCAGTTCCAGATAATCGGTCAGTTCTTCGCGTTTCATCTGGCCGCTGCGCAAGCTGCGCAGGCTGGCTTGCAGCGCGATGCGGATCGACGCCAGCGGGTTGTGGATTTCGTGCGCTACGCCATTGGCCAGCAAGCCAATGGTGGACAACCGCTGCTGCTGCGAAAACCGTAGCGTGCGTTCGAGCGGGCGAATCACCTCGATGACCAGTTGTTCGCCGCCGTCCTGCGCCAGCGGCGCGGCGTCTATATCGACATCCACGGCGCTGCCATCGCGGCGCTTCAGACTCATCATGCTGCTCACGGTATGGGCGCATTGCCCGATTTCGGCCACCGGGCAGGTCAGCAGGGTGCTGGGGCAGGGTTCGGCCAGGCCGCAACTGATTCGATGGCAGGGCTGGCCAATGATGGCGGGCAGCTCGTGGCCGAGCAGCGTGGCGTATGCTTGGTTGGCCAACCGGATGCGATAGTCGGAACCGACCACGACCACCGGATCGGGCATGCCATCAACCAGATGCTGCAAGAACTGCCGCTCGCGGCGCAGACTCACGACCATATCGCTCAACCGGCTGGCCATGCGGTCGAAAGCGTGCGCAACGCGCCCCAGTTCATCGCGGGATCTGGATTGGATGCGGGTATCAAGCTCGCCCAAGGCCAGCCGGTCGGCTGCCTTTGCCAGCGAGGCCAGCGGTTCCGACACTTGTCGGCGCAGCGTCAGCAGCATGATGAGGGCAAACAGCGCCAGAGCGCCCAGCACGACGGTGGCCATGAGCACAGCCGACCCGCGCTCCAGCCCCGCCGCTGATCGCGGCTGAAAATCGATCATCAGCAGGCCATTGACCGGGTGCTGGGCGGCGTCTCCGTGGCATTGGCCGCATCGCGCCTGATTAAGGATGGGATGGACGATTTGCAGACTCTCTCCTGTACTGTCGGTGCTCCAATGTAACCATTCCCGACAATTGGCGCCGGTGCACAATTGCTGCGCGGAAACAGACGATGGCGCTTCAGGGGGAGAATTACCGTCTTGGGGTGACTCGGCGTTGTTGGAATATTGCTGCCTCCACACTTCCCCGGTAAGCGTAATGCGCTTCCCCCCGAGAGGGCCGCTGCCGAGGTGCGAGTCAAACCGCACCTCCCCGCCAGGCGACAGCAGCCGGGCTCGCGCCACGCCGGGAGCATGTCCCAGATAACTGAGGATATCGGCCAGTCCGTCCAGATCACGCTTGAGCATCGCGTTTTGCAGGCTGGTTTCAAACAACTGCGCCACGCTGCTGGCAGCGTCTTCCTGCTGCTGGCGCAATACGTCATGCCCGACAATAAGTCCCAACGCGATCACCACCGCAGCGGACACCAGCAAGGCCACGATCAAACCCAGCGTCAGTCGTCTCGACACCGAGACGCTCAACCAGTGGCGCCAGCGCGCTTGGTGATCCACGGATTTTTCGGGCGAGGTTGGCACGGTCATGGCGGAGTCTGTCAGGGTGGCGATCGGGCGGGCCGCCCAGTTTGCACGATACGATTGTGTTGTACCAGTCGGCCATGCTCGCAGGCGCGACACAACGCTCCCTGCGGCGCTGCGTCGGATGCAGGCCGGGGCAGACGGTGAAAGGGCGTGCCACAAGCCTGACATGCCTGCTGATGCAGGCGCAGGCGGCGCAGCACACAGGCGCGGGTGCTGGCACCGCCAGCCGGTACCGTCAGCGCGGCGGAGTCACACACCGCCATGCACAGGCCGCAGCCGATACAGCGTGCCATGTCGATGACAAACTGATGATCGCCTGCGTTTCCAGCGTCGGCAGCAGCCACCTGCAGCGCTTGGGTGGGACACAGCCGTGCGCAACTGAGGCAGGCGCTACAGCGCGTTTCGTCCAGCTTGACCTCCCACAAGGGCGCATGCCCTGCGCCAGCCAACTGTTCAATCAGCCACTGCCGACTGCTGGACAGCGGCACGTCGGTGTCCGTTTCGGCATGAGTTGGCCGGGCCAGACGCCGGAAGAACGCGCGTCGCGTCGGTACGGTTTCTTCCGTGGCGCTTGCCAGTGCCTGCCATGTACGCGGCTCGACGATTTGCAGCGCGGGTGCCGGACGCCCTTGCCCGCGCGCCTGCGCCACTACCGACCATTGGCGGTGCCAGTCGCCTCCGGCGCTGCCGCGTGGGCACATGGCGCAGTCGCCCGTGGCCGCCACAATGGACTCGACGCGACGGGCGTCCGCCTGGCGCCAGAGCCAGCCGGGTGCCAGCGCATACAGGCAGGCGGCATGCCCTGCTGATGCACCTTCTGGCGGTACGGCGACGGCGCACTCGCAGGCGATCAACCCGCAGCGTGACGGCTGCGTGCGTATCAGGAAAACCGGAGCAGGCAGGGTGAGCGCCTCGGTGGAACAGGCGGCCACGCACAGGCCGCAGTCGTCGCAGTTTTCATCGTCGAAGACCAAGCCGCTGTCCCGCATGCGCCAAGCCCCGCGAGGGCAAGCATCCACGCAACCCGTGCATGCCGCGCCCGCTATCTGCTGATGCACGCAGCGGTCAGCATTGACGGCCAGGGAACTCATTGAGTTTTTATCCCGATAACTGCTCGGAGGCAGTCGGCGACGGCATGGCCACTGCTGGCAAGCGGGCGGCGCAGTTTTCGCAGGCCGCCAGCGTTATCCCCGCCAGCGCGGCATAAAACGGCGTCGCGGCACGCTGGCCGACGCGCATGGCAAACGACGGCAGCCAGGTCAGCAAATGCGCCTGGAGAAAGTGCGCAGCTTCCTCAAGTTCGCCCCGTTCCAGCAGCAAGGCGACGAACTCCAGTTCGGTTGCCAGATGGTCATCGGCGCTCTGCCGCCAGCCAGCCGCTTGCAGCCCGTGGCGGCGGTAGAAAGCGCGTACCGCAAAAGTTGGCTCTTGCAGCATCAGATGATCCTGATCGCGCCAGACCGATTCGTGCGGCGACGCGCGCAACGCATGCGTAAGGTAGATGGCCGCGAAGTCGGCAGCCAGATCGTCTTCGCTGGAGGCCGGGATCGGCGCTTGCTGGTCGCCGTCGGCGAACGCCTTCAGCGCCGCATCCATGCCGCACAGCCACGGATCGTCCGCTGCCACCAGCGTCAGCATGGCCGGAAAACCATTGGCGTACAGCTCGGCCAGTACCTGCGGGGAACGCTCGCACGCATGCAGCCAGGCAAGCGCACGCAGATCCTCGGCAGCCATGCGCCGCCAGGGATCTGCGCCACCGTTCATGGCGCTGCCTTGCCTGCCGCATCGGCGGCGGGAGACGGCGGCGCATCCACGCGGCCCTTGGGATGCGCGATGAAGACGATGGAAGGATTGGTCAATTCGGGATTGGCCATGTGCTGTACCTGGCGCACGGGCACGTCCTTGCCCTTGACCATCGCCTTGGTGTCCCAGGTACCGGTGCGCAACTGGTCGATGGGTCCGATGTCGAGCACGCGCATCATGCACGCCGCCACGCAGTAAGGCTTGCGGCCCGCCTCCAGTTCGTCGATGCACATATTGCACTTCTTGACGAGGTTGTCGTTCGGGTCGTATTGCGGCGCACCGAAGGGGCAGGCGGACTCGCAGCGGCGGCAGCCGATGCACAACGTGGAGTCGATGTCCACCACGCCGTTGTCGGCGCGCTTCCAGATGGCTCCCGTCGGGCAGGTTGGCAGACAGGCGGGTTCGGCGCAGTGGTTGCACGACAGGTTCACCTTGTAGGCGAACACCTCCGGGAACGTGCCGCCCTCGATGTACATCACACGCCGAAAGCGCGGTCCCGGCGGCAGACCGTTTTTGTCCTTGCATGCAATTTCGCAGGCGCGGCAACCGAGGCAATCGACGTTGTTGTGGATAAAACCCCACTGCTGTTCGGGCTTGACCGGCTCGTAAGTGGTGGCGTCACGGCGCTTCTGCGCGTATTTCACGCGCGCCCTGGCATCGACGCCGAGTTTGTTGATGACTAGCTTTTCGGCCATGTCTGCGCTCCCTACATGTCACGACGGAACACCGACGAACGGGCCACGGCCAATTCGTCCCAACCAGGCCGATGCGCCAGATTGCTCTTTTTGATCTGCACCATGGCGTTGTTGTAGGCAAATGCCCCCGACGGGCTGGGGTTATCCAGCGTCAGAAAGTCGGGATTGCCAGCGCGGTCGATGCCATTCTTGTCCGGATCCATCCACGCCCCCTCAAACAGCACCAGTACGCCTGGCATGACGCGCTCGGTCACGTAGGCGGGCACGACGCATTTGCCACGGTCGTTCCACACCTCCACCGTATCGCCGGTGCGGATGCCGAGTTTTTGAGCGTCATTGGCGTTGATGGTGACTTCCTGCTCATAGGTTTCACGCAACCACGCAATGTTATTGAAAATGGAGTGGGTACGCCAGCGCGGGTGCGGGCTGATGAGGTGGAACGGATATTTCTGCGCAATCGGGTGGTTGAGCGATTCGAACGGCTCCAGCCACTTGGGGATGTAGGGAATCTCGTAGCCGAACTGGGTTCTGGTCCAGTCGGTGATGCCCGCCAGATAGGTCGAGAAAATTTCGATCTTGCCGGAGGAGGTATAGAACGGCTTGCCCTCTTCGATCTGTTCGCTGAAGGCGACGAGCGGCTTATCCAGGATGAATTTGTAGATGCCATGCTTTTTGAACTCTTCCCACGGCATGGTCACGCCCTGATGGTGCTGCACGCTGCCTTCCCACCAAGTCTTCAGGTAAACCTCGTCCACAGCGTCGGAATTCTGAAAGTAGCTGCGGTCGGCGCGCGGGTTAAAGCGCCTGCCCAGATCTTTGAGATTGGGGTCAAGTGCTTCAAGCCGGTAGCAAAGCTCGGTGAAGACCTGGAAATCGGTCTTGCTTTCGCCCAGCGGCTCGATCACCTTGGGCCGGTGGATGTAGTAGTGGCCCTTGTACCAGGGAAGGGCGACATCATGGCGCTCGAAGTGGGTGGCAATGGGCAACAGATAGTCGGCCCAGATGCCCGAAGGCGTGATGGTGGAGTCCATGCACACCACCAGTTCGAGCTTTTCGATCGCCTGGATTTCCTTGTTGATATTGGTAAGCTGGTTGAACCAGTCGCTGCCCTGCCAGAAAATGCCCTTGATGTTGGGAATCTGACCGTCCAGTTCGTCCCCGCGCGGCCA
The DNA here is from genome assembly GCA_031274995.1 of Azoarcus sp. Lineage (GTDB taxonomy): Bacteria > Pseudomonadota > Gammaproteobacteria > Burkholderiales > Rhodocyclaceae > WRNU01. Next base: position 17,316 of record JAISPJ010000007.1, read on the forward strand.
CAGGCCAATCTCCTCCCGCTTCAGGTTCGGGTAGTTCAGCACGCAGTGCGCCCAGCGGTCGGACTTGATAGAGGCCCACCACAGATTGGCGTTCTCATCGTAGGGATAGGCCACGCTTTCGCTGTGCCAGGCTTTGCCCACGCCTTCCGCGCTGCCGCCCAGAACGCCGATGTTGCCGGTCATGGCCTGTAATGCGGCGGCCATGCGGTTGTACTGTTCGCCGTAGCTGGCGCGACCCGGCGACCATGAGGCTTTCAGCGCAGCGGGTTTGGTTTTGGCGTACATGTCGGCGAGCTTTTTGATGTCGTCGGCCTTGACGCCGCAGATCTTCTCTGCCCATTCCGGCGTCTTGGGCGTGTTGTCGTATTTGCCGAGGATGTAGTCCTTGAAGTTTTCTTTGCCTTCGTATTCCTTGGGCAAGGTGCCGGCATCCATGCCCAGCACGAACCTGTCAATGAATTTCTGGTCTTGCAGGTTATTGGTGAAGATGTGGTAGGCCATCGCGGCCAGCATGGCGGCGTCGGTGTTGGGCTTGATCGGAATCCACCAGGCGTCATACACCGCCGCCGAGTCGGTGTATTGCGGATCAACCAGCACGAACTTGCAGCCGCGCTGCTTGGCCAGACGCATGTAATAGAAGGTGTTGCCGCCGTGGAAGGTGTAGGCCGGATTCCATCCCCACATGATGATGAGCTTGCTGTGCGCGAAGGCATCGTCCTCGTTGCCGTCCTGAATGGTGCCAAAGGTCATGCGGCTGGAAAACGTCGTACCCTGATACGAAGGAACCGACCATGAATTGGTGCGGCAGCCGAACAGGCCCAGAAAACGCGCCAGCAGACCTTCGATTTGATCGCTCTTGTGCAGCACGCCGTAGCTGGCACCCGCATACGCCTGGTCGAGCAACGCCGTGGGGCCGTAGTCTTTTTTGAGCTGCACCATTTTCTGGGCGATCTCGTCCAGCGCCTGATCCCAACTGATGCGTTTGAACTTGTGCTCGCCGCGCGCGCCGACCCGCTTCATCGGATACAACAGACGTTCGGGCGAATACAGGCGGGCGCGGTAACTGCGCCCGCGCAGGCAGCCGCGCAACTGAGGTTCAGCTTCGGTGTCCTTGCCATAGCTGCCATTGGCCTGGTATTCGCCGTTGTCGGTGGACAGCCGCACGATCACGTCACCCTTCTTGTGCGCGACCAGCACATGGCGTGAGCCGCAGTTGTGAGCACACGAGGTCACAACGGTAGTGAGCCGATCATCTGGAAAGTAAGTCTCATATGCAAAGGCGCGCGCTTGCTCCGGCTTGAGTGCGCCACCCACACCCACCAAGGCTGCCGCGCCCGTTCCGGTGCCGACGATCTTCAGAAAATCGCGCCGCCGGTAGCCAGCACCAGCTTGGTCCAAACTGCCGTTGGCATCGGGAAAGCGCTCCATCGTCGCGGACGGCGTTTGATGCCAGTCATTTTTCATTCTTTTCTCCTTGACCGATATAGGCAGCGAGAAAGCGCACTTCGGATTGTGTCGGGCGATCCTTCGCCCAGTCAGGAACTTCGGTGGGCATGTCCGGCCACGGGTGACGGGGGTAGGGATAATTGATGCGGTACCACGCGCGACCGCCGTGGCAACCAAAGCATACGTCACCGCCATTCGGTTTGGCGGCCAGATCCTCGATGGCCTTGGCGTTGAGGTAAGTCACCTGATGCCGCACGGTACGAAAGGCGGTGTGGCACAGCAGGCAGTTGTTCTGGAATGTTTCTTTGGTCTGCTCCCAAGAGCCGGGCAGACCCATCACGGGCCAGTTCATCTTGCCGTGACACTTCAGGCAGATCTGCTCCGCCGACACCGTCTTGCGCAACGTGAGGTCGGGTTGCACAGTCGCCGAACTGCCCGGCGCCTTGTCTCTCGGATCGCTGCCCTGATGACAAGTGGTGCAGTTCAGGTTCATGATCTGCCTGGCCAATGCCGTCTCCATATGCCGACGGTGAAAAGTCTCCTGTTCGCCCTGATAGGTAGAAAGTTGCTGATACCAGACTTTGGCGGCAGAAGCCCCAAGCCCCGCTGGCGAAGTTTCACGCACCGACGGCTTCAGTATTTCGGCATGACATGCCAGACACTGCTGGTCGGTCGCCTTTTCGATCGCAGGCTTGAAATGGATGGGGTCGTATTTGGCGGCGAGGTAATTCATGGGCTCCGCATTGAGAGCCGGATCTGACATTGCCCCAAGCGCTGGCACGGAATTAAAAGTGGAGTCCTTGCAGCTTGTAGCGGCCAAGACAACAAACAGGCTGGCCGACACGCCACGCATCAGCCCGGGCCAAAAGGCTTTCATTGGAATTGCTCCTAGAGCCAATTGATTGAAGTCAGCGCCGCCCGCGCAAGCGGCACCCGCTTGGGATCGCCCGGGCCACGTGGGGCCGGACGATCCCAGCGTACTGCCTTACTTCTCCTTACTTGGCCTGCTTGCTGGCCTTGGTGTTTTTGCCCTGACCAGACATGCCGCTCATGCCTTCTTGGCCGGACATACCGCTCATGCCCTGCTGGCCGGACATGCCGGACATACCTTGCTGGCCGGACATACCGCTCATACCTTGTTGGCCGGACATGCCGGACATACCTTGCTGACCGGACATACCTTGTTGGCCGGACATGCCGGACATACCATCCAGACCCGACAAACCAGCCAGGCCCTGCTCACCGGACATACCCATCACTCCCTGCTTACC
>JAISPJ010000009.1 GCA_031274995.1 Azoarcus sp.
TTTCTCCAGTTGCACGAAGGCGACCGCGACGCTGACCGGCAACGACGGCAGCACCACCCTCGACATGAACATGCTGGTCGGTGTGTTGAATATGCCGCCGGGGTGTTGAGGGGCGAAGAACCGGGATGCGGGATTGGTGATTCGGAAACCTGATTAGCCCCGACCTTCAGCCTGCCCCCATCCACGGGTGAGTTTTTCTCCCTCCCCTTCAAGGGGAGGGCTATAAAACTTGCGCTGGAATGACGGGCAAGAACGACGCGCCAAAGCCGTTTTTTCATCCTCCCGGATAACGCCAGTTCGCCATGAACACGCCGTCTGTCCGGTTTCGTCTTCGTTTTGCGTATTGGGTAGGTATGGCAGATTTTATGAAGATTTGAGGAAATGCAATGAACGCTTTCGTGGTTCGTTTCGTTGGGGTTGCCTTGCTGCTGCTGGCGATCATGCCGGCCGCGCATGCTCAGTCTTTGGATTCGCACGCTCCGGCAATGCTTGGGGCAGGAGTGAACAAAGGCAATGTCGACAACATTACCGGCTCGCATTTCTACTATGTCTGGGTAGGCCCCGGTCATGTGGATGTCAGGATGGCATTCAAGGAAATGGGCTTGTTCGGCGCGCCGCTCAAGCAGGGGCTGACTTTCGATTTCTACGATGAATCGGGCAAGCAACTGCTCGCACATAACCTCCTCGTTTCCCTCAAGGATTTGAAGCAGGCGAAAACCAGCGGCGACTTCGACAGCCGCCAAAAGCTGCTGCTCGCCGTGATTCCGCAAAAGGGCGCGATCCGGCTGGGCGGCTACTATGAGATCGAGATCACCGGCGCCGCCGAACTCGGGGGGAAGTCGCAGACCGCCAGCGTGGCGCCGCAGGGCACGGCGCTCCTCAACTCGAGTGGTCCGTTACTCGAGAAGGGAGGTCCACTGCTCGAGAAAGGCGGCCCATTACTTGAGAGAGGCGGTCCGCTACTCGAGAAAGGCGGTCCGTTACTCAATTCAGGGCAATCGCTGATCGTCAACGAAACCGCGAAGGAATTGCGAGTGACCATGGCAGCGGACATTCTGTTCGATTTCGACAAGGCGACCATACGTCCCGATGCCGCTTCGGCGCTGCACCAGATCGCTTTGCTGTTGCGGGAAAAGAGTCATGGCGATGTCAGGATCGAAGGGCATACCGATTCCATGGGCGGCAACGACTACAACATGAGGCTGTCACAGCGGCGCGCGCTGGCGGTCGAAAGCTGGTTGGACGAGCGCGAAGGCTTCGCGGGCAAGCGCTTCACGATAGTGGGGTTTGGCGCCAGCCGCCCCGTGGCCCCCAACCGCAAACCCGATGGCAGCGATGACCCGGACGGCCGGCAAAAGAACCGCAGGGTCGAACTGGTGATCGCCAAATGATGGACACACGCTCAATCTGAATGAATCAAACCCGGGAGACAGGAACATGATGAACAAGCGAATGAACCAACACGCGGTCACTGGATGCTTTGTTGCGCTGCTTGCGCTCGCGCCGCTTGCGGCGAGCCGGGCGCAGACAGCGGAGCAACCGATCGCGGTTCTGCAAGGCAAGAAGCCGGGCACCCGGCTCGAAATACTCAGCCTGAAGCGAAGCGATGACGACATGCTGACGCTGCGGCTCGCCTATGTGAACGAGGCGCAAGGGAAGGTGTTGAACGGCGATTTGCCCGGCCTGACCGTGGGCGGCGACAGCGGGCACGGCAACATGATTTTTCTGATGGATTTCAGCCATAAAAAAAGGTACGCGGTCGTTGCCGATTCATCGGGCAAGTGCCTTTGCACCACCAATTTTTTCGCTCCGTCGAATTGGACTTTTGATCCCGGCAGGAAGGTGGTATGGGCCAAGTACCCCGCGCCGCCGGATGCAATGACCCGGATCAGCGTACTGATCGGCGAGGAAGAGCCGATCGATGTTCCCATCACGCAGTGAGGGATGACGATGTGAAACGGCGGATGTAATCGCGCATCGAGCCGGACGCGGCATCGCCCATTTTATCTGTCCATTCAACCAACCCAAGAGAGACCTTCATGCAAAACCATCCTGCGCCATCCATCACGGCATTTGCGTTGTCGTCGCCATCGTCAGGCATCAGCGCCAGAGCGAGGCTTGCCGATTCCTTCACGCCTTGCTCCCTGTCCGGCCCTGGCGCGGCACGTTGCGCTGGGCTGCGCAGGTTCAACCCGGCGATCCTTCTTCTGCTGCTGATGGCGGCCATGCCGGCCATGGCGCAGACGATGACATGGGTGCAACGCAGTCCGGCCAACAGTCCTCCGCCCAGATCGAATGGCGCAATGACATACGACGCGGCCCATGGCCAGGTGGTGCTCTTTGGCGGTGGCCGCGATACGAGCTTCGTCAGCGATATGTGGACGTGGGACGGCGGCACGTGGACGCAACGGCTTCCGGCCAACCGCCCATCGCAACGGTTTCCGTTCAGACCTTCAACCAGAGACGGAACCATGATGGCGTACGACGCGGCCCACGGCCAGGTGGTGCTGTTTGGCGGCTCTGGCCCCACTTCCCTCCTGAATGATACGTGGACGTGGGATGGCAGCACATGGACGCAGCAGCATCCGGCCAACAGTCCTTCGCCCAGAACGGATGCCATGATGGCGTACGACGCGGCCCGTGGCCAAGTGGTGCTGTTTGGCGGCTTTGATGGCTATAGCGATATCTCCGGCCCCTTGGGCGATACGTGGACCTGGGACGGCAACACGTGGACGCAGCAGTTTCCGGCCGACAGTCCCCCAGCCAGATACTGGGGCACGATGGCCTACGATGCAGCCCGTGGCCAGGTGGTGCTCTTTGGCGGTACTGGCGAGAATTCCGTCATGGGTGACACGTGGACTTGGGATGGCGGCGCGTGGACGCAACGCAGTCCTGCCACCAGTCCTCCGGCCAGAAGCTCTCCCTCGATGGCATACGACGCCGCCCGTGGCGAAATCGTGCTCTTTGG
>JAISPJ010000070.1 GCA_031274995.1 Azoarcus sp.
TGAGCGTCAGAATAAACAAAATCAGGGCGACATCAATACTGGATAAATCCACATCGTCTCCAATCGCTTGCAGAGGCGCGAATGATACCGTTGCTCAGCCTAAAAGGGCAGAGCAGCAGTCAGATAAAAAAACAGCGCCGACGGACTCGACGCTGTTTTTGTTGACTGGAATCGACAGAGCCGGACGCTCTCGCAGATTATTTCGGTTGCACCTGCAAACCGCCACGTCCGGTTCCCATACCACCTTCGATGGTTTGCATCTTGTAGTTGCGCACTGCCTTGACGAGGTTGTTGAAGGAGTCGGTAAGTGCAGCGACAATAACCTTACCTTCAGCAGTCTTGGAGTAACCGCCAAGGCTGCCGCCGGTACTGCCACCAAAGAACGAACTCAGCAGGCCAAAGTCGATATTTCTGGCACTACCTTCGGCCGCTGCCAGTTGCACGCCGGAACGGTTGTCAATCAGCGTCAACAGGGTACTGGCTTCCGAAAATTTGGCATTGGCGCCCAATCCGAGGTACGACAAAGTCTTATTGCCGAAAAACGAACCAACCTTTCCTCCAATGCCTCCAGAATCTCTACCGCTGAACGTAAGCGAAGGGTTCATCGTGTAATCGGCGGACACCATCTGTCCTTTGCCAAAAGAAGACTCCTGCCGCAACTCGCCGGACTCGGCCAGTTCGCGTTCCCGCATCATGCTGCCCATGGCGCGACCGCGTTCGACGACCACGAAACAGTTGGATTGCTGCGCCAACAACTTGAGCACCGGCGAAGTTGACCCCAGTTTGTAGTCGCTGGAGAGGGTTCGGTACCAACTGGAATTAACGTCCTCAACAATCGCCATGGTGCCGAGCGGTTTGGCGCATTTTTCGAGTGCGGAGTTCTCGCCTTGCGCGTTGGCACCACCGGCCGAACCAGTTGCCGTCGTTTTCGCGCTCTCGGAACCCATTTGCATACTCGCGCAACCGCCGGCCACCAGCAGCACAGCGAATGCACCCGAAAGCGAGAGCAATTTGTTAAGCGGTGACCCCACAATGACCTCCCAATAAAAAAGTACCAACATCTGTGAACCCTGGCGGAGCATGAACAGGCAACCAAGCCATTTTTCCCTGCTTCCCCTTGCTCTTAACCCCCCCCAAAAACCCCGCTTTTTGGTCGTGGCAGTGTAGCACATCGGAACAAAACACAGATCAAGCAGCCAGAACCCGGCGGTATGCGTTTTTGAACCTACGGGTAAACCCCCTCTTGCTATATTCTCAGTTTATGTCTTATATAAGATATAAACTAATTATTATTATATGTAATACAATATTTATAAGTGTAACCGGCTCCACGCCCCACCAGACTACCCCCCAAGGAGAACCAACATGGCTCATGAATCGGAAATCGTCGCCCTGGAACAAGAATGGGCAACCTCCCCCCGCTGGCGCTGGCAAGGTATTCGGCGCAACTACAGCGCCGCCGACGTCGTCAGGCTGCGCGGTTCTGTGCAAATCGAATACACGCTGGCGAAAAACGGAGCAGAAAAACTGTGGGAGAAACTTCATGGAGGCGCCAAAAAAGGCTATGTCAATGCCTTTGGTGCCATTACAGCCGGGCAGGCGATGCAACAGGCCAAGGCGGGGCTGGAGGCGGTTTATCTTTCTGGCTGGCAGGTCGCTGCCGATGGCAATACCTCCGAGACGATGTACCCGGATCAGTCGCTCTACGCCTACGATTCCGTCCCGGCAATGGTGAGACGCATCAACAATACTTTCAAACGCGCAGACGAAATCCAGTGCGCACGGGGAGTTTGCCCCGACGATAAAGATTTCATCGATTACTTCCTGCCTATCGTTGCGGATGCCGAAGCCGGTTTCGGCGGCGTGTTGAACGCTTTCGAACTGATGAAGAACATGATCGCGGCAGGCGCAGCCGGGGTACATTTCGAAGACCAATTGGCAGCGGTCAAAAAATGCGGCCACATGGGGGGCAAAGTATTGGTTCCTACCCGCGAGGCGATTGAAAAGCTGACCGCCGCGCGTCTGGCCGCCGACATAATGGACGCGCCCACTCTCATCCTGGCGCGTACCGATGCGGAAGCGGCCAATCTCCTTACTTCCGATTGCGACGACAATGACCGCCCGTTCATCACCGGCGAACGTACTCCAGAAGGTTTTTATCGCGTCAAGAACGGGTTGGAACAAGCCATCGCGCGCGGTGTCGCCTATGCGCCCTATGCCGATCTGGTGTGGTGCGAAACGGCCACGCCCGACCTTGGGTTTGCCCGCGAATTCGCGCAGGCGGTGCGCGCTGTCAGCCCATCCCGGCTCCTGGCCTATAACTGTTCGCCTTCTTTCAACTGGAAGAAGAATCTGAACGACTTAACCATTGCCCGGTTCCAGGAGGAACTCTCCGAGCTTGGCTACAAGTACCAGTTCATCACCCTCGCCGGCATTCATCTGAATTGGTTCAACACTTTTCGCTTTGCGCACGCTTACGCACGCGGCGAAGGCATGCGCCATTACGTGGAAATGGTTCAGGAACCGGAATTTGCCGCGCGCGAACAAGGTTACACCTTCGCCGCCCACCAGCAGGAAGTCGGTGCCGGCTACTTCGACGAAGTCACGACACTCATCCAGGGCGGTTATTCATCCGTCAAGGCGCTCGCCGGATCGACCGAAGAAGCGCAATTTCACTAACAACAACAAAAGTAGCGCTGTTCCATTTCCCCCTTCCATCACATGGAAGGGGGTATTTTCCTGTCAGAGAAAAGGAAAACTGCCATGAGCCTCATTCTGCCTCCGGGCATCACCATCGATGCCCCCCTCTATCCCGGCTTTGGAAGCATTCTCAGCTTCGAGGCACTTGAACTGGTAGCGAAGCTGCATCGCGCTTTTGAGCCGCGCCGCCGGATACTGTTAGAGATGCGCCTCAGACGCCAGGCACGGATCGACGCGGGTGAAATGCCGGACTTCCTGCCGGAGACCCGCCACATCCGCGAAAGTGACTGGAAAATAGCGCCACTGCCCAAGGCATTGGAATGCCGGAGAGTAGAAATCACCGGACCGGTCGAAGCCAAAATGATTATCAACGCACTGAATTCCGGCGCAGATTCCTATATGGCCGACTTTGAGGACTCCAATAGCCCGAAGTGGGAAAACCAGGTACAGGGCCAAATCAATCTCCACAAGGCTATCCGGCGCGAACTCACGTTCACTAACGAAACGGGCAAGTCCTACCGGTTGAACGAAAAAATTGCCACCCTGCAAATTCGTCCGCGCGGCTGGCATCTGGACGAAAAGCATGTGCAGGTCAACGGCGAGCGCGTCTCCGGCGGGATATTCGACTTTGCACTGGCATTCTTTCATAATGCAAAGGAGCAGTTGGTGCGCGGGGCCGGACCCTTCTACTATCTGCCGAAGCTGGAAAACCATCTGGAGGCTCGCCTGTGGAACGACATCTTCTGCATGGCGCAGGACCACATCGGCCTGCCACGCGGCACGATCAAGGCCACCGTGCTGACCGAGACCATCCTGGCCACTTTCGAGATGGAAGAAATCCTCTATGAACTGCGCGAGCATTCCGCCGGACTGAATGCCGGGCGATGGGATTACATATTTTCCTGCATCAAAAAATTCAGGAAAAATAAGGAATTTTGCCTGGCCGACCGGGGTGCGATCACGATGGAAGTTCCGTTCATGCGCTCGTATGCCCTTGCGCTGGTACGGGCATGCCATAAACGTGGCGCCCCGGCCATCGGCGGCATGAGCGCACTGATCCCCATCAAGGACGATCCGGCGGCCAACGAAAAAGCGTTGAAGGGTGTGCGCCATGACAAACAGCGTGACGCCTCCGATGGTTACGACGGCGGATGGGTTGCCCATCCGGGGCTGGTTGACCTTGCGATGCAAGAATTCACAGGTATCCTCGGCGCCAAACCAAACCAGTGGGAAAAAATACCCGATACTGCGTTTGGCCCCAAGGATTGGCTCGATTTCCGGCCAGAGCAGCCGATTACCGAAGCGGGCCTGCGTAACAATATCCACGTCGGCATCCATTACCTCGGTTCCTGGCTGGCGGGCAATGGCTGCGTGCCAATCCACAATTTGATGGAAGACGCGGCCACAGCCGAAATCTCCCGCTCGCAAGTCTGGCAATGGGTCGTCTCCCCAAAGGGCATCCTGGATGACGGGCGCAAGGTCACAGAGGAAATGGTACGCGCGATGATTGGCGAAGAGCTTGAGAAGGTGAAAGAAACCATCATTGCTCAGGATGAAGATGTCTCCACCTACGAACAGGCGGCAAAAATCTTCGTCGAGATGTCGCTTACGCCGGAATATCCAGAATTTCTGACCCTGCCGCTATACGAAGCGATGGCGTAAGCCCTGGCGCCGAAACCCTTGGCGACCACGTACAGGGATACAGGGGGCAGGCAAAGGCTCTTGGCGCACGCTATCCGGCACGGATGGTACAGTTTGCGCAGCCCGAACGGGCTGCGCAAACTGCCGACCAAGGACGCACCACATGTTCAACGATTTTCCCATCCGCTATATCGAGCCTGTCTATCGACCGCCAAGCGAAGCCGAATCTTTGATTCTGCCGGTAACGGACGGCTGTTCGTGGAACCGCTGCACTTTCTGCGAGATGTACACCGACCCGCAGAAGAAATTCCGCGCGCGGCCCGCGGAAGAAGTGCTGGAAACCCTTCGCCGCTTGGGCGGGTATCCCTATGGACGCACAATGCGCAAGGTATTTCTGGCCGACGGCGACGCGACGGTTTTACCCACTCGGCGGCTGTTGTCCGTGCTCGAAGCGATTCGGGAACATTTGCCCGGTGTGCGCCGGGTTTCGAGCTATTGCCTGCCGCGCAACCTCCGAAAGAAAAGCGCCGGAGAATTGAAGGAACTCGCCAAAGCAGGATTGAAACTCGTCTACGTGGGCGCGGAATCGGGTGACAATACGGTGCTGGGACGGATCAACAAGGGGGAAACCTTTGAAAGTACCCGCGAAGGGCTCGAAAAACTGCGGGAAGCGGGAATCACGCGCTCGGTGATGATTCTGAACGGTCTGGGCGGCGCACGGCACAGTGAAGCCCACGCCATCGCTTCGGCAGAGCTTGCCAACGCCACACAACCCGAATTCCTGGCCACATTGACGGTGAGTTTTCCAAAAGGTGACGCGCGTCTCCGGGCAGCGTTCCCGGACTGGGAACCTCTCGATGTATCCGGCCTGCTTCGGGAAATGGAACAGTTCATCGACCGGCTGGCATTGCAACGCACGATTTTCCGTAGCGATCACGCATCCAACTGGCTGGTGTTGCGCGGCAACCTGCCGCAAGACAAGGCAAAAATGCTTGCCTGCCTGCGCGACGCCCTCGCCGCGCCGGGGTCCGCGCCCCTGCGTCCGGCATGGGCGCGGGGGCTTTGATTGTCCATGACAAGAATGCAGAGTGACAGAGGAGTATAATATGTACCCCTCTTTCTCTTCCGGCCATGCCACCTGCCCTCTCCTCCACCCCTCTCGTGTTCAGCCCAGGCAAGCCGGGCAAGAACTTCATCAACCTCGAAAAGTGGCTCCTGCGCCAGATCGGCAAAGCCATTGCCGACTACAACATGATCGGCGCGGGCGACACGGTGATGGTATGCGTCTCCGGCGGCAAGGATTCCCTTACCCTGCTCTCTTGCCTGCTGGCCCTGCGTGAGCGTGCGCCGGTGGATTTTCGCATCGTGGCAATGAACCTCAACCAGCGCCAGCCCGGTTTCCCCGAGGACACGCTGCCCGCGTACTTCGAAAAAATCGGCGTGGAATACCGGATCGTCACGGAAGACACCTACTCCATCGTCAAAAATAAAATCCCGGAAGGCAAAACGACCTGTTCGCTGTGTTCGCGCCTGCGGCGCGGCATCATCTACCGCACGGCGCGGAAGATTGGCGCTACCCGCATCGCGCTCGGCCATCACCGCGACGACGCCCTGGAGACCCTGTTCCTGAACATGTTCTTCGGCGGCAAGATCAAGGCCATGCCGCCCAAACTACGCAGCGACGATGGCCGACATATCGTCATCCGACCCCTGGCCTACTGTTCCGAGGCAGACATCGCCCGTTACGCGCGTGCAAAAGAATTCCCCATCATTCCCTGCCATCTGTGCGGCGGGCAGGAAAACTCCCAGAGACGCCAGATCAAGACCATGTTGCAGGAATGGGCAAAATGCCACCCCGGACGCATCGAGTCGCTGGTCACTTCGCTACGTAACGTCGTGCCTTCCCATCTGGGCGACAACCTCCTTTTCGATTTCGCCTGCCTGGAACAGAAAGCGGCAACACCAGAACATGCGGCGAGCGCAATCCTTGGCATTCATGATGAAATGAGCGGAGCAGGTACTCATAAAGCCGAAGATTTCTCTGGATCGTATCGAGAAATCCCCGGTCAGGAGGCCGGGAGGATTCAAAATGAGGACAAAGAAGGGTTCGCCGCATCTGGCGAATATATACCTTTAGCATATATTCGCAAAACTGCTTACTCTAATCAGGATTAATAAATCACACTGGAGCTTCGGTACTTGCGCCATTCTTCGTCAATAGTCAGCATAATTTCCCCGGCTGCAGAATACCTTGATCGTCCCACCAGTCATCATGCCTAATTCACTTTGTATCTTCATTGCAGAGATCGTCGGCGGAGATCGCCTTGTCACCCGGCTGGGGGAGGAAGAAACCACCCGCGCGGTGGAACGCTGCCTGAACCGCGTCGATCTCGCCATTGCCGGTGCCAACGGTAAAATCGTTGCCCGTGACCGTTCAGCAGCCATTGCCACGTTCGAGCACTGCGACAATGGCGTCATGGCAGCTTGCGGAGCCATGGATCGCGTGCGCAAGCTGCCGCCGGCCAGTGGAACCCAGATGCAGGTACGGATCGCCATCCACTACGGAAAGGTCGAAAACGGCATGGGCGAAGGCGTGGAAGCTGCCCGCCTGATCCTCCGGGCTTGCGATGCTGACCAGTCCCTGGCCAGCGCCCTGGTGGTCGATGAATTGAAACCGGCGGTCAGAAAATTCGCCAGCGCGGAAGCGTTTCACGACGATACCCAGGGAAAATTGCCTTGGCCGGTCTTCACGATTGGCGCACAAAACACAACCACGGTTTCCCAAGCATCGACACTATCGCCACATCCACGCCTGCGCCCGGAGCCTTCCTCGCCGCTCACTTCGCTGACACCGCCTGACAGCGCGCGACCCCCTGCCGCACAGCAGCCTTCGCCCAGCCCCCGCATGCGGCTGAAACACCAGCAAAGCATATTGTTTAGCGATGAAAGCCGCCCCATCATTCTGCTCGGACGCGAACTGGGGAACGATATCGTCATTATCGACCCGCGTGCATCGCGGCAGCATGCACGCATCGAGAGGCGGGGTGAAAGTTTCGTGCTGGTCGATGAGAGCACCAACGGCTGTTTCGTGCTCATCGAGGGCCGGGAAGAACAATGCCTCAAGGGCGCCGAACTGTCCCTGACCGGTTCGGGGCGTTTTGGCTGTGGCTTTTCATCCAGGGAATTCGAAAACGATCTTGTTATTTTCGAACTCGTCTGAATGCGCATTCGTTAGTTAAAATGGGGGGCTTCTCCGTCCCTGCCCCGCCACGATGAATCAACGCTTGCGTGAAGTTCCTTATAACTACACATCGTTCTCCGACCGCGAAATCGTCATTCGCCTGCTCGGCGCGGATGCTTGGGCGGTACTTGAAGAATTGCGCAATGAACGCGTCACCGGGCGTTCGGCGCGGATGCTCTACGAGGTGCTGGGTGACATTTGGGTCGTGCGGCGCAACCCGTATCTCGAAGACGACCTGCTCGCCAGCCGCAAGCGGCGCGAGGCGCTGGTTGCCGCGCTCCGCCACCGTGTAAGCGAAGTCGAAATACGCCGCCAGGGCAACGAGCGCGTCGCACTGCTTACCGAACGCGCACGCGAGGCGCTGGCCGATTTCGAGCAGTGGTTCATCGATACCGCGCACCGTCGCCGCACCGTCCGTCACCGGCTCTCTCACTACACCCGGCACGACAACATCAGTTTCGACGGCCACGCCCGTGTCGCGCATGTCACTGACGCAACCGACTGGCGGGTCGAATACCCGTTCGCCGTCCTCACTCCCGATACCGAGGAAGAGATTGCCCCGCTCGTGCGCACGGCCATTGATCTGGGGCTGACCATCATCGCGCGGGGCGGCGGGACCGGCTACACGGGCGGCGTCATCCCGTTGGATGCACGCTCAATTGTCATCAACACCGAAAAACTGATTCAAATCGACCCGGTAGAAGAAACCCGCCTGCCCGGCCCAAGCGGCCAACCGATGGCGGAACCCTGCGCCACCATCCGCACGAGCGCGGGGGTTGTCACGGATCGCGTCACGGAAGCGGCAAGCCTTGCCGGGCGGGTGTTCGCGGTCGATCCGACCTCGGCTTCGGCCTCTACCGTCGGCGGCAACATCGCCATGAACGCCGGAGGCAAAAAAGCGGTGCTCTGGGGCACGGCACTCGACAATCTGGCCTGGTGGAAAATGGTCACGCCCGACGGGCACTGGCTCGAAGTCGATCGCCTCGACCACAACTTCGGCAAAATCCACGAACAGGAAACCGTCCGCTTCCGCCTGCGGCGCTTCGACGGTACGAGCGGCGCGCCGCTCGGCGTGTCCACCCTGAGCCTGCCCGGCGCGAACTGCCGCAAGGACGGGCTGGGCAAAGATGTCACCGACAAGTTTCTCGGCGGCATTCCCGGCGTACAAAAAGAAGGCACGGACGGCATCATCGTCGCCGCGCGCTGGGTGCTGCACAAGATGCCGCCTGTCACCCGCACCGTCTGCCTCGAATTTTTCAGTCAGGTGCGCGAAGCCGTTCCTGCCATCATCGACATCACCGACTATTTCAAGCCCGGCGGAAGAGGACATCAAGCCGGCGTGCAACTGGCCGGGCTGGAACACATGGACGAGCGTTATGTGAAAGCCGTCGGCTACACCACCAAGGCCCGCCGTCACGGTCGCCCGAAAATGGTGCTGATCGGCGACATTACCGGCTTCGATGAGTCCGCGGTCATGGCGGCCGCCTCCGAAGTCGTGCGCATGGCCAACACGCGCGGCGCAGAAGGTTTCATCGCCGTCTCACCCGACCAACGCAAGCGCTTCTGGCTGGAACGTGGCCGCACGGCGGCCATCTCCCGCCATACCAATGCCTTCAAGATCAATGAAGATGTCGTGATCCCGCTGCCGCGCATGGGTGATTACTGCGACGGGATCGAGCGCATCAACATCGAACTGTCCATCCGCAACAAACTGGACCTGTGCGGCGCGCTCACGGAGCTGCTGTCCGGCAATCTGCCGCTCGACCAAGGGGATGCCAATCTCGCCTCGGAAGAATTCATCGGCGACCGGCGCGATGCCGCGATCGATTACATCGGCACCGTGAGCCGTCGCTGGCAATGGCTGCTGGATAATCTCGACCTGCCGCTTGGCGAAGTCGAGAAAGCCTTCACGGAACTCGGCATCGTCGCGGGCGAACTCACGAACCGCGCCCAAAACCCGACGCTCTTTCACCGCCTGCAAGACGGTTCCGTCCGCGTTTCCTGGAAGACCGAGCTTCAGCCGCGGCTATCGAAAATTTTTGACGGCACGATCTTTCGCCCTGTCCTGGAAAAAATCGACGCCCTGCACGCCCATGTCCTGCGCAGCCGGGTTTTCGTGGCGCTGCACATGCACGCGGGCGACGGCAACGTCCACACCAACATCCCCGTCAACTCCGATAACTATGAAATGCTCCAGGCCGCCTACCGCGCGGTCGACCGCATCATGGCGCTGGCACGTTCGCTCGGCGGCGTCATCTCCGGCGAGCACGGCATCGGCATCACCAAACTCGATTATCTGACTGAAGAAGAACTCGCCCCTTTTCGCGCTTACAAAGCCCAGGTCGACCCGAAGGGCCACTTCAACCGGGGCAAACTCATGCCCGGGGCCAATCTGGCAAACGCCTACACGCCCAGCTTCAGCCTGATGGGGTACGAATCCCTCATCATGGAACAGACTGAAATCGGCGATATCGCCAATGCCATCAAGGATTGCCTGCGCTGCGGAAAATGCAAACCCGTCTGCTCCACCCACGTTCCCCGAGCCAACCTCCTCTACAGCCCGCGCAACAAGATCCTCTCCACCTCATTGCTGATCGAAGCCCTTCTTTACGAAGAACAAACCCGCCGTGGTATCTCGCTTGCTCACTGGAGCGAAATCGAAGACCTCTCCGATCATTGCACCGTCTGCCACCGCTGCGAGAAACCCTGTCCCGTCGATATTGATTTCGGCCAAACCACCATCAAGGTGCGCAACCTGCTGCGCGGCCAAAAAAAGCATTCTTTTAATCCGGGCAAGCTCGCGGCGCTCGCCTTTCTGACCCTCAAAGACCCTTCCCTGCTCGGGCTGCTGCGCGTCGGTATGCGCTGGGCCTACAGTCTCCAGCGTCTGGCGCACAATTTTGCCCGCAAATCCCTGCTCCTGCGCCGACAGCTCAGGACACCGCCCGCCACTGTCGGATACCCAAAGCTCAAAGCGCAGGTCATCCACCTCATCAACCGCCCCATGCCCGGCAACCTGCCGAGCAAGAGCAGCCGCGCCCTGCTCGACATGGAAGACGCCGCCACCATCCCCGTCATCCGAAACCCCGCCAGGACCAACGCCGAATCCGAAGCTGTCTTTTACTTTCCGGGTTGCGGTTCGGAACGCCTGTTCAGCCAGGTGAGCCTTGCCACCCAGGCCATGCTCTACCACCTTGGCGTACAAACCGTCCTGCCGCCGGGGTATCTGTGCTGCGGTTACCCACAGGCCGCTGCGGGTTATGAAAACAAAGGCCAGAGAATCACCACCGAAAACCGCGTGCTCTTCCACCGCATCTCCAACACCCTCAACTATCTCGATATCAAGACCGTCCTCGTTTCCTGCGGAACCTGTATGGATCAACTGCTGGGATACGAATTCGACAAAATCTTTCCCGGTTGCCGTCTGCTGGACATCCATGAATACCTGCTGGAAAAAGGCATCCGGCGCGAGGCTGCGGCCGGGGCGGGCATCCATTACCTCTTCCACGAACCCTGCCACACCCCGATAAAGCAATACGCAGGCATCGAAGTCGCCAGCAAACTACTGGGCGCCCCGGTCACGCTTTCCGACCGATGCTGCGGTGAAGCAGGAACCTTCGCTGTCAGTCGCCCGGACATTTCCACCCAGGTACGGTTCCGCAAGCAGGAAGAACTCGAGAAAAACATCGCCGCCCACGATGCCGCCAGCGCCACGCGCGTCCTCACCGCCTGCCCGAGCTGCCTGCAAGGGTTGATGCGCTACCGCAAACTCGGCAATGGGCTAAAAGCGGATTACCTCGTCATCGAACTTGCCCGCCACATCCTGGGCGAAAGCTGGATGGAAGACTACGTGGAAAAAGCCAACAATGGCGGAATTGAGCGGGTGTTGTTGTAATGGTGGGAAGATACGCAGGGGTGGAAAAATTTTTCACCCCTGCCAGTGTTTTCCTCAGCGCAACTCCTGCTGAAGCAGGCTGAGTATCTTGCGTGCCGTCGGTGACTGGTCGGCCCCGCCTTCGGGCGAGAGTACGGTGACGGTCGACTGGCCGCCCTTGCCTTCTACCAGCAACCGGTATTGCCCGCCCTCACTCTTCTTATCGCTGCTGAAAAGTCTGGAGAAGAAACCTTTTTGCGTGTTGTTGTCGGATTCGGGATCAACATAGCGCACGTAATAAAGCCCCTTGGAACGATCCCGATCCTCGACCGTGAAATTCACGCGATCCAGCGCCAGGCCAACCCGTCTCCAAGCGCGGTCAAACGATTCATCTACTTGCAGAAGGGCTTCGCCGCTGGCGATCTGCACCTGGGCACGATCCACACGCTGCGCCTCGGCCAGCGCGTTTTTCGCGCGTGCCTCGTCCGCGCCCAGACGCACCATCAACCGGCGCAACATCTCGGCTTCCAACTCGGGGTCTGCCTGGCGCGGCTGCCAGATCGTGGAGTCTTTGGCCTCATTCGGATAAATTTCCATCATGCCGCGATGGCTGATATAAATCTCCACTACGTCATTCTCGCCACGTTCGAGGCGGGTACGGAATTTGTCGCGCTCAGGTGTGGAATACATTCCGTCAAATACTTTGCCAATAAGCTTGCGCAAGCCGCCATCCGGAAGATTGGCGCGGTTTTCACGCCAGTCGGTTTCCAGCACACCGATCTCCGGCGAATCAATGTTGAGCGAAAACCCAAGATCAAGCCAGAAATCCCGCAATTGCGGCCAGATTTTCTCCGCCGTGCCACGAACGACCAGCCATCGCTGGCTGCCCGCGCGCTCGATCCGCATACCGTCGGAATTGGCCAGGACACCGGTGGAGCCGGGGGCCGGTTGCGCGGCACGATCCGCGTTGTAATCCGAATAAGTTGCCGTCCCGCGTGAACCGCTTCCGATGTCCGGCACAGCATAGCGGTCATCGGCTCGCGGCGCGGTCAGGTCTGGAGGCACTTCCAGCGTCGTCGAAGGCTTGGCGCCCTTGTAGTCGATGCGCTTGGATTCGAGCAGGTTGGAGTCGGAGGAGCAGGCCGCCAGCGCGAGAACTGCCACGAAGGCGATAACAGGGTGCATCAACAAACGGTTCATGGGTTTCGGGTCATCCAGTCAATAAATCCGCATACATGGACAGGGCGTTGTACAAAAGAAATGATTCTGAGTTCAATTGAATTCAAGGCTCTCCGCCAGGAACGCAACTCAACGCATGTTCAGGATACAACATCGGCTTTGCGCATGGACGTGAGCACACGCTCATGGCACGCCGCCGACAGCGGCGTGAGCGGCAAGCGGATGCCTTCCTCGATGCGCCCCAACTTCGCGACGGCCCACTTCACGGGAATGGGATTGGCTTCGCAGAACAAATCTCTGTGCAGGCCGAGCAGGCGGGCGTTGATTTCGCGAGCGCGGCGCGCATCTCCTGTCAGCGCGGCGTCGCACATCTCGTGCATGGCACGCGGCGCGACATTGGCCGTCACCGAGATCACGCCATGCCCGCCCAACAACATGAAAGCAAGAGCGGTCATGTCGTCGCCGCTGTAGAGCGCGAAGCCCTTCGGCATCCGCTCAACCAGATCACAGACGCGGTCGATTTTTCCGGTCGCATCCTTGATGCCGATGATGTTGGGCGCTTCGGCCAACCGCAGGACGGTATCGTTTTCGAGATCGGCCACCGTGCGCCCCGGCACGTTGTACAGGATGAGCGGCAATTCCACCGCCTCGGCAATGGTGCGGAAGTGCCGGTAAAGCCCTTCCTGGGTTGGCTTGTTGTAATAGGGAACCACCGACAGATGCGCCACCGCGCCCGCTTCGCGTGCGCTGCGCGCCAGTTCGATCCCTTCCGCCGTACTGTTGCATCCGGTTCCCGCGATCACCGGGATACGCCCGGCAGCGTGTTCCACTGAGACCCGGATCAACTCGATATGCTCCTTGACACTGACAGTAGGAGATTCTCCGGTCGTACCGACGATAACAAGAGCGTCTGAACCCTCCACGGCATGCCAGTCGATCAGCGCGCGCAGACGGGGAAAATCCAGGCTGCCGTCGGCATGCATCGGCGTAACGAGAGGGACAATCGAACCGGTAATCATAACGACGGCTCCAAATGCAAGAATCTTTTGATTTTATCCGAACTGCGCACGAAATCCGTATCGGGCCGGACAGGAATATCAGTTTCTCCGACGGAAAGCATTGTGGGAGAAATGTTGTAGCAGCAAAAAATTTATCGCCCATAGTTGTCGTCGGAATATTTGACAGACACAGGATAATAAACTTTTTTTTCTAATAAAATCAATTTATTAAATTGAGGCACGCTTTGTGCTTATTGAAAAGCGACTTTGTTTTTCCTTTTCCTGCGCCTCGCAAAACCGGGGCAATTCTTAAACCCCTGTTCCTTTTCGGATGCAGGGGTTTTTTTTGAAGAAGAACTCCCAGGCTTCAGGCCGGGGTGACTCAAAAAAGAAGCGCCACCCGGGTGCCGGGTTCAGGCCGCGTACCCGAAAAATTCCCGATGGCCGCGCATCTCTTTCAGACGTTCGATGAGAAGCTTGAAATCGTTTTCGTTGTCGACCGGGTTGAGCACCGCAGCATCGACGACGAACAGCGGCGAGGTTTCGTAGCGGAAGAAAAAATCGGAGTAATGCCTGGCCACCTTTTCGAGATAGGACTCGGTAATCCGGCGTTCGGCATCAATGCCGCGCTTGTGGACACGCTCGGCCAACGCCGTGACCGGCGCTTGCAGATAAATGACCAGATCAGGCACAGGCAGCGAAGGCGGCTTCATAGCCGCATAAATCTTTTCGTACAACGCTAATTCGTCCGGTGCGAGGTTAAGCCGGGCAAACAGCGGATCACGCTCCAGCATGAAATCCGTAACGATGCACTGGCTCTCACCCAACCCCTCGTGCGCCAGTACCGAGAGCTGTTCAAAACGCTGGAGAAGGAAAAAAAGCTGCGTCGCCAACGCCCAGCGTTCGGGGTTCTGGTAGAAGCGGGTGAGGAAGGGATTGTCCTGGGGCTGCTCAAAGACCGGCTTAACCCCCGGAAGGTAAGCGGCCAGACGCTGCGCCAGCGAGGTTTTCCCCGCGCCGATCGGGCCTTCGACGGCGATATAGCGTACCTTTTCCAGCATTGTGAATACCCTGTCGTGTTGTACGCGAATTTTAATAGAGGATGCACCAGATGCTAACAAAAAAGCCGCTCTGACAGAAACCCCGCGAAAATGTGCTCGTCCTGCGCCACGCCGATGAACGGGCCTTGTTGCAGGTCGCAACCCAAGGCAAGCAGGAAATCTTGTTGCGCCCTGCTCTGTACGCCGCGTGCCATGACACGGACGCCAAGCGGCGCGGACAGCCGGATAATGGTTTCGATCAATGCCGTATCGTCATCGTCACGCCCAATCCGTGCGACGAGCGCGGCATCGAGTTTGAGCACACTGAAGCAGTAACGGTCCAATTGCGTGATAAGGGACTGGTCACGGCCAAAATTGTCGAGCGCCAGCCGGACACGCATCTCGGCCAGCGCCCGCAACGCAGGCGCAATTTCAGCTTCAGGCAATAAAAGCGCACGGGCGTCGATGGAAAGTTCCAGGCTGCGCGGGTCGAGCCGGCTCACGGCCAGCGCCGTTCGGACCAGCTTTGGCAAACCGCCGCCGGGAAGTTGCCCTGCGGAGATATTGACACTGACGACCGGAGCGTGCTCCCGGACGTGCGGCCAGGTGGTGGCAGCACGACAGACGATGGCGAGCGCCCAGGCATCGAGTTCCACCTCGGCGTTGCCGCTGGCTCCCTCGGCGCTGGTTCCGGCCTCGCCCGCGTTCGCGGCATCTGCCGCAGCAACAGCACGCGTCATGGTGGAGAAGTGGTCGAATATCCGCGAGTCCTGTCCCGGCGGCTGCCAGCGCAGCAGGGCTTCACCCGCGTGAAGCATACCGCTGCGGGCATCGATCTGGGGCTGGAAGTGAAGCACCAGCGGCCATCCGCTGGCCTCGGCAGCCAGCCGCCCATGGTCAAGGACAATGGCGTGAATGCCCGGACGCAACCGGGGCGCGGCGATATAGGGAAAATCATGCACACGCCCATCAGGCAAGGCAAGCCTGAGCATTCCCCGCGCTTCGCCCCGAATCAACAGCCTTTCACGCGCTTCGAGAAACGTATGCCCGTCGGCGAACAGATTGACCAATGGCTGCCCGGCAAGCTGGCGGTAACTGCGGCCAAGCAGGCGACAGGCGGCGCTGTTGGCATCGATGATGTATTCGTCGCCGGTGATGATTAACCCTTCATCGATGAGTTCAAGCAGCGCGAGGTAAACCCCGACTTCCGCGCCTTCCGACAAGTCAGGAACAAATAATTCCCCGCTGTGATTGTTCCGCGATGGAGGGACGAATTTCATCGGAGGCTGCATGCCAGGATTTCCGGTCTGTTATGTCGGCGCATAGTTGGAACAACGTGCGCCAGCATACCCGCCGGAAGCGGACTGAATCGGTCGAATAACAGGGCAAGTCGGCAGTTATTTACATTTTGCCGTGTTTATTTTTTGCTTACTTCCTGCCCAACCCGCCGAGCAATGCCGCCAGCGGGCGTTGCGGCTTGACGGGCGGTGCCGTGGCCGCGCGCGCGGGCAGCCCTTCTTCTTGTGGGACGAGGCTGCCAGAGGGTTCGTAGGGCTTGGAAAAATCGAAGTCGTCTGCGGCGATAATGGAGGAAGGCACGGCTTGCGGGGAACGTTCGCGTTTTGCGCTCTTGCTCTTCCTGCCGCTTTCTCGCCCTGCGTGGGCTTCCTCGCCACGACGCGCGTGACTGGCACCGCGCGCGGCGGAATCCTCCCCGGAAGACCCCGCTTCAGGATCAAAACCGGGCACGGCTTCGCGCGGAATTTCAAACTTGATGAGTTTCTGGATTTCCGTGAGCCAGTACTTTTCTTCCGGGCTGACCAATGAAACCGCGCGCCCTTTGTTGCCGGCACGCCCCGTGCGCCCGATGCGGTGGACGTAATCTTCGGCAGTGTGCGGCAACTCGAAATTGATGACGCAGGGCAATTCGTCGATATCCAGCCCCCGGGCAGCAACGTCCGTGGCAACCAGCACACGCACGCGCCCTTCCTTGAATGAATCCAGGGTTTCAATGCGCTGTTGCTGACTTTTGTCCCCGTGGATGGCATCCGCCGAGATCCCGTTGCGCGCCAGGAAGTGGGCGAGCCGACCGCAAGCAATCTTGGTATCGACGAACACCAATACCTGCATGCCTGGCTGGTGGCGCAGCAAGTGGGCAAGCAAGTTGCGTTTCATGCCCGTGCTCACCGGATGCACGACATGGGTGATCGTCTCGGAGACCGTGTTGCGGCGGGCAACCTCAATCAACTTCGGATTTTTCAGCATCCGGTCGGCAAGCTTGCGGATTTCTTCCGAAAACGTGGCGGAAAAAAGCAGGCTTTGCCGGTTTGTCGGCAGCATTTCCAGAATGCGGCGAATGTCCGGGATGAAACCCATGTCGAGCATACGGTCGGCTTCATCCAGCACCAGCACTTCAACCTGCGGGAAATGGATCGTCTTTTGCTGCACGTGATCGAGCAGCCGGCCCGGCGTGGCAATCACGATTTCGGCACCACGGCGCAACTCCTGGATTTGCGCGTTCATGTCAACGCCGCCGAAAATGCAGGCGGCGCGCAGGCTCAGATGCCGACCATAGACTGTAACCGACTCAAATACCTGCATCGCCAGTTCACGGGTCGGGGCAAGGATCAACGCACGCACCGGATGCCGGGCGGGCGACGCGCTGGTATTGGCGTGGCGCGCAAGGCGCTGCAACAACGGCAGCGTGAACCCGGCCGTTTTCCCCGTGCCGGTCTGTGCGCCGCCCATGACATCCAGCCCGCCGAGGATAACGGGAATGGCCTGTTGCTGGATCGGGGTGGGTTCGGTGTAACCCGCATCGGCTACGGCCTTGAGAAGTTCAGGAATAAGGCCGAGTTCGGCAAAGCTCATGGGCGTCGTCGGAGAAAAGCGTGCCCATACTGGATCGGGCAAGCAGCAATGGAGGATCGTTGGTGAAAAGCGGCGATTATACACATCTGCGCCTCCCCCTGCCTCCGACATGCCGGGGCCGGCTCCGAACGCGGCCATTCATGGATGCGGCACAACGATCCTGGCTTGTGCCGAAACTGCCTGATCCGGTTCTGCCTGAACCGGTTTACCGGGAATAGAAGTCTGTAACGCAGGGGCTTCGGCATGCGCTACCACCGACTGCACTTCTTTGAGGTTGTGCTCCGCCATATACTCATTCATCGATTTCCAGCCCGAAAAAACGGCGGCCTTCTGCGCTTGAGGATTGAGCGCGTAGCAGTCCTCGATGGATCGCCCCGTCTGGCGGCAACCACTGCCAATTGCCTCTGCTTCGGCAACTTCCTTGGGCGAATTAGGCACTTCAAGCATGTCGGCGAGCATGTCGCAGGCGGACAGGAACGGCAACACGGCGGTGAGGGCAAAACAAACAGTCTTGCGCATATCTGGTTGTGTAACGGAAAAAATGAACCCGTTCCCATTAACGGCAACGACAAACCAAGACTTGACCCTTGTACCGATGGCCAATGCGGAATCATTACCCTTCTTCATGCAGTAACGCACAGAAAGCACGAATTGCAAAAAAAGTAACATTTATAGCGCATTTCTTGTATGTTCCCCCTTCCGACCGCCTATACTTACTCCTCGCTTTTTGTGGGTATTATTTTGGGAGCATTTATGAGCACATTCATTCAGAGTATCGGCCGCCGTGGCTTGGTTTGCGCCGTTGCGGCCGTCATGCTGGCCGCGTTGGCAATGCCGGCCGCTGCCCAAGGGAAAAAGCCCAAGGCCAAAGCTCCCGCTGCGGCAGCCAAGGCCGAACAACCCGCCAGTCAGCCCATACAAATCGAGCTTTACCAACAACTGCCGCCACTGCGGGTCAAAGTGCTGCAAGAACTGGTCGAGCGCTTCAACGCCCAGAGCACGGCTTCCCAGGTGACACTTGTCGAAAGCGATTGGCAGGCGGCCAAACCGCCGCACATGATGGTTCTCAACAACACGGGCGAAGAAGCGTTTCTCTCGGGCAAGACACGCTACAAGCCGTTGTTCGCTCTCATGAAAGAAGCGGGAGTTGCGCTGCCGACCGTCAAACCTGCGGCAATGGTGACGCGCAAACCCTTCAACGCAACCGGGCAGGTGCTGGCCCTGCCGGTTGGCCTGAATACGCCGGTGCTCTATTTCAACCGCGCCGCCTTCAAGCGCGCCGGGATCAACACGGATGCCGCGCCCGTTGCGACTTGGGCCGATCTGCAAGGAGTGCTTGGCAAACTGGCCGCAAGCGGTTCCAGATGCCCGCTCACAATTGGCGAACCCGCGCGTGTCCTGATCGAAAACGTATCGGCTTGGGATAACGTTCCTGTCCTCAATGGCAAACAGCCTTCTTTCAACGGCCTCTTCCATGTCAAGTATGTCTCCCTGATGGCAAGCTGGAATCGTGCCAATTTGCTGAAATTCTTCAAAGACCGTACCGAAGCCGAAGGGCATTTCGCCAAAGGTGAATGCGCGGTATTCATCGGCCCGTCCGATAGCTGGGCCGATTTCCGCAATATCAACGGGCTGGATGTCGGCATCGCCCGCCTGCCCTACATAGACGACGCCCCCGGCGCACCGCAAAACACCCATGCCGGCAGCAGCGCGTCTCTCTGGGTATCGGCAGGCAAAAAGCCCGCCGAATACAAGGCCGTGGCGAATTTCGTCAACTTCTGGCTGCAACCTGAAAACCAGGTCATCTGGCAACGTGACAGCGGTTATCTGCCCCTGACCAAAGCCGGGATCTTTGCCTCGGAAAGCCCGCTTCTCGGCGACTCCCTGGAAAACATCAAGGTAGCCATCGGACAGTTGACCAACAGGCCAGCCACATCCAGTTCCGCAATTCAACCCTTGATCGAACGCGAATCCGCGCTTCGCGTCATCGACGAAGAACTTGCCGAAGTGTGGGCTGACCGCAAGAGCGCCAAGGCAGCCCTCGACAGCGCCGTTGCGCGTCTCTCCACGGGCAAGTAAGCAAAACCCGGACGCGGTCGCGCCAAACCGGAAATCTGCCAGAATCTGTCAAACAGCCAAGGGGTAAATACCCCTTGGCTGTTCTTGAATTTGCGCGATCTTGCTCGGGCGCATGGCAATGAACCACCGCACGGTGGCGCTCAAGGACTCATGGATAAAAACGGGATAATAGGATAATAGGATAGAAATATTTTCTCAAACTTTACTCATAACAATATATAATGTATATTCATTGAGGTATAATAAATAATTATGTAATTAATTAATCATCCTGTCAGATGCCGTCCAGATTCCGTCTCTTGTTGCCCGGTCTCCGTCTTCTGCTGTCCAAGTTCCGTCTTCTGCTGTCCAAGCTCCGTCTTCTGCCCTTCTGGAGCATCCGCGTCCACATCATTGTCGCCTGCATCGCCCTTATTGCGGCGATTTGGCTGTTTTCCCAACCCAGTCTGGAAGTCGCCACCTGCACGGCAGTGCATGGCAAAATCGAGTCAACCGCCATCAATACCCGCGCCGGCACGATTGAAGCTTGCCTGCGCACGAGGCTTTCCACCATCATCGGCGGCCGCATCGAGTACCTCGGTGTCGCAGAAGGGGATCATGTCCAGGCTGGCCAAGTACTGATGCGCCTGTGGCAAGGTGATCTGCGCGCGGCGGAAGCCGTGGCGAAAGCGCGACGGACCGGCGCCCGCCAGCGACACCGCGAAGCCTGCGCCATCGCCAGGCAGGCGGAGAAAGACGCCGTCCGCCAGGAAGAACTGGTCAAGAGCAAATTCGTTTCCCCGACCGCCGCCGAAAAAGCCCGCACCGAGGCAGATGCCCGCAATGCCGCCTGCGCCAGCGCCGAGGCTGAGGAGGAAACTGCCATGCGCCAGTTAGAATCCATCGTCACCGATCTCGACCGCACCGTCATCATCGCCCCCTTCAGCGGAACCATTGCCAAGATCAACGGAGAGCTGGGCGAAATTTCCACCCCCTCTCCCACTGGCATCGCAATGCCGCCGGCCATTGACCTGATCGACGACTCTTGCCTGTATATCACGGTTCCGATGGACGAAAGCGATGCCCCCAAAATACAGCCCAAGCAAGCTGTGCGCATCAATGTCCAGGCCCTCAAGGAGAAAAATTTCTCCGGATATGTACGCCGCATCGCACCCTATATCACCGCCGTGGAAAAACAGGCGCGCACGGTGAATGTCGATATAGACTTCTCCAACCAGGAGCAAGCCCGGGGGTTACTCGTCGGCTATAGTGTCGACGTCGAAATCATCTTCGCTTCCCGTAACGATGCCCTGCTCATCCCCTCCACCGCGCTACGCGATGGCAACAAGGTAATGGTGCTCGGCAAGAATGGCATCGTCTCGGAACGCACGGTCCAGACCGGTATCGCCAATTGGCAACAGACCGAGATTCTTTCCGGTATCAAAGCCGGCGAACGCATGATTACCCCTCCTTCTCTCAGTTATCCGGAACTACGTCCGGGCATACGGGCGCGCGCGTTCAAAACGAACCCAAGGTAGCGGCAACGACATCATCTTGTTTTCCCCGCAAAGATTCCTTCTTGCCATGGTCCAGATCAAACTCGAAAACATCACACGCGCCTTTCGGCTTGGCGAGTCCACAGTTCGGGCTCTCTCCTCGGTATCGGTGACAATCGATGCGGGCGAATACGTCGCGATCATGGGTCCGTCGGGTTCAGGAAAATCCACCATGCTCAATCTTCTCGGTCTACTCGACCGGCCAGATGCCGGACGTTACCGGTTCGAAGGGCGCGACGTCACCACGCTTGCCTCCAACGAACTGGCTGCCATACGGCGTACCCGCATCGGTTTCGTATTCCAGAGCTTTCATCTCATCCCCCGCCTGACCGCCGCCGAAAATGTCGCCCTGCCGCTCATGCTTGCCGGTGAGTCGCCCGAAATCCGCCGCCAGCGAGTCAATGACGTGCTCAAGAAGGTCGGGCTCTCCATGCGTGCCGGCCATCGCCCTGATGAACTCTCCGGCGGGCAGCGCCAGCGCATTGCCATTGCCCGCGCCATCATCATGCAACCGGCAATACTGCTCGCCGACGAACCTACAGGCAACCTCGACCGTCACACCGGCCAAGAAGTCATCGAACTGCTGGAGACCCTCAATGCCGCCGGTATGACACTGATCGTCGTCACCCACGACTCGAGCATAGGCCATCGCTCTCGCCGCCGATTGATGATGGTGGATGGCGTTCTGAACGACAGCCGAGAAAACACATGAAATCCGTCACAAAGATGCCATGAACCCTTCCGACACCCTCAGATTTGCCGTCCGCGCCGCGTTCAGCCACCCGCTGCGATCTTCGTTACTGGTGTTGGCCATGTCCATCGGCATGGCGGCGGTAGTGATACTGACCGCGCTTGGCGACGGCATGCGGAACTATATCGTCGGCCAATTCGTTTCGTTAGGTTCCAACCTTATCATCGTCATGCCTGGGCGCACCGAGACAGGCGGCCTCAAGCTCGGAAGCTTTGCCACCAATACACCGCGCGATCTGACCATCGAGGACGCAAACTCCCTGCAACGCGTTGACCATGTGCGCCGCGTCGCGCCTGTCTCGGCGGGTAACACGGAAGTGGCGGCCAATGGCCGGTTGCGCGAAGTAATGGTCATCGGGACCACGGCCAATTACATCGACATTCGCCGCTTCTCCATCTCGCAGGGACGTTTTCTTCCCGACGAAGACTGGAACCGTTCGGGATATGTTGCCGTTATCGGCTCGACCCTCCAAAACGAATTATTCGGTGACAAATCCCCCATCGGCCAGATGATCCGCGTCGGTGACAACCGCCTGCGAATCATTGGGGTTCTGTCCCCTGCCGGACAGGGACTGGAATCAAATACCGACGAACTGGTCATCGTTCCTGTCGCCACATCGTTGGCCATCTTCAATACAAACACCCTGCTCCATATCCTGATCGAAACCATCGACCGTGACACCATCGAACCCGTCAAGGCCAAACTCGAACAAATCATACGCACACGCCATACCGGCGAACTCGATGTCACCCTGATTACACAGGATGCCGTACTCTCCACGTTCGACCGCATTCTCAGCGCGACCACGATGGGGCTGGTCGGCATCGCCGCAATCAGTCTGGTGGTAGCCGGCATCCTGGTGATGAACGTGATGCTGGTGGCCGTCACCCAACGTACCGCCGAAATCGGCCTGCTCAAGGCTCTCGGAGCCAGTAATCGCAGCATCATGCACTTGTTCATCACCGAAGCCACGCTCCTGTCACTCATGGGAACATTGTCAGGTTTCATACTGGGCCATCTCGGGGCATGGAGCATCCGCCTGAACTGGCCCATCCTGCCAGCCTGGCCACCGGCATGGGCGGTAGCGGCGGCATTGGGCGTGGCGCTGTGCAGCGGGCTGGTTTTCGGCGTCATGCCGGCACAACGGGCAGCAGCGCTCGACCCGGTTCTCGCCCTGACAGGACACTGAGGGACGAAACGATGCGCCAGCGTGATCTTCTTCGCCTTGCCATGCATGCGCTGACCGCCCACCGCCTGCGCAGCTTTCTCACCCTGCTCGGCATTGCCGTCGGTATCGCGGCAGTCATCCTTCTCACTTCGCTCGGCGAAGGTTTACACAATTACGTACTCAATGAGTTCTCCAAGTTCGGGACCAACATCATCAGGATCACCCCCGGACGGCAAAACACGCGAGGCAGCACGCTCGATCTTCCTACAACCGCCCGGGACCTGACCCTGGACGACGCGGAGGCGCTTGCCCGGACCCCCTATCTTGGCGTCATCACCCCCCGGATTACGGGGAACAGCGAAATCCGCGCCAACGGTCGCGTTCGCCGCATCACGGTGATGGGTGTCGGCCCAAGGGCGCACGATATGTATTCTGTCAAAGTCGCCTCCGGCCGGTTCCTGCCTGAAGGAGAGAACCGCGATGCCCGTGCGCTGGCGGTACTCGGATACACGCTTAAAGAGGAACTTTTCGGCTCTGCGGAAGCACTCGGCAAACGCATTACAATCGGAGGAGAACGCTATGTCGTCATCGGCGTCATGGCACAAAAAGGGCAAATTCTCGACGTGGACATCGACAACACGGCCTATATTCCGGCCATGCGGGCGATGATCCTGTACAACCGTACCAGCCTGGATCAAATCGCTGCCAACTATGACATTGGCGTCGGTTCCGCGCCCATTCTTCCCCTGATCCGCGAGGCGCTCATTGCCCGCCACGGCCGCGAGGATTTCACCCTGACGACGCAGGAAGAAATGATTACCAGCCTCCTCAACATTCTCAACGTCGTCACTTTGACCATCGGCGTGCTCGGCGGTATCTCGCTCATGGTCGGAGCAGTGGGTATCGTCACCATCATGATCATCGCAGTCACCGAGCGAACACGCGAAATTGGTTTGTTGATGGCGCTGGGCGCGCGCCGCAACACTATTCTCACCATCTTTCTCACCGAAGCGGTAGCGCTGGCCGCGATGGGCGGGCTACTTGGGCTTTCAACCGGAACAGGACTGGCTTGGCTGACAGGTTTTTTCGTCCCTTCATTTCCAGTCACCACACCGTGGTCATTCACGGTCGCCGCTGAAATTTTATCCGCCCTTATCGGGCTTGCCGCCGGCGTCCTGCCTGCGAGGCACGCGGCGAGCCTGAACGTCGTCGATGCCCTGCGCTCCGAATAAACCCCGGCCTTGGGTGTGGCTGCTGCTATAATTTGCCGTTTCATATACTTTTCGGAGTAATAACGTGCTGATTTCCAACGCTTATGCTCAGGCTGCCAATGCTGCCCCGCCTGCTATGGGCGAGAGCCCGCTCGGTTACATGTTCCCGATCCTGATGATCGTGGTGCTGTATTTCCTGTTGATCCGCCCCCAGATGAAACGCGCCAAGGAACATAAAACCATGGTTGACGCCGTCTCCAAGGGGGATGAAGTCATCACCGGCGGAGGTATCGCAGGCAAGGTCACGGAACTGGGCGACAACTACATCCAGGTCGAAATCGCCGCCAACACCGTGGTCACCGTACAAAAACAGACCATTACCGCCGTGCTGCCCAAAGGTACGCTGAAAACCCTCTGATCCCCCTGTTCCGGGCGGTATACCGTACTGCCCGGAAAGCGGATCGCGTGCCATCCTTCTGACAAGCTGACGACTATGAACCGCTATCCTGTCTGGAAAAATATCCTCATCATCGCCGTGCTGTTCTGGGGATTGTTTTACACCTTGCCGAACTTCTTCGGCGAAGCGCCCGCCGTACAGATTTCGAGTGCCAAACCCACGCTGGATATCGATCCCGTCGCCGACAGCGCACGTATCGCCCGCGCACTTGAAACAGCGGGAATCGAGCATAAGGGCATCTTTTCCGACACCACCGGAATACGGGCGCGTTTCATAGATTCCGATACCCAGGCGCACGCCAAGGATGTCATCGAGAACACATTCAACCCCAACAAGCAAGACCCCTCCTACACCGTGGCGCTCAACTTGCTGCCGAATTCTCCGCAATGGCTCACAAAGATTCGTGCCCTGCCAATGTACCTGGGACTGGATTTGCGTGGCGGCGTACATTTTCTGCTTGAAGTCGACATGCCGGGCGCGATCTCCAGTCGGCTGGAAACCATCGTACGCGACCTGCGCAAGCAATTGCGCGACAAAAACGTTCGCGCAAACCTCACCCGTGAAGGCGACACTGTGGTCATCCGTTTTCGTGAGGCCGCACAGCGTGCCGCTGCCCGCGCGGTGATCCAGTCCTCCAACAACGACAACGAGTTGCAACTGACCGAACGCGACATGGGCAGCGACGATTTCCGGCTCGTTGCCAGCCTGGGGTTGCAGGCTCAAAAGAAGATCCAGGAATCCGCCATTACGCAGAACATCGACACCCTGCAAAAACGCATCGACGCACTGGGCGTGGCCGAACCCGTGATCCAGCAACAGGGGGCAAGCCGCATCGTCGTGCAATTGCCGGGTGTCCAGGATGTTGCCATCGCCAAGGAAATCCTGGGACGCACCGCCACGCTCGAACTGCGCATGGTCGAGGGCGTACCCGGCGACCAGCAGTCATTCGACGTTGCCTCGGGCCGGGCGCAGCCTCCCCTCGGCACGGAACTGTATATCGAGCGCCGCAACAACAATCGTCGCAGCCGCGCTCAGCCAAGCCAGGCGGAAGATGCGAACGACATTGGCCTTCCCTTGCTGCTTCACAAGCAGATCGAACTCACTGGAAAAAACCTCACCGGCGCACAGGCCGGCTTCGACGAAAACAGCCAGCCGGCGGTGCACCTCACCCTGGACAGCGCAGGTACAGAGAGATTCCGCGAACTCACCCGTCAAAACGTCGGCAGGCACATGGCCATCCTGCTGGTCGAAAAAGGCAAGGGCGAAGTCGTGACCGCCCCGGTCATCCGCACCGAGATCGGAGGCGGGCGGGTACAGATCTCCGGCAGCATGACCTCCGCCGAAGCCAACAAAACTGCCTTGCTGTTGCGCGCCGGAGCGCTGGCCGCGCCGATGGAAATCATCGAGGAACGCACCATCGGCCCAAGCCGTGGAGCCGACAACATCAGCAAGGGGTTCCACTCCACGCTCTGGGGTTTTATCGCCATCGCCGTGTTCATGTGTGCGTATTACAGGCTCTTCGGATTGGTTTCCGCCGTCGCGCTCACTGCCAACTTATTGTTGCTGGTAGCCTTGCTCTCACTGTTGCAGGCCACCCTGACCCTGCCGGGCATTGCCGCGATGGCGCTCGCCCTGGGCATGGCCATCGACTCCAACGTGCTCATCAACGAGCGCATCCGCGAGGAACTGCGAAACGGCTACACCCCACAGGCAGCCATTACCGCAGGCTATGAGCGTGCCTGGAACACTATCCTCGACTCCAACGTCACCACCTTTATTGCGGCCCTTGCGCTACTGATCTTCGGTTCCGGCCCGATCAGGGGGTTTGCCGTGGTGCATTGCCTCGGCATCCTCACCTCGATGTTCAGCGCCATCCTCGTTTCCCGGATGATTATCAATTTCATCTACGGAAGACAGCGCAGGCTCGAAGCACTCTCCATCGGCCAGATATGGAAACCGGACACTAACTGACACTGACCCGGGCAGAACAAGGAACATACCGTCATGGAATTTTTCCGTATCAAAAAAGACATCCCGTTCATGCGCCATGCGCTGGTCTTCAACATCATCTCGTTGCTGACCTTCCTGCTGGCGGTGTTCTTTATCGTTTTCCGGGGGTTGAACCTGTCGGTTGAATTCACCGGCGGAACGCTGGTCGAGGTCGGCTATACCGAAACCGCCCCGCTCGAAACCCTGCGCCAGGCGCTTGCCGATGACGGCTATCACGACGCCCAGGTGCAGAACTTCGGCAACTCCCGCGAAGTCCTGATCCGCCTGCCCAACCGCGATGACGTCGAAATCTCCAAAGTAGGAGAACAGATAAAGGGTACGCTCGGAAAAATCGCAGGCCCGGAACCCACCGTGCGCCGGGTTGAATTCGTTGGCCCGCAAGTTGGCAAGGAACTTGCCAGCGACGGCTCGATGGCACTGCTGTTTGTTGTCATCGGCATCGTGATCTATCTCGCGCTGCGCTTTGAATGGCGCTTTGCCGTCTCCACCATCATTGCCAACCTGCACGACTGCATCATCATTCTGGGTTTCTTCGCCTTTTTCCAGTGGGAATTCTCGCTATCCGTGCTGGCGGCAGTGTTGGCGGTACTGGGCTACTCCGTTAACGAATCCGTCGTCGTGTTCGACCGTGTGCGTGAAACCTTCCGCAAGCGGCGCGACATGAAAACAGCCGAAGTCATCAACCACGCCATCACCAGCACCATCTCCCGCACCATCATCACCCACGGTTCCACGCAGATGATGGTGCTCTCCATGCTGTTCTTCGGCGGCGAAACTCTCCACTATTTCGCGCTCGCCCTCACTATCGGCATCTGTTTCGGCATCTACTCCTCCGTACTCGTTGCCAGCCCGCTCGCAATGTGGCTCGGCGTGTCGCGCGAACAATTCGCCAAGGTAAGGACGCAGAAACAGGAAGC
>JAISPJ010000032.1 GCA_031274995.1 Azoarcus sp.
CATCACCGCAAAACCCGGCGCTTCGCACACCATGCGGGCAAGCGTGGCGCGGACTTTTTCCCCGTTGGAGAGCGCATGGTAAGGCCGTAGCCATGTCGGTACGCTGCCAAGGCCCACAGCGGAAAGAGCGCCGGTGACGGCATCAAAGTTTCCGCCGGGATGAATGGCGTCCACAATGGGCCTGTCTGTCGGCCATTCCGGGGCGTAAAACCTGCCGATCCTTGCCCCGATACTGCTTTTGCCGCTCCCGGACGGGCCGACGACAACGCCAATCCGCCAGCCTTCGTCGCCGATGGGCAGATCAGCGTCCAGGCTGAAATTTGCCCCGCTTTCAACGTTGAACAGGGATTTGACGCGGGCGGCGCGGTACGAGTCGTAATCGTCACACTGGTTGCGTACCTCGATCTTCATACCGACACCACCTTCAATTGAAGCCCAAGCCTTCTCAGGCGGTCATAGATATGCTCCTGGTGGGCGGCATCCTTGCAGATGACGACGACGCCATATTGCTCTTTGTAGCTGTACCCATTTTTGCCGGGTACTTTTTTTTGTTGAATTCCGCTTCGGACGGTTTTCATCTGCGGGTCGATCTCGACGGGATTGTCAGGCATGGGGTGTTGTTCCTTTTTCTGTTGTCAAGGTGTTTGTTCTGTTATCAGCCGTTGTTGAGGGTTGTTCTGTCTTTTCCAGCGTCAAATAAGGGTTGTTGGGCATTGCGCTGCTGAAAAGGGTGTCCGGGCTGGAGAGCAGGAATCCATGCAGCCGGTTGGACTTGCGCGGCCCGGCCACCACGCACGACCAGATGTTCAGCCCGTCCGCCTGCTTTCTGTGCAGGCCAAGGCGCTCGAACCGCTTTTGCACCCAGACCCAATCGACGAGGCCGTCTGCATTGGCGAGGGCCGCGCATTGTGGGAACTCGCGGGCGTAACGCTGAAAAACACCGGGCGTCACCAGGAACACGGAGTCGGCTACCGTATGTACCTTTGCCTTCGCGTCGTTGACGACGATCTTTTGGGACCGGATCGACTGCCGCAGCCAGGAGATAAAGTGCTCCCCCGATGGTTTGCCATCGAAACTCACTCCGGGTTCATCCATCCTCACGGGCAGGACGAGCGGCACGGTGGGAGGGGCTTTGTATTGTGTGGCGGGAGGCAGAGTTTCAGGTTGCGGTGAGGCCACCGATGGCGGATTGACCGGGGCCGGTTCCAGCAAATCCAGAAGGCTTGAGGCGTCGAACACAGGGGGCGTGGCCGCGTGGGGGGCTTGTTGCGGTGCGCCTGATACGGGCTCGCCGCTTTGGGCGGGAAGTTCCTTATCCCACGGCGCATCTCCACTCTCTGCCCGCACATTGCCCGCGAACGGTTCCGGGAGGCCGTCCGGTTCCCAAATGGACGCGGGAGACATGCGCAGGAACGTAAAACTGTGCGACCAGCCGTTTTCGCCCGTGACCGTCGCGCGCCAGATGGCTTTGCCGTCAGGAGAAACCAGGATGATGCCGTGCTCCTGCAAAACGTTGAAGAGCGCCGGGTTCCCCGTCGGGACGCCGTCGAACCCCTGCGACAAGAGGTACGCCCGCA
Source organism: Azoarcus sp. (assembly GCA_031274995.1). Taxonomy (GTDB): domain Bacteria; phylum Pseudomonadota; class Gammaproteobacteria; order Burkholderiales; family Rhodocyclaceae; genus WRNU01. The sequence goes on from JAISPJ010000032.1 coordinate 1,578, forward strand.
GCTTGTCAGCGACGGTCTTGCTGACCAGCCAAAGGGCCTCCTGCGTCAGCCACCCGTCGGAGCCCTGGGGCTGGTTCAGCTTGAATTCTTCGCGTACCAGGTAGCGCAGGCCATCAAGGAGCTTTCTCTGGAGGGCGTGTTTCGGCGCGGCTATCGCCTTGGACGGATCGCCGCCGAGTGATTGGGCGACGGAAGCCTGGTCGGCTTCCCTGACGATCTCCCCCAATACGCCTGCGTGCTCGACCTGACCGGCCAGCATGTAGAGCAGGGCTGGCCACATCTCGGGGTAGCCACTGAGCCAGTCGAGCGCCGCCGCATCGAGCACGCGGGTAACAACAAGGCCCGTAGCCGCCCCGTGCAGGCGGTATTCACGCCCCTTCACATACCGGAAGCGGTAGGGCTGCGTCATTGGTCCGTACCAGGGATGCCAGATTGTCCCATCCCCGTACTCGACATGCACGTCGACCGCGACCTTTCCCACGTCGTGCAGGAGCGCCGCGCAGGCGATGGCCGCTGTCCAGGCCTCGGCCTGCGCGGCCTGGGCCTCGGGGGCAGCGCCGACCGGCAGGAGTTTTGACTGGCGCAATTTCAGGGCGTAGGCGACGACTTCCAGGGCATGGTCCAGCATCCCCCCCGGCCAGGCATGGTGATGGGACTCAGAGGCCGGAAGAAGCTGCACCAACTCGGCGAAACGACCGATAGGGGCGAGGTAGAGCGAATCGAACTGCGCACGGGAGAGCGAAGTACGCTGCCAGATGTGCTCGAGCAGCCTTTGCCGACGTGGTGCAGCCAGCAGCGCCGCCGCCGGTTGTGGCGGTGTCAGCCCGTCAGGGACGGGCACGGCGGCGGGCGGGGGGGATGCTGGCTGGTGCCGGAACAGCCGAAGGAGCCCTTTTAAGGGCTTTTCAGCCTTTTCGACCTTTTGAGGTAGAACTTTTCCCCTTGCCTCCATTCCCTTGTGTCCCTTCGCCCCTTTGCCTTTCCTTTTGCTCGTTCCGTTTGTGGGGAGTAAACTGTCAATGCCTGTCTCATCCAGCCACGTGAACGCGGCCCGTGAGGGGGGTTGATTTGAGATATTCGGAATAAACGGATAGCATCTATCCATCATGACAACCACGACAAAACGCCTTCCTGCCGCAAAATTCGTCCGCATCGCCCGTTGGTTCGGAGAGACGTGGGCGCACGGCGAGCGCAAAGCCACGGGGGCGCTGGCCGCGCGCGGCCTGACGCCCAAGGCGACGAAGGTACTTATCTGGGCCGTGAAACTCGCCCTCATCGGTGGGCTCCTCTTTGTGGCGTTCTGGCTGGCGGTGGCGGTTGCATTCCTGTTCATTGCCAGACCGGGCGGAAAGAAAGGGGTTTTTGTGTCCACCGAAGATGCCGAGCCTGAAGAATTTGAATTGAGGGACGGGAACGCAGGAGTCGGTGTATATGACAATCACCTCGATATTCGTATTAGCTAGGAGCGGGTTTGAGGGTTTGTTTTACTTGCCTGATTTGCTGACGATCTGCGCAATCTTGTCGGCGACTTGACGAGCCGCCGCCCATCCTGCTTCGCCTGCTGTACTTGCTCCAGCGGTTCCCTTCGCAAGTCCGCTCAATAAAGCCCCGGCTTGAATCCCCACCCACCCCAACGCGGACACCCACAGCAGCGGCAGAACGATGAACATTGCCGACATCACAAAATTCAGCAAAAAGTCGGCGAAGTGATTGTTTAATCCCATAAGCGGGTTCAGGTTGCTGTGAGGGCTGTTCCAGCCATAGAGCGCATCCATGATCGTGGAATCGACCCACCGGGCAAGCTGAAACCAGAAATCCACGAAAAAGAGCGCGAACTGTATGCAACTCACGGTCATCAGCGCCTTCAGCTCATAGAGGCCGATCAGCAGCACAAGCGGGATGCAGATGACCAGCGCCATCTTCAGGAAAGACAGAACCATCGGGAGCCCTTGCCGCACCAAGTCCATCGCCGGAAAGTGCGAGGGTGTCTGCGCGATCATCCCCAAATCTGCCAAGCCTCTTGTCGCCATGTGGGGGATGCTCCAGTCTTGCCGACCGCCGTAGTCGGAAAAGCTCTCGCCCCGGTTCACGATCTGCTGCCGGGGAGAGGCAATGGCCCGGATGACCGAATCGTCCACTTCGGCCTGCGACAGGAATCCCGCCCAATTCCCAAGCCGGGTGAGCAAGTCCAGGTCGACCTGATCGAGCAGCCGTGTGCGCAGGCCCCGGCTGGCATCAAGCCACCATTGGGTGCAGGTCGGATAGCCCCCACCGCCTGTGACCTCTGCCAGCCCCTCATCGCGGCTCACGGTATAGGGCCACGCATCCCGCGCCGTCGCGGAATGGTAAGTGTCATAAAATCCAGGTGTTTCCAGAAAATACCTTGATCCGATCCAGCTCACATCCTCCATCTGCTGCGGGGTGAGTGTGGGCCGGTTCATGAATAGTTTTGCGCGTGCCTGCCCGTAGCAGTCGCGCGTAAAGTCCGATACCTCCTGCGCCAGCACCGGGTCGTTGATGCGCGTAGCGTCGATGTCCATCCTCATCTGCCGCAAGTCGACCCCGCAGGGGATCGCCACCACCGCCGCGCCCGTGACCGCTTTCGAGACCGAGTGCGCCAGGAACCACCAGATCGGTACTTTGGCGCTCTGGCCGTTCAACGTCGTGAAGGCATTCGCCCATCCGGTATCACCGGGGAGCGGGACATTGGCCTGACATTGCACCGAGCGGCTTCTGTCGAAATTGAGCGTATCGAAGGAAACCGGGATAAACGGCAGGCATCCGAACAGGATGACCATCACGGCAACCCAGACCCGGTTCTCGATCCTGAGCGACGACAAGACCCCCTTGTTGCCCTCATCCGCCCCTTCGGCGCGGGCGCGCAGCCACTCCTGGATCACGATGATGGCAAACGGAAGGGCGAAGAGGCCGCTCATCACCAGCACATCCCAGATGCCCTTCTCGACAATCCAGCCCGCGAGCGTCAGGTAATACTCAAGGTAGTCGGTCGTGGTGAGCGTCATGCCTCCCCCTTCATGGCCTGGGTGGCTTCAATCAGGGCAACCACCACAACGCAGGCGAGTTCCGCCCGAGACAGACGCCAGTGGGCATCCTCGCCTGACTCTCGTGCCAGGACACGGCGGCGCATCCAGGCCCATCCGGCGGCGATGTTTGCGTACAGGATGAGCCGCCAGGCAAGGAAATGATTTGTGTGGGCGTTCACCCACTGTTGCCAACGCTCGATATTTCCGGCAAGAGCAATGCCGACAACATTTATCAGCACGAGCGCCACCACCACGGCCAGGCACCAGAGCGCCCCCGTTGCGGCCTTGCGTACCCACCGGGCTTGAAACACCCTATGGCCTTTCAATTTCGCGTACCCGGTCACGTATTGCATCGCCCTCGAACACCCCCCTCGATGCTTCAGAACGGGCCGCCTTTCGCTGGACGATAGCCAGCGCCGCATTGCCCGTGAGGGCGCGGCGCAATTCGAGTTCCATCTTCAGGCTCGCGATCTCCTGTTCGAGCGTTGCGATCTCCTGGTCGACCGCAGCGATGGCCATCTCGTTGGCTGAAACGTTGGGCTCTTTCTTCCCGGCGCGCAGTGTGCGCACGAGCAGCAATGCTTTTTCCAGCGTGGCGGACAGGGCCACTTCGGAAGCCAGACGTTTCCCGAGGGCATCCTGATCGGGCTCATCGCGTAGTGCCTCGACCACCGTGCGGGTCACGGGCAGGTAATTGCTCCCCGCCTGGTTGAGGTTGGCGGCATTGATTGGGGTTGTGCCGCTCACCAGGTTGGCGAGGGACTGGAGCTTGGCCTCATATTCCCCCTGG
>JAISPJ010000079.1 GCA_031274995.1 Azoarcus sp.
GGATTGCCCCGCCGCGCGTCGGCATCAACAACCAGCCACTGGAATTTGAATACGTGAAGATAGCTTGAGCTTCAACTCCCCTCGACGGGCGCCGCTGGCGCCCGTTTTTTTTGCCGCCGTGCCGCCCAAGGATCGGCATGGGAGCAGCCATAAGGACTGCCCCTCGCCGGCCAACGCCGGCGCGGCAATCGACGGCAGCGCGATGGCCGAGGCAGGCCATGCGTTGCAGACCAGCGCAGGCTTGCGGTGCGGATGCGAATTTTTCATTGCTTTCTTGGGAATGCTGATGCAAAGCAATTTCCCGTCAACGATGGCGGCCAACTTTAGGCAGCTGTCGAACATCCCGTGACGGCATACGGTCATGATATGGAATTATCCAAAATAGGTCCATCATGCGATTGGCTATAGCATATATACTTAATATAGGATTTGCGCAAATAACGATGAATCGAAAGTCATTGCCAAGGAGCGAGTCTCTCGCTTGCATCTGATTTGCGTAAGTCGCGTAATACTGATGCTGGATTCGGGCGACACCGTGGCCTTCCTGAGCGTTACCCATGCGCACGCAGTGGAGGCAGCAGAAAAACACGGCTGCGCGCGGAATGGCCCGGCACGATCAAAAGTATGACTTTCGGCACTTGTTCAACCGCGCGCCAGCGGCGTAACTTCGGGGACCCCGCAGCCGAGCCACGGCACGACATGGCCGAGAAAACTTTCCCCGCAGGGTGCTGGGACTCTCAACAATCGGGCCTTTTCTGACAAGGAGCAACACGATGGCACTTCAGCGCGTGACATTCAGCGCGGCGATGATGTCGGCGCAGCTGGAGCTGGAGCGCGCATGGGCGGCCGTCACGGCGATGGAGGCGCTGGGGATGCCGGCGCTGGTGTTGTCCTGCGGCGGGAAAGTACGGGCGACGAACGCGCTGGTGGAAAGCGTATCGGAGTTAGTCAAACCGCTGGCTTTTGACAGGGTGGCGCTGGCTCATGCGCCGGCGAACCGGTTGTTTCAGGAAGCGCTGTTGCAGTTGAACACCGAACTGGTGTGCGCTCAGGCGGGCGGCGTGAAGTCGATCCCGGTGCCGGCCTTGGGTGAACATGGGCCGAAGGTGGTGCATGTGTGGCCGCTGTATCGCGGGGCGCAGGATATTTTTTCGGGAGCGGACGCGCTGGTGGCCATTTCGCGCGTGTGCCCGCGCCGGGTGGTGCCGGAACCGACGGTGCTGACGGGCCTGTTCAACCTCACCCCGGCGGAAGTCAGGCTCTGTTCCGCTCTGGCCAAAGACCTCGTCCTCGAGCAGTCCGCGCAACGCTGCGGCATCAAACTGCGCACCGCGCGGTCGTATCTGGAAAACATCTTTCGCAAGACGGGAACGCGGCAACAGAGCGAGTTGGTGGCGCTGCTCAAGAGCGCGTATCCTTGATCCTGGAAACGGCACCTGCCCGAACAGCCGCCGCCGAAGATCGTGGCGGCACAGGTGCAGTCCAAGAAGCCCGTAGCCGTTGCTTTGTAGTGGAGACCTTTGCTGCCTCCGCTCAACAAAATCAACTACGCAGCGTCGGCTCGGGTGGCCAGTTGAGAAAGATGGGCTAAAGCAGGCCCGCCTGCCGCAACAAGTTGCGGGCCTTGTCAAGGTCACTCGCTGGCGAATGCATGACGCCATTGAACGACTGCGGACCAAACACCGTTCCTGATGAGTTGGCGTTGGCCGGTTGCTGCGTAACCATGGCCGCAATGAGGCGGCGCAGCACGTCGAGCGCATCGGTCTGTGCAGGCGCGGTACTGATCGAAGCATCGGCGGTTGCCTGCAAGCCGAGGGCGCGCGCCACATTCGGCATGCCTACCCCGACTCGCGTACTGTCTGCGATCGGCATTGGCGTCGCCGATGCCTTAATGATCTGGAACAGCCGTTGAACCCGATCAGCATTGCGCGCCTGGAATGGCCCTTTGAAGTCGGGATGGTGGGCCAGCACGAGGGCCGCCATGCCAGTCACATGCGGTGTCGCCATCGAAGTGCCGTCCCAGGCCGCAAAGTCATCCGGTGGCAGCGACGACACGATCGCCACACCCGGTGCACAGACATCGACCTCAGGACCAAAGCAGGAAAACTTGGCGGGGAAATAACCCTGTCGGCCTTCGAAACCCGGCATCATCTGTGTCGAATGGAAACTGTCAGGCGGGAACTCGCCCGATTTGCCGATTGCCGCCACCGCCAAAGCGTGCGCAGTCGAGGCGGGAAACTGTACCGGACCCGACGAGTTGCCGGTGGCAATGATGCAGGCCACCCCCATCGACTTGGCCCTCACCAGACGCTCCTCGACGATTTGCGAAGGCTCACCGCCGCCCAGACTCATGTTGACCACGTCGATACCATTTTCAATACAGTAGTCCAGTGCGCCGACCAAATCACTGAACCGTGCACCAGGGAAGATGCGTAGAACATGAATCTCCGCGGCTGGCGCAAAACCTCGGATGCCAGATCCCGCAGGACTCCCGGCAATGATGCCAGCGACATGACTGCCGTGACCCACGAGATCGTCTGTCCAGGAGTCCTTGTCGTTGCCAACAACGTCGAAACCCGGCCCCACCCCGTGCAGATTGCGGTGCGTAGCCTGCGCCGCGCCAGAGTCGATAATGGCGATTTTGATGCCCTTGCCGTCGTAGCTGGCAGGCACTTGATCCAGGCCCATGGCACGCTGGCCCCAGCCGAGCAACTGCTTGTCCGGAAAGCCTTCGATGAAAGAACTGAGCAGCTTGACCGTCACTGTGTTGACGCTGTCCGCGGCAAGTGACGGATTCGTCATCCAGAGGTCCCAATAGTCTGCCTTGGGCTTCACGTAGAGCGCCCGCATGGTCTCCGGGCCCTCACCGGCGACGCGCAGCGTCGCGCGGCCCTGGCCGTCGGTAACGCCCTGGGTCGGCAGCATGCTGCCGAACAGGTAGATCTCGGCGTCCTTGAGTGGGCCATCCACGCCGATCACCTCGATCGTCGTCGAGAAGCCGGTGCTGAGTGGAATAAAGGCACTCGGATTGAGGATCATGGCGGGACCGGGATCAAGCCCGTAGGTCAGCGGCGCATCGTGCTCGACAAGCAGTTGGCCCGCGCCCTGCGTTTTCAGCAGTTCAGCGCGATCGGTAGCCATCTTCGCGACGACCAGCGAAGCCGTGGTGCCATTGAAGGAAGAGGCGTCCACACCCGTACCGGCCAGCGCCAGCGCTTGCAGATCGAGCGCTGCTGGCGGCCTGATTGTCTTGATGATCTCGACGTCCGGCGCCTGGGACAGCGACTGGGCGATAACGTCAGCGCTTAGCGGCGTGATGGATGCCGATGAACGCGACGCCACCATGTATTGAGAGTTGCGCGAACCAACTGCTCGCTTGGCCGAAGCCGCTTTTGCCGCATGGCTGGCCTCTGATTTGGTCGAGGCCGGTTTTGCCGCATGGCTGGTCTGTGATGTTGCCATGATATTTGTTCTCCAGTGGATATAAGCGAAGTTACAGGCTGTTGTGCCCCATATTGAGATTGAGGCCGCCGTCCCTTTCCACGATGAGTCGCGCGCCGAATTCTTTTCTTAATCTGTCCGCACGCTCCGGGGACATCCCGAGCACCAGGATGTCCTTTGCAATTTGACGGACTGGCCTGATCTCTGCGTCGGTCTTGACGATCTCCATGAGCTGCCCGGAGGCGACATCATCGCCCTGCACGATCCATTGATCTTGCCTGATCTGGAAAGAATGAGACATGATATTTCCTGTTTCTGAAAAACCACGCCGGAGGAAAACTCCGACGCAGCGGTCCGATAGTGGATTTAATAAATCGCTCCACCAAAACGTTGATATGTCATCGCGTCGTTGCCTGTCATGCCATATTGCACATCCTTGCCATATCGCTGGATATTTCTTCGGTTTATGCCTTGCCTGACAAACAAATCCATCGATTGGATTTATCAATATTTTGATGGAGTTCAGTATTAGTGCATCCAGATTTTGTTATTTAACCGGACGGGGTCGAGCTTCCTGATGACATTTATGAAAGCCTGCATTTCGAGGTCGCTCGGCTGCGCGACGGGCATTGCCGCCTGCGGGTCGGTGCTGAACAGGCCGAGGCTGCGACCAACATCGACGCCCTTGCCGACACCCTGGGCTATCTTCTGCAGAACGTTGAGGAAGCCTTGCATTTCGAGGTCACTCGGCTGCGCGACGGGCGTTGCCGCCTGCGGGTCGGCGCTGAACAGGCCGAGGCTGCGGCCGACATCAACGCCCTTGCCGACACCCTGGGCAATCTTCTGCAGAACGTTGAGGAAGCCCTGCATCTCGAGGTCGCTCGGCTGCGCAACGGGCGTTGCCGCCTGCGGGTCGGTGCTGAACAGGCCAAGGCTGCGGCCGACATCGACGCCCTTGCCGACACCCTGGGCAATCTTCTGCAGAACACTGAGGAAACCCTGCATTTCGAGGTCACTCGGCTGCTGACTCACATCGGGTCCGGCACTGAACGGCAGCAACTTGCCGAGGAGACCGCCGGCAGTGCTGCCGATCGTCTTGCCGGTCGAGCCACCGGCCGCTTTGCCAATCAGGCCACCGGCCAAGTTGCCAACAATCGAGCCAAAAATTCCCTGCATATCGAGCTGGCCTTGGCTGTTCTGGAACTGGGTGTTTTCCATAGTGATACTCCGTGAAGAAAAAAATTAAAAACACTTCTAAGAAACCACCAAATAACGCCTCACGGCCAACGCATCCCGGCTTCGGGCCATCTGCTGTATTACAAACTCTCGCAATATCATCCGGTATCGCTGCATTTTGCCCCTTGCAGTCCATCCCGAACCCAGGCGCGGTAACTCGTGAAGAATTATCCGGAAGTTCCTAGAAATGACAGTTGAACCCGCTCGCCAGTGTCATGAACGGCGTGCAAGCTTGCCTCAGAAAATGGCGTCCCCTGCTGCGAAGGTTCGAATGGAATCGTAGGCACTGCGCCGTTATTCCGATACCGTCATATGGCGGTGACTTGAAAAATTCTGGCAACCCGAATTACCGTCATCTGACGGTATACACGGTCGTTAAATTTTGTTATGCACGGATTTTAAAAACTCAAATGAGAAATGTCGGTGGCTGGCGGCAATGTTGACAAGCTGCACGTCTATACGCTGGAAGAAGCGGAGCGGCCCCTGCCGTTTTGCAGGTGGCGGCACGAATAGATAAACCAATTTAGTTCATGAATTTATTTTTCATTTATTATGAAAAATTCGTTGTAAATCAATGAGTTATGAATAATTCATTCAAATTTCGTTTGTGAACTGCAGATGTTTACTTGTTAGTATCAACCAGGATCAACGTGCCCAGGGTGTGCGAGCGGTGCGGCGAGGATCGGGGTTCCTGCATGCAGCTTGAGTTCAACGTCGCCAATGGCGTTGGCGCCCAGTTGGGCGGCTGGTGATGCGCGTGACGCGGGCTTTGAACCAACGGTGGCCGTGTAGCGCCCAGCACACCCGCCCGGAG
>JAISPJ010000091.1 GCA_031274995.1 Azoarcus sp.
ACCTCATAGCCACCAAGGTACCCAACGGCATGGCGGAGCCCAAAGGATTGAGCCATTCTCCAAGCCCCCAGCGCAGCCACGCGCCGCAGGCCGCCCCCAGTCCGATTGCCACAGACGCCGCCGTCTTCATGCGCCCTCTGGCGGAAGGGCACGGGTGAGATTGACGCGCGTCGGAAACGCGATCTCCGCGCCGTGGCGGGCAATGATATCGGCAATCTTCAACAAAATGTCCTGCTTGATCATCTGGAATTCAACGCCCCCCGTCACATGACTGAGCGCACGTATCACGATGTCAAGCGAAAAATCGTTGAACTTGTCGAAATTCACGACCACAGGCTGTTTATCGTCGATGCCTGAATGTGCGCGAATCATGGAGTCAATGTCATCGACAATGGCCGAAACTTTGCCGATGTCATCGTAACGCAGACCGATAGTCTCATTGACACGGCGGTGGCTCATCCTTGATGGGTTTTCAACCGTAATGGTCGTAAACACCGCGTTGGGCACATACAGGGGGCGCCTGTCGAAGGTGCGGATACGGGTCAGGCGCCAACCGATGTCTTCAACCGTGCCTTCAATCTGCTTGTCCGGCGAACGCACCCACTCGCCAACGGCAAACGGGCGGTCGAAATAGATCATCAGGCTACCGAAGAAATTGGCCAGCAAATCCTTGGCGGCAAAGCCAATGGCGATCCCGCCGATGCCGCCGAAGGCCAACACCCCTTTGACCGAGAACCCCAAGCTTTGCAGGGCGACCAGAATTGTCGCAATCCATACCGCGATCCGTAAAAGCTGGGCGATGGCATCGGTTGTCGTCCGGTCAACGCTCGCGCCGGAGGCGGTTCGCCGCAGGATGATTGCCTCTTTCGCGTTGCCGATGAATCCCGTCAGAAACCAGCCCAGGCAAACGATCACCCCGATGACACGCACGGGATGAACGACCGCGAGAATGGCGGCATTCGTATTCGAGTGCGCCAACTGGCCAACGAACGAGATGCCGACCACCCAAGCCAACACGGACAACGGACGCCGGGCGGACGCTATCAGAGCCAGTTCCCAGAATGAGGTACTCGCCTTACTTGCCGCCCTGCCGAACCGGGCCAGTACGCGGCGCAACACGAAGTTGAAAACCACGATGGCAAACACGACCAGCAGCGCATGCAGGGAAAACAGCGTCATGGCATCCCCGCCGGCGAGGTTATCAAGCCAAGCTTCAAACCACTTCATGATTCACGCCTCCGGCCAAGCGATGAGAATAAAAGTTAAGGTTCTAATTTTAGGCCGTTTCATGTGGATTGGCATGAACACTTACTTCTTCCATATGGGGATTTCCTTCCGGGGTGCGACATTGTGCGCGGAATGCGTGACAGGTACGCGGATAGACTCCTCCGGGACGTCTTTTCTTAAACATACAAAGGCTTATACACCATGAGCAAAGCCGAAAACAAAGCCCTGCACGGCGTCACCATCCCGGCCTGCCCCGCTACTCTCACCCAATTGATGGACGAACTGAATAGTTCGCACACCAACAGCAAAAAGATCGCCGGGCTCGTCAGCCAGGATGCGGGAATCTCCGCCATCGTCATTCGCATGGCCAATTCCCCGCTCGTCGGCGATGGCCGTCGCGTCGACTCCATCGCGGGCGCGATCAAGACACTTGGCTTCGGTTCCCTTATCAATCTGGTGCGGGAAACCCTTCTGCAAAACTCCATCAACGCCGACAACGCCTCGCTCGACCGTTTCTGGGACAATTCGCGCTATACCGCCATAGCCGGAAAGCGGCTGGCTTCCGCCATTGGCCGGGTTAATCCAGATACCGCCTATACCTTCGGGCTGTTTCACGACTGCGGTATTCCTCTGCTCACGAAACGTTACCCGGAATACAAAAGCATCCTGCGTGAAGCAAACGAGAACACCAACCGGATATTCACCGATATTGAAGAAGAAGCCCTCGGAACCAGCCATGCCATCATCGGCTATTTCCTCGCGCGCGCCTGGGGTTTGGCAGACCCTATCACCCTGGGCATTCTCCTTCATCACGACTATGCCCAACTCGAAGACCCACGAAACATCAACAGTGAGACACACTATTTGATCGCCATCAACGTAATGGCCGAGTACGTCGCCAGCACTCACCTGCGCACGGTGCAGGACGCGGAATGGGCGCGGGCACGCGAAGCCGTCTCCGTTTGCTTGGGCTACGTTGCCTCGGACCTGGATGACATCACCGACGAGCTGATTTACCAGTTCGACGAAACATTGGCCCAGCATCAGGAACACAGCGACTGAGCCCAAAGCCGACAGGGGCAACGAAGGCCCGCCCGAACCAGCCACCGTTTGACGTGGTCGCATCCCGGTACGGGTAACCCGTGAATACTTTTACATTGTTTTTGATTCACTTGGGTTTGCGTGGCCCTGTTCCGGTTCCTGTTTCGGGGAACCTGCTAGAATGCGCTCCTTTTCGCCTTTTGCCATAAACATGACCGGAGAGGTTTCATGACTATCGAACGCACGCTTTCCATCATCAAACCCGATGCCGTCGCAAAGAACGTTATTGGCAAAATCTACCAACGTTTTGAAGATGCCGGCCTCAAGGTCGTCGCGGCCCGCATGGTGTATCTGTCCGAACGGGAAGCGGGCGAGTTTTATGCCGTGCACCGCGAGCGCCCGTTCTTCAAGGATTTGGTCAAATTCATGACCTCCGGCCCGGTCATGGCGCAGGTGCTCGAAGGCAAAAACGCAATTGCCAAGAATCGTGAACTGATGGGCGCAACCGACCCGAAGAAAGCCGAGCCAGGAACCATCCGCGCCGATTTTGCCGAATCCATCGACGCCAACGCCGTACACGGTTCCGATGCCCCGGAAACGGCAGCGGCGGAAGTGGCATTCTTCTTTCCCGGCATCGCTATTCATACCCGTTGAATGCCTGTTCCCGTTGCCCGCCGTGCTTAACTTGCTCGATTACGATCTCGATGCGCTTTCCGCCTGGTTCTCCGAGTTGGGAGAGAAGCCTTTTCGCGCCCGTCAGGCGATGCGCTGGATGCACCGCGAGGGTTGTGATGATTTCGATGCGATGACCGATGTCGCCAAGGCGTTGCGGGCAAAGCTCAAGGAACAGGCCGAGATTCGTGCGCCCGCACTGTTACAGGATTCTTTGTCCAGCGACGGTACGCGCAAATGGCTGTTCGATGTCGGGGATACCAACGCCGTGGAAACGGTTTTCATCCCCGAAGCGGGGCGCGGAACCCTGTGTGTGTCGTCGCAGGCGGGCTGTGCGCTCGATTGTGCTTTCTGCGCGACCGGCAAACAGGGATTCAACCGGAATCTTACCGTCGGCGAAATCATCGGCCAGCTTTGGCTGGCGAACAAATTGCTCGGCGCAGCGGTTGCCGACGGCGGCGTGGAAGACAGAGACAATGGCCGCATCATCAGCAATGTCGTGTTGATGGGCATGGGCGAACCTCTGTCCAATTTCGACAACGTTGTCGCCGCCCTGCGGGTGATGCTCGACGACCACGCCTATGGGCTTTCAAAGCGGCGGGTGACGGTGTCGACCTCGGGCATCGTGCCCGCAATCGATCGCCTGCGCGAAGAATGCCCGGTAGCGCTGGCGGTGTCGCTGCATGCGCCGGACGATGCTTTGCGGGATCATTTGATGCCGATCAACCGCAAGTATCCGTTGCGCGATTTGATGGCGGCCTGCCGACGGTATCTCGAACGTGCGCCACGTGACTTCGTGACGTTCGAATACGTGATGATCGACGGCGTCAACGACACTGACGCCCACGCGCGCGCGCTGATCGCACTGACACGCGACGTGCCGTGCAAATTCAATTTGATTCCGTTCAACCCCTTCCCGCATTCCGGGTTTGTGCGTTCGCCCGTCGGGCGCGTCCGTCACTTTGCGGGGCTTCTGCTCAATTCTGGTATTATCGCTACGACACGAAAAACACGCGGTGATGATGTAGCCGCAGCCTGCGGCCAACTTGCCGGACAGGTGCGGGACAAAACCCGGCGTACCGGCGTGTGTTCGTTACGAACGATGGAGGAGGTCTTCTCATGACACATCCAACGTTACCATTATGCTGGGTTGTTTCTGTTTTCTTCTTGGGCGCTTGTGCGACAACGGCGGATCATGCCGGTTCTTCGTTCGATGCCGCGCCCGGTTACAGCGGCGCTTACCCCCGCCCCTTGTCCGACTCGCAGCCCGCGAACGAGGAAGAAGCAAGAGCGCGTGTCCACACCGAACTCGGCCAGGAATATTTCAGCATTGGCCGGATGGATGTTGCCCTGGATGCGGCCAGGACCGCACTGAAAATAAAGTCCGGCTATCCTCCGGCCTATCACCTGATGGGTCTGATCTACATGGAACTCCGGCAAAACGACCAAGCTGACGGCGCTTTCCGCCGTGCCCTCAGCGACGCGCCAGGGGACCCGGAATTCAACAACAGTTATGGTTGGTTCCTGTGCACCCAGAAGCGCGTTTCCGAAGCGATGTCGCGGTTTGCGACCTCGGCGGCCAATCCGTACTATCTCCATAAAACGCGCCCCTTCACCAATGCCGGCCTGTGCCTGCTGGAAAATAACGAGGTTGAACGAGCCGGGGTTCAGTTTTCAAAAGCACTGGAAGCCGACTCTTCCAACAGTGAGGCATTGTACCGGTTGGCAGAAGTCGGTTATCGTCGCGGGAACTATCGGAATGCCCATGATCTTCTCATCCAGTACCATCGGCATTTCGATCCGAACGCGCGTTCGGTGTGGCTTGGTTTGCGCGCTGCGCGGCGGCTTGGTGAACGCCATGCCGAAGCGAGCTATACAGAGCAGTTGCGTAGCCGCTTTCCCGGTTCCAGTGAAAGCGTCTTGATGATGCAAGGAAGATACGAGTGAATACCATGCAATCTCAATCTGATTCTGCCATGGAAAACAGCCTCGGATTCGAAGCCACCCCTGAACCGGCACTGTCCGCGTCCGAGTTGGCGCCGCTCGAACCTGATGCGGGGGCGGGGGTGCCTGCGTCCGAACCGGAGCCGCCTGCGCCGGTTCCCTGGGAAATCCTCAAAAATGCACGCGAGGCGCGCGGGGAGTCCCTGAACGACATCGCCCGCACTCTCAAAATTTCGGCGCAGCAACTCGAAGCCCTTGAAAACGGAAGATTCGATGCTTTGCCAGGGCCGACTTTCGCACGCGGGTTTCTGCGAAATTACGCGCGTTACCTGGACATCTCCCCAGAACCGCTGCTCGAAGGCATCAGCGCCCGGATTCCTACTGCCGCCGACCTGGCTTCGATGATAAAACTCGATGGCAACGTACAGCCAGCAGCCAGCCCGCGCCCGCAAAGCAGCGTATTGCCGGTGTTGCTGATCGTGCTGGCGGTGCTGGTGCTGGCGGGGCTGATTGGAGCCGGCATCCAAATGCGTTGGTTCGAGTTTCGGTTCGAGTGGCCCACAGTGCCTTCGATGCGTGAAAAGGCCGTTCGGACTGAACCACAAGAAAAGGTTGTCCGGCTTGAGCCACAAATCAAGACCATCAGGCTCGAACAGCCCGTGCCCGTCAACATCGCGCCAGAGTCGGCGAGAGACCCCCTTGAGCAAATGGCCGCGTCCGCCGAAGTAACGGCTTCCGTTTCTCCGTCCACAGCCATGCCGGAGGTACCCAGTGTGGCAACGCTGCGGTTATCGTTCAATGCCAGCGCCTTGGCGCAGGTACGCGACAGCAGCGGAAAGCTCATTTTCACCCGTACCGGTGCCAAGGGCAGTTCCAACAGCATCAAGGGCAAACCACCTTTCTCGGTCATGGTCAAGCAGGCGGGCAATGTGAGACTGGAATTCAATGGCCAGACAGTTGATCTGAGAGGACATACCAACAGGGATGGGATCGCCCGTCTGACCCTGCAATGACGATGTTTTCCCCCGCCAACGCGGCCTTGCGCACGCGCCGTCGTACTCGTTTCGTGCGTGTTGGCCGTGTGGTGATTGGTTCGGACGCGCCTATCGTGGTGCAGTCGATGACCAATACCGACACTGCCGACCTCGACGCGACCGTGGCGCAGGTAGCAGAACTGGCGCGGGCGGGTTCCGAACTGGTTCGGGTCACGGTCAACAACGAAGCGTCGGCCAGGGCAGTGCCGCATATCCGGGAGCGTCTCACCGCGCAGGGCATCGATGTCCCGCTGATAGGAGATTTCCATTACAACGGACATACCCTGCTTGCCAATGTCCCGGAATGTGCTGAGGCACTGGGCAAATTTCGCATCAATCCGGGCAACGTCGGCGCGGGTGCGCGGCGCGACAGTCAGTTTGCCAAACTCATCGAACTGGCCTGCCAGTACGGCAAGCCGGTGCGCATCGGGGTAAATTGGGGCAGCCTCGACCAAGCGGTATTGGCCAAGGTTATGGACGAGAATGCCGCACGCGCCACGCCGTTGCCCACCGAGGCGGTGATGCGCGAGGCGCTGGTGATTTCGGCGCTGGAATCGGCGGATAGAGCCGAGAGATTGGGACTGGCAGGGGAGCGCATCATTCTCTCGGCCAAAGTATCGAATGTGCAGGATTTGGTCGCGGTCTATCGCGAGCTTGCCCGGCGTTGCGAATATCCGCTGCACTTGGGACTGACCGAGGCAGGCATAGGCAGCAAGGGCATCGTGGCTTCCACTGCGGCGCTGGCGGTGCTGCTCCAGGAAGGCATTGGCGACACCATCCGTATTTCCCTGACCCCTGAACCGGGCGGCAATCGCGCGCAGGAAGTCATAGTGGCGCAGGAAATTCTGCAAACGATGGGGTTACGCGCGTTCATGCCGATGGTGGTAGCCTGCCCCGGCTGCGGGCGCACTACCGGCACGTTTTTCCAGGAACTGGCGGCCCACGTCCAGCGCCATGTGCGCGACAAGATGCCGCAATGGCGCGCCGAGTATGACGGCGTGGAGAACATGACCCTGGCGGTGATGGGCTGCGTAGTTAACGGCCCTGGAGAAAGCCGGCACGCCGATGTCGGTATATCATTACCAGGTTTGGGCGAAGCGCCCGCCGCGCCGGTGTTTGTAAACGGGCAAAAAACGGTTACTCTGCGCGGCGGCGACATCGCCGTCGAATTCACCTCCCTTGTTGACCATTACGTGTCGAGCCATTACGCCCGTAGGTCCGCTTGACCCCATAACAACAGAGCCAAGATGATCCAAACCTTGCAGGCCGTGCGCGGGATGAACGACATCCTCCCCGACGAAGCCGAAATCTGGGAAAGCTTCGAAGACATCGTTCGAGATTGGCTGAAGAGTTATGGCTATCGTCCGATCCGTATACCCATCGTGGAGCCGGAGCCGCTTTTTCATCGCGCGATCGGTGAAATCACCGATATCGTCGAAAAAGAAATGTATGCATTTGAGGATGCATTGAATGGCGAAAGGCTGGCCCTGCGCCCGGAAGGCACGGCAGGTTGTGTACGCGCGGCGATCCAGCACAGCCTCGTGGCGGCCAACGGGCCGCAGCGGCTCTATTACCATGGGCCGATGTTTCGTCACGAGCGCCCGCAAAAAGGACGTTACCGGCAGTTTCACCAGATTGGCGCAGAGGCGCTCGGCTTCGCCGGGCCGGACATCGATGCCGAACTTATCATCATGGGCGCCCGCCTGTGGGAGCAGTTCGGACTCACCGGCATAAGACTCGAAATCAATTCACTGGGTTCCGCAGAAGAACGCACCAACCATCGCGCGGCGCTCGTCGCTTACCTTGAATCGAACCGGGACAAGCTCGATGAAGACGCCCAGCGTCGCCTGCATACCAACCCTCTGCGCATTCTCGATTCCAAGAATCCGGCCATGCAAGAGACTGCCGGGGCCGCGCCAAAACTGATCGACTATCTCGGCGAAGAATCACGGGCGCATTTCGAGACGGTGCAGTCTCTGCTGCGCGAAGCCGGGATTCCCTTCAGGATCAACCATCGGCTCGTGCGCGGCCTCGATTACTACAACCGTACCGTGTTTGAGTGGGTAAGCGACCGACTCGGCGCACAAGGCACGGTTTGCGCCGGAGGCCGTTACGATGGGCTGGTAGAACAACTTGGCGGCAAGCCAATGCCGGCAGCGGGTTTCGCCATGGGGATAGAGCGGCTGCTTGCGCTCTGGCGGGAGAGCGGTGAAGCGGAATGCGCGGTTGAGCGCCCGATCCCCGATGTCTACGTGACGCACTGGGGCGAGCGCACGCAGCATTTGGCCTTCCGTGCGGCTGAAGCCCTGCGTGACGTCGGGTTCGACGTGTTGCTGCATTGTGGCGGCGGAAGTTTCAAATCGCAGATGAAAAAGGCCGATGCCAGCGGCGCATCGCTGGCGCTGGTCATCGGCGAGGATGAGGTTGCCGCGGACGAAATCGGAATCAAACCGCTACGTAACGGCGACGAGCAGCATCGGGTCTCGTTTCAGGCACTGCCGGAGATGGTAGCAAACGCAATTTACGGAAACGAAACGCATCAGGATCACGACCCTCCGGGAGAGAATGGACTAGGAGCTGAAAATGGCAGCATATGACCTCGAAGAACAGGAACAAATCGCCCAGCTCAAGGCATGGTGGGCACAGTACGGCAACTTGGTTATGACAATACTTCTGGCGCTGGCGCTTGGTTTCGCCGGCTGGCAGATGTGGAACAGGCACCGGAACACCGAGTTTGCCGAAGCAAGCGCGCTGTACTTCGACCTGCAACGGGCTGTGGCAGACGACGACGCGGCGCAGGTTCGCAAAATTGCGGGCGAAATTATCAGCAAACATGGCAATACGGTTCAGGCCCAGTTGGGCGCGATGCTGTCGGCTGGCGTGCAATTCAGGAAAAACGATCTCGATAACGCACGCCCTCAGATCGAATGGGCAGCGGATAAAGGCAAGGACACCGTCCTGCGCGACCTCGCGCGCTTGAGGCTGGCGGCGGTGCTAATACAACAGGGCGCAATCGATGAGGCGCTTCTCCGCTTGCAGCCCGTGCCGGAAGGTGCCTTGCGCGCACGTTTTGAAGACTTGCGCGGCGATGCGTTTGCCTCCCAGGGCAGAAACGCCCAGGCGCGTACCGCCTGGAAGGCTGCTTTCGGAGCGCTTGACGATACGGCCCAAAATGCCAGCCTGCGCAGCGTGATCCGCATCAAACTTGATTCGCTGGAAGGCTGAACGATGGGATATATGCGACTATTTTTTCCGGCTGCCATCCTGGCATTGCTGTCAGGATGCTCTTCCACGTCCGGCCCGGCCGAACTGACCACGTTCGAGCCATCCATCAAATTGCGTGAAATCTGGAACGTTTCGGTTGGCAGCGCAAAAAACTACGTATTTCAGCCCGTAGTGGTAAACGAGAGCGTTTATGCCGCATCTGCCGGGGGCAATGTCGTACGCATCGACGACGGTGTAAAAAAATGGTCGGTCGATACAAAGACAAAACTCTCTGCCGGAGTCGGCGCCAATGGCGACGTGGCCGTAGTGGTCAGTGAAAAAGGCGAGGCAATTGCCCTCGATGCCAAAACCGGCAGCGAACGCTGGCGCGTGAACGTCGGCGCGGAAGTCCTGGCTCCCCCTGCCGTTGGCGGCGGAGTTGTGGTGCTGCGGGCTTCCGACCACCGCCTGCTCGGTCTCGAAATCAAGAACGGACAACAACGCTGGCTCTACCAACGCAACATGCCCCCGTTGGCCCTGCGCAGCCACTCCAGTGCGCTCATCGTGGACAATCAGGTCGCGCTCGTCGGTTTTCCCGGCGGCAAGCTGGTTGCAATAAACCTGGAACACGGAGGCAATCTCTGGGAACTCAGCGTGTCCAAGCCGCGTGGCGCAAATGAACTCGAACGGGTATCCGACGTGGCCGGTGTCCCGGTACTTGGCCGCAGCGAAGTCTGCGCGGTGACCTACCAGGGCCGGGCAGCCTGCTTCGACTTCACCAATGGCAATACCCTGTGGACGCGCGATTTCTCATCCTACGTCGGCATGGATCGGGATACCCGTTTCGCGGTGCTCGTCGACGAACGCGATTCCGTCCAGGCGCTCGATGTCTATAGCGGCATCACGGTATGGAGGCAGGACGCAATGCCCCGGCGCAGGCTGACCCGCCCCCGGATTATCGGTGATTACATAGTGCTTGGTGACGGTGAAGGTTACGTGCACGCGCTCGGGCGCGAAAACGGTGCGTTTGCCGCACGCGACCGCGCTGACAGGAGCGCAATCCTTGCCGATCCGCAACCATTGGGGAACGGGTTCGTCGTACAGTCGGTCGGGGGGGATGTCGTAGCGTATGAAATGCGGCACTGAATCCCTGTGAAACCTACTATTGTCCTGGTCGGCCGGCCCAATGTCGGCAAGTCGACCCTGTTCAATCGCCTGACCCGCAGCCGCGATGCCATCGTGGCCGATTCTCCGGGCTTGACACGTGACCGCCACTACGGTGTTGGCCGGATGGGCGAGCGTGATTATCTGGTCGTCGATACCGCCGGCTTCGATCCCGCCGCAAAGGAGGGAGTCATGTTCGAGATGGCACGGCAGGCCGAACAGGCCATCGCCGAGGCGGATGTGCTGCTCTTCCTCGTCGATGGACGTGCCGGATGCACGCCCCACGACGAGCAAATCGCCGACACCCTGCGCCGCACGGGCCGTCCTGTCCATCTCGTCGTCAACAAGGCGGAGGGACTGGACCGGGCGCTGGCAGGCACCGATTTTCACGCCTTGGGACTGGGCGCCCCCTTGCCGGTCTCGGCGGCGCATGGTGAAGGCGTGCGCCAGCTCATCGACGAGGTGCTGGCGCCTTTCCCCCGGAACGAGGAAGAAGAAGAAAACGGGGAGAACGGCCCAAAGGTAGCCATCGTGGGACGCCCCAACGTCGGAAAATCGACCTTGGTGAATGCCCTGCTCGGCGAAGACCGGGTCATTGCCTTCGATTCTCCCGGCACAACCCGCGACGCCATTGCGATCCCGTTCGAACGCAACGGACACAAATACACCCTGATCGACACCGCCGGCCTGCGCCGCAAGGGCAAGGTTTTCGAGACCGTCGAAAAATTTTCCGTCATCAAGACCCTGCAAGCCATCGAAGGTGCCAATGTCGCCGTGCTCGTGCTCGATGCCGCACAGGACATTTCAGACCAGGACGCACGCATCGCCGGATTCGTGCTCGAAACCGGGCGGGCGCTGGTAGTGGCCGTCAACAAGTGGGACGCGGTCGATAATTACCGCCGGGAACGCATCAAAGAAGACATGGCACGCAAATTGGGCTTTTTGTCGTTCGCACGCTTACACAACATCTCCGCGCTCAAGGCCAACGGACTTGACGCGCTTCTGAAATCGGTGGATGCCGCTTACGGGGCAGCGATGTCCAAACTCTCCACGCCCAGGCTCACCCGCGCCCTGCAAACCGCCCTGGCCCGACAAGCTCCGCCGCGCGCCGGCAGCGTGCGCCCGAAACTGCGCTACGCGCACCAAGGCGGCATGAACCCCCCGGTCATCGTGATTCACGGTACTTCGCTGGAGAGCGTGCCGGATACTTATGTACGCTACCTGGAGCGCATGTTCATGGAAACCTTCAAACTGCAAGGCACTCCGTTGCGTATCCAATTTCGCACCACGCATAACCCTTATGCAGATAAAGCATGATTTTTGATATCTTCCCCTGTACGTTACACTACGCACCGGGTTGTTTTGTTGCACAATCGTACCTTGCGGCAAAACGCCGCCGCGAAATTGTCATAACCACAAGATAATCGAGGTTCCGCGATGAGCAATAACAAGGGCCAGCTATTACAAGACCCATTTCTGAACACGCTGCGACGGGAACATGTCCCTGTTTCCATCTACCTTGTCAACGGCATCAAGTTGCAGGGACAGATCGAGTCTTTCGATCAGTACGTTGTGCTGCTCAAAAACACCGTGACCCAGATGGTCTACAAGCACGCGATTTCGACCATCGTGCCGGGCCGCCCGGTCACAATCCAGCAACAGGACGACGACGGGGACGGCAACTGAGCGCCTTTCGGGTTCGCTTTCACCGGCACAAACATGTTTGAACGTCCGGCCAGCGGCGAACGGGCTGTTGTGGTTCAGCTTGACCTCGGGCAAAGCGAACTCGAAGATCGTCTGGAAGAACTGAAACTACTGGTCTTCAGTGCGGGAGCCACGGTTGAAGCCGTGGTGCGGGGGCGTCGCGCGTCGCCAGATCCTGCGTTGTTTGCCGGACGCGGGAAGGTCGAGGAAATCGATGAAGCCTTGCGCGCGCACGGTGCCGACCTGGTGATCTTCAACCATGCCCTGTCGCCCGCCCAACAGCGCAATCTTGAAAAAAACCTCCAGAATCGGGTGATCGACCGTACTGCGTTGATCCTGGATATTTTCGCCCTGCGCGCGAAAAGCCATGAAGGCAAGCTGCAAGTAGAACTGGCGCAGTTGAGCCATCTGGCGACCCGGCTGGTGCGAGGATGGACTCACCTCGAACGGCAAAAGGGCGGTATCGGCCTGCGCGGCCCCGGCGAGACACAGCTTGAAACCGACCGGCGGCTGCTTGACGACCGTGTGAGGCTGCTCAAATCCAGGCTAAAGAAGATCGAGAAGCAACGACACACCCAGCGGCGCACACGCGAGCGCCGCGACGTGTTCTCGGTGCTGCTGGTCGGTTATACCAACGCGGGCAAATCGACCCTGTTCAATGCGCTCACCCGTGCAGGAACCTATGCCGCAGATCAACTCTTCGCCACCCTGGACACAACCTCACGGCGGATGTTCGCCGAAGGACAAAACATCGTGCTCTCGGACTCGGTCGGGTTCATCCGTGACCTGCCCCACGCGCTGGTGGCTGCCTTCCATGCCACGCTCGAAGAAACCGCGTGCGCCGACCTGCTGCTGCATGTCGTCGACTCATCGAGCGAAAGCCGCGAAGCCCAGATCGGCGCAGTCAACAGGGTGCTCGATGAAATCGGCGCAACCAGCGTGCCGAGGATCGAAATCTGGAACAAGACAGACCTTACTCATGCTGCGCCCGCAGTTGTGCGGGGCGATTGTGATAGAATTGAACGAGTTTTTCTGAGCGCCCGCACGGGCGATGGGCTTCCTCTCTTGCGCGCCGTGCTTGGCGATGCTGCCGGGGCTTTCGCAGCCAAATCCGGTGGCGGTTCCTTTTCGCATGGTTCCGGCACGAGCCATTTCGAACCACGTCAATCCGGGGGCGTTGCGCTCCCTTGTGACAAATAATTACAGGCATACTCATGTCGCTAAACGACCCGCATTGGGGTAATGGCAACGGCGAACGCGGCGGCAAACGCGGCAACGGCAATGAACAGGGACCGCCCGATCTCGAAGAAATCTGGCGGGATTTCAACCGGCGCCTATCCGGCATCTTCGGAAACCGCCGCGAAAGAGGCCCCTCCGGCCCTGGAGGGCCGAGGCGCCCCGGCCTGCCGTCCTTCAAACAATTTGGCGGCGGATTTGGCATGCTGCTGCTGCTGGTGCTCGTAGCCTGGCTTGGCAGCGGCTTTTATACCGTCGACACCAATGAACGCGGCGTCGTGCTGCGCATGGGCAAATACCACACCGTCACCGAGCCCGGCCTGAACTGGCGCTTGCCCTGGCCCATCGAGACACACGAAATCGTCGACCTTACCGGCCTGCGCACGGTCCCCGTCGGCAGCCGGAATAACGCCCGCGCCCTGATGCTCACCGATGACCTGAACATCGTTGCTGTCCAGTTTGCCGTCCAGTACGTGCTCAAGACGGAACGTGACGAAACCGACGGCCTCGAGCGTGGCCCCAAGGATTTCATTTTTGAGAACCTCATTCTCCCCGGCGACGAGTTCGTGCGCCAGATCGCAGAAGCCGCGATGCGCGAAATCGTCGGCAAGAGCGAGATGAACTTCGTGCTCTTCGAAGGGCGGGAACAAATTGCCGCAGCAGCGCAAAAGCTCATCCAGGAGATTCTGGATCGCTATAAATCCGGCATCCAGGTGAGCCGCGTGACGATGGAAGAAGTGCAACCGCCCGAGCAGGTGCAGGCTGCCTTCGATGACGCCACCAAGGCCACACAGGATTGGGAACGGCAGAAAAACGAAGGCGAAGCTTACGCCAACAACGTCGTTCCCGCCGCCGAGGGGCGAGCCTCCCGGCTGCGGGCCGACGCCGAGGCGTACCGCGCCCGCGTGACTGCCGAGGCCGAGGGCGAAACCGCCCGGTTCAAACAGGTGCTCTCCGAATTCAAGCGCGCGCCACAGGTAACGCGCGAGCGCATGTACCTCGACGCCGTGCAGGAGGTACTTTCCAACTCCAGCAAGGTGATGATCGACAACAAGGGCGGCAGCAACCTCTTGTATTTGCCGCTCGACAAGCTGCCTGGCGGACGCGCGGCGGCTGCGGCAGCAGGCGCTGCCGTACCATCAGTATCCGCGCAGGAGGTTTTGCCGCCACCCCCTGCGACACCTGCTTCACAAAACAGCTCGCGCGATCGGGATTTCTTGCGTGACCGTACCCGGGGAGACCGTTGATGCGTGATAGATTGACCCTGATTGCCGGTGTGCCGCTCCTGCTGTTGCTGGCTTTTGTCTCGATGTCGGTGTTTGTCGTCGACCAGCGCCAGTACGCGATTATTTTCCAGCTTGGCGAAGTCAAGGAAATCATCAAGGAGGCGGGGCTGAAGTTCAAGCTGCCATTGATCCAGAACGTGCGCTATTTCGACCGCCGCATCCTGACAAAGGACATATCCGAGTCGGAGCGTTTTTTAACCTCGGAAAAGCAAAACGTCATCGTCGATTACTTCATCAAATGGCGGATTGTCGATCCTCAGCTCTACTATCAGGCTGTGTCGGGCGACAGGACACGCGCCGAGATTCGCCTCAACCAGGCGGTCAATGCCGGTTTGCGCGAAGAATTCGGAAAGCGCACTGTAAAGGAAGTCATCTCCAGCGAACGCGATGCCATCATGCGACAAATGAACGAGCGCGCCAACAAGGACGCGAAATCCATCGGGGTGGAAATCGTCGATGTGCGGCTCAAGCGCGTCGAATACCCGGACGAAGTCTCCGACAACGTCTACTCCAGGATGGCAGCGGAAAGAAAGCGTATCGCCAACGAGCGGCGTTCCCGTGGCGCAGCGGATTCCGAAAGAATCCGTGCCGACGCGGATCGCCAGCGCACCGTCATCGAGGCCAAGGCTTCCAGTGAAGCATTACAGATCAAAGGCGAAGGTGATGCCAGGGCCTCAGCGATTTACGCCGAGGCTTACAACGCCGACCCGGAGTTCTACTCGTTCTACCGTAGTCTCCAGGCGTACCGGGCCTCCTTTGCCGGCAAGGACGATCTCATCGTCGTTGCGCCGGACTCGGATTTCTTCAAGTATCTGAAAACTCCCCAAGGCAAACGCTAAAGGCCATTCCGATGGGCAAAACGCTGCTCACCGCCATCGCCCTGATGCTGATTCTCGAAGGATGCATGCCCCTGCTCGCGCCTAGTTTGTGGCGGGAAGTTTTCCGTCATATCACCGCGCTGCGGGACGGGCAGATCCGCTACATCGGACTGTCTGCCGTGCTGGCAGGAGTTGTTCTGCTGATACTGTTACTTGGGAACTAAACGACCGATGCGCTGGGGTTTGCCCGATTTTATCCAGGATATTCTGCCCGACGAAGCCGCCCGGCTTGAGGGATTACGCCGCCGCCTGCTCGATGCTTTCCGCGCGCGCGGCTACCGGTTGGTGATCCCGCCGCTCATCGAATACCTCGACGCCCTCACGACCGGCGCGGGGCAGGACTTGAGACTGAGCACCTACCAACTGGTCGATCAACTCTCAGGGCGCATGATGGGCGTGCGCGCCGACATGACCCCTCAGGTAACGCGCATCGACTCGCACCTGCTCAACCGCACGGGCGTCTCCAGGCTCTGCTACTGCGGCAGCGTTTTGCGCACGCAGCCTTCTTCCCTGACCGCTACGCGCGACCCCCTGCAACTGGGTGCCGAACTCTACGGCCATCCCGGGCTGGAAGCCGACATCGAAGTGCTCCGGCTGCTTGCCGAGGCGTTCAAGCTGGCGGACGTTCCCGTAATGCGTTTCGACATCGGCCATGTCGGGCTTTTCCACGCACTGGCCGACAGCGCCGGGCTGAATGAAGCCGTGCGCGAAGAAACCTTCAGCCTGTTGCAAAGCAAAGACATACCCGGGCTACGCATTCTGCTTTCCGACGCGAAAAACTGCGCCGCACAGCAAGCCATTCTCGCCCTGCCCGAACTTTACGGCGGCCTGGAAATACTCGATGTTGCCAAGGCACGCCTGCCCCGGATGCCGCAAGTGAGCGCCGCTCTTGACGATCTGCGCAAACTCGCCATTGATCTGGCCGGTTTGCCGCTTGGTTTCGATCTGGCCGACATGCGCGGCTACCACTACCACAGCGGCCTGGTGTTCGCCGCCTACGGCGGCGGCGCACCTGCGGCGCTGGCAATGGGCGGGCGTTACGACCACGTAGCCAAGATCTTTGGCCGTCCCCGCACGGCAACCGGCTTTAGCCTCGACCTGCGGGAACTCGCACGCTGTTCGCCAGTAGCCATGCCTGCCGCCGGAGCCATTCTCGCCCCGCTGGAAAAAGACCCTGCATTGCAGGACGAAATCACAAAATTGAGGCAAGCGGGCGAAACCGTCATCGACGCGCTACCCGGCCACGAAGGCACATGGAAAGAGGCCGGTTGCGACCGGCAATTGGTGGAACACGATGGCCGCTGGGCAGTCATTGCGCTTCATTGACGGAGAGTAAAAATGTCGAAAAACGTGGTTGTCGTTGGAACCCAATGGGGCGATGAGGGCAAGGGCAAGGTCGTTGACTGGCTCACGGATCATGCACAGGGCGTCGTGCGTTTTCAGGGCGGACACAACGCCGGGCACACCCTTGTCGTGGGCAAGAACGAATACAAACTCAACCTCGTGCCCTCCGGCATCGTGCGCGAAGGCGTGGCCTGCTTCATCGGCAACGGCGTAGTGCTGGACACACACCATCTCCTGCAAGAAATCCGCACGTTGGAAGCCGGCGGCATTGAAGTGCGCCGCCGCCTCAGAGTGAGTCTCGGATGCCCGCTCATCCTTGCCTGCCACAGTGCGCTCGACCATGCACGTGAAGCCGCCCGCCCCGCCGGAAACAAAATCGGCACCACCGGAAAAGGCATCGGCCCCGCCTACGAAGACAAAGTGGCCCGCCGTGCGCTGCGCGTCTATGACCTCCTCGACTACGCGCGTTTCGCGGACAAACTCGGCGCAAACCTCGATTACCACAACTTCGTCCTCACCCGCTACCTGAACGCCGAGGCAGTGGATTTTCAGACCACCTTTGAACAGGCCATGCGCGATGGCGAAGAACTGCGCCCGCTCATCGCCGACGTATCCGCCGAGATCCACACCCTCAACAAGAACGGCGGTTCCCTGCTCTTTGAAGGCGCCCAGGGCACACTGCTCGACATCGACCACGGAACCTATCCCTTCGTTACCTCCAGCAATTGCGCCGCCGGACAGGCCGCAGCCGGTTCCGGCCTTGGGCCGGGCAGCCTCCATTACGTACTGGGAATCACCAAGGCGTACTGCACACGGGTAGGAGGGGGGCCATTCCCCACCGAACTCGACATCGAAACCGCAGGCACACCCGGCGAACAAATGTCCGCGCGCGGCCGCGAGTTTGGAACCGTCACCGGGCGCAAACGGCGCTGCGGCTGGCTCGATCTGGCCGCGCTCAAACGCTCCATCATCATCAACGGTGTCACTGGCCTGTGCATCACCAAGCTCGATGTGCTCGACGGCTTGGCTGAGCTCAAACTCTGCGTCGGCTACATGCTCGATGGCCGACGCATCGAACTCATGCCCCTGGGCGCGGAAGAAGTCAGCCGTTGCGAGCCGGTCTTCGAGACACTGCCGGGTTGGGGGACCTCCACCGCAGGCGCGAAAAACTGGAGCGCCCTGCCGACGGAGGCGCGCGCCTACCTGCACCGCATCGAAGAGGTCTGCGAAGTAACCATCGACGTGATTTCCACCGGGCCGGAACGCGAAGAAACCATTCTGCGCAGGCATCCGTTTGGTGTATGAAACCCGTTGTTGGGACGCGCCATAATATGAGATTCTCCCCGCTTTTCGGCGGGAGAATCTCAAAACAGCTACTTCCCGATTCGTCATTGCGGGCACGTCCGCTTCGCTCAGAGTGAACTCCGCGAAGCGATCCAGCTTTTTGATCCAGATATTTTTCAAAAATCGTCTAATTTTTTGCATTACTAATTAAAAATCAACACTTCTTTAAGGTTATATATACTTCAGAATTTCATACCAAATTTCCGTTGGTTAACGCCGCAGCGGCAACCTTGGAGCGGTTTTTGTTTAAATGGATGAATTTCTGAATTCCCGCCTTCGCGGGAATGACGGAGAAAAACAATCGTACCCTGTGTCATCCCCGTTCCCCCTGCCTGCGTCATTCCCGCAAAAGGGGGGGCCAGAAAAAATTCTCCCCATTTCATGCTGTACAGGATCAAATGAAAAAACGCGCCAGATTCGGGGCTGAATTACCGACAACACCATGGCGACGGGTTGAGAATTTGTATTCTTTATATCCACTTGAAACTGTTTGCAGGCATTAAGGTTCTGAAGGACTGACAAGCATGGGCGCTTTATATTATTATTTCATGAGCAACAGCCAACCTGATATCATTAATAATGCTTGCCGTTTTTTTAACATAGATCAAGGTTAGCTTTGTTCCACCGGCTAGTATGCTGCCGATGCAAAGTCCTTTGAAACAGGAGGAAGCTTGTGGATATGGCCCGCCGCGCCTTTCTGCGCGGACAAAGTCCGTGTGGGATTGCGCCTCCGTATCGTCCCCCTTGGGCAGTGGGTGAGGCACTTTTTACGTGCCTCTGTACCCGCTGCGGCGCTTGTATAGCGGCGTGCCCGACCGGGCTGCTCACACAAGGCGCGGGCGGGTTTCCTGAGGCCGATTTCCGCCGGGGGCATTGCACGTTTTGCGCGGATTGTATCCATGCCTGCACGGAAAATACCCGGCAGGGCGCACCCCGCCAATCACCGGCGCTGGTCTTTTCTTCCGATCTTCCGCCCTGGACGCTCCAGGCCATCATCGGCACGGATTGCCTGACTCACAAGGGCGTGTCGTGCCGTTCCTGTGAAGACCGTTGCGAAGCGGGAGCCATTCGTTTTACCCCACGGACGGGTTGTCCCGCGCAGCCGGGCATTATAATATCCCACTGCGTTAGCTGCGGTGAATGCGTGGCAGCCTGCCCGACCCATGCCATTTCCATGCAGAACCTTCCTCCGCCCGCCCGGCATCCAGACTCCTTCCCGGAAAAATCACCGCAATGAAAATCGTCAGCCTCGTCCTGAAATTCATGCCAAGCCATGCCGATGAAGTAAAATCTGCCGTCGAAGCAGTACCCGGGGCCAGTGTGGCAACCGACAGCGGCGACGGGCGCATGATTGTCCTGGTGGAAGACGGCACGGACTATGCCGTTTCCGACTCCATCCTCCAAGTCCACCAAATCCCGCAAGTGATGTCTGCAACCCTTTCCTACGAATATTCGGATGAAGCACACGCTCTCGAGGAGAACTGAAATGACCAATCGCCGCGATTTCCTGAAAACCCAAGCCGTTGCCACCGCAGCTGCGGCAGCCGGCATGACTCTGCCCGTCGGAGGGGCTATTGCCCAGCCCGACGGCGACATCCGCTGGGACAAGATCCCCTGCCGTTTCTGCGGCACGGGCTGTTCGGTACTGGCAGGTGTGCAGGACGGCAAGCTGGTTGCCACACAAGGAGACCCGGACTCGCCCGTAAATCGCGGACTGAACTGTATCAAGGGATATTTCCTGTCCAAGATCATGTACGGCAAGGACAGGCTCACACGGCCCCTGCTGCGCAAAAAAGACGGCAAATACGACAAGAACGGCGACTTCACGCCCGTTTCGTGGAAAGAAGCCTTCGATATCATGGAAGAAAAATGGAAGGAGGCCCTGAAAGCCAACGGGCCTACCTCCGTTGCCATGTTCGGCTCGGGGCAATGGACGATATGGGAAGGCTATGCCGCCTCGAAACTGATGAAAGCGGGTTTCCGCTCCAACAACCTTGACCCGAATGCCCGTCACTGCATGGCCTCCGCCGTGGTCGGCTTCATGCGCACCTTCGGTATCGATGAGCCGATGGGTTGCTACGATGACATCGAGAACGCCGATGCCTTCGTGCTCTGGGGCGCCAACATGGCGGAAATGCACCCTGTGCTGTGGTCGCGCGTCACCGACCGCCGCCTGACCCACGCCAAGTGCGAAGTCCATGTGCTTTCGACCTTCGAGCACCGTTCATTCGAACTGGCCGACAACGCGATGATCTTCAAGCCGCAATCCGACCTGGCTATCTTGAATTTTGTCGCCAACTACATCATCAAGAACAATAAGGTCGATAAAGCCTTCGTCGACAAGTGCGTCAACTTCAAGAAGGGAGTCACCGACATCGGCTATGGCCTGCGTCCCGGCCACGATCTTGAGAAAAACGCCACCGCCAACGGCTATCCTGATGCTGATGGCAAGCCCAAGGGCGACCCCGGCGCGTCCGAACCTATCACTTTTGAGGAATACGCCAAGTTCGTTTCCGAGTACACGATAGAAAAAGCCGCCGAACTCTCCGGCGTGTCCAAGGACAATCTCAAGAGGTTGGCCGAACTGTTCTGCGACCCGGCCAAGAAAGTGGTTTCTTTCTGGACGATGGGCGTCAACCAGCATACGCGAGGCACCTGGGTCAATAACCTGCTGTATAACGTCCACCTGCTCACCGGCAAGATTTCCAAGCCCGGCTGCGGCCCCTTCTCCCTGACCGGGCAGCCCTCCGCCTGCGGAACGGCACGGGAAGTTGGCACCTTCGCGCACCGGTTGCCCGCCGACATGGTGGTCGGCAACCCGCAGCACCGTGCAATGACAGAAAACCTCTGGCAACTGCCCGAAGGGACGATCCCCGATAAGGTTGGTTTCCATGCCGTAGCGCAAAGCCGACAACTCAAGGACGGCAAAATCAGGTGCTACTGGACGTCTACCACCAACAACATGCAGGCCGGGCCGAACACCAATGTGGAAACACTTCCCGGCTGGCGCAATCCCAATGCCTTCGTGGTGGTTTCCGATCCCTATCCCACAGTATCCGCGCAGTCAGCCGACCTGATTCTTCCAACAGCCATGTGGGCAGAAAAGGAAGGCGCTTACGGCAACGCCGAACGGCGCACCCAATTCTGGCGGCAGCAGGTCAAAGCGCCGGGCGAGGCCCGTTCCGACCTCTGGCAGTACCTGGAATTCTCCAAGCGCTTCAAGGTGGAAGATGTCTGGCCGGAAGAACTGCTCAACAAGAAACCGCAACTCAAGGGCAAGACCCTGTTTGATGTCCTCTACGCCAACGGCGTCGCCAACAAGTTTCCCAAGGCAGACGTGGCTGCCGTCAACGCGCATGCCATCAAGAACTACACCAACGACGAATCCGATTATTTCGGTTTCTATGTTCAGAAAGGGTTGTTCGAGGAATACGCCGCGTTTGGCCGGGATCACCATCATGACTTGGCCGACTTCGACGTTTATCACAAGTCGCGCGGCCATCGCTGGCCCGTCAAGAACAACAAGGAAACCCTGTGGCGCTTCAACGAGCAATACGATCCCTACGTAAATAAGGGGGAAGGCATCAGGTTCTATGGACAAAAAGACGGCAAAGCGAATATTTTTGCCCTGCCCTACCAGCCGCCCGCTGAAGTGCCGGACAAGGAATACGATCTGTGGATGTGTACGGGGCGTGTGCTGGAGCACTGGCACACCGGCTCCATGACCCGTCGCGTGGAAGAGTTGCACCGTGCCGTACCGGAAGCAGTTGTCTATATGCACCCGGACGATGCCAAGGCTCGCGGCCTGCAGCGGGGTTCCAAAGTAAAAGTCATTTCCCGCCGAGGCGAAATCACGCTGCAAGTCGACACGAAAGGGCGCAACAAGCCGCCACGCGGTTTGGTATACGTACCTTTCTTCGACGAAACCAAGCTCGTCAACAAGCTCATCCTGGACGCCACTTGCCCGCTTTCCAAAGAAACGGACTTCAAAAAGTGTCCCGTCAAGGTCGTGCGTGCCTGATCGTTTTTTGTTGGAAGCGTCCCGTCCATGAATGCGGCAAAACCCGCTGCCCATCCCCGGTCCCCGGAGAAACCCCCGGTTTCTCCGGGGCGACGGAAATTCCTGTCAGGAATGGCCGGGGCGGCGGGTGGCGGGTGCCTCATGGCGATGGGCGTTGGTATCTATTCCCGTCAGGCCAGCGCACTCCCCGCCTTGGCTCTGCGGCCTCCCGGCGCACTGCCGGAACCAGAATTCCTTGCGGCCTGCACACGTTGCGGGCTGTGCGTCCGGGACTGCCCTCCCGGCATCCTGAAACTCGCCGCGCCAGGTAATCCCGTGCCAACCGGCACACCGTACTTCACGGCTCGAACCGGCCCATGCGAGATGTGCCAGGATATCCCCTGCGTCAAGAACTGTCCCACGGGCGCGCTTGACACAGAACTGGACGACATCAACAAGTCACGCATGGGCGTGGCCGTCCTCGTTGACCAGGAAACCTGTCTTGCTTTCCTCGGGCTGCGTTGCGAGATTTGTTATAACGCCTGTCCGGTTATCGGCAAGGCCATTACGCTGGAGAAACGTCACAACCCCCGTTCCGATCGCCACGCCATGCTCCTGCCCACGGTGCATTCGGAGCACTGTACCGGCTGCGGCCTGTGCGAGAAATCCTGCATCCTGGAAGAGACGGCCATCAGAATTTTGCCGCCCGCGCTGGCTCAGGGCAAGATCGGCGAACATTACCTCAAGGGTTGGGAAGAACGGGGAAAACACGGCAAATCACTGATCGGTGAGCAACTGGAATTCGAGGTGCGCGGGTTGGAAGGCAAGCGATTCGGGGATACCCGTGTCCACGACGAAGCGCCCACCCACACCGATCCCGCCGTCAACCTCGCCGATCCTCCGCCTTTCGATCCGGCTCTCATCAATGGTTCCCATTCGGAGAGCACGCCATGAGTACCCGTGTTGCCCGTGTTTCGGACAGACCCGGGCAGGATGCCATCGCCGGCAAAGGGTGGTTTGCGGCTCACAAATGGCTGTTGCTGCGCCGTGTCAGCCAGTTGGGCATCCTGGCTCTCTTTATGGTCAGCCCCTGGTTCGCGGTCTGGATCAGTCAGGGCAAAGCATCCCCCGCTTCCGGCCTGACCGATCCTCTCCTGACCAACACGGGCAATCTGTTCTCCAGTCTCGGAGCGCCAGAGACGATTCCGCCGTCCTCAACCGATCTTTTCTGGATCATCAAAGGCAATCTGTCCTCCAGTCTCGTACTGGACTTTGTGCCCCTGACCGATCCCTATCTGTTCCTGCAAATGCTGGCAGCAGGGTTCTGGCCCGCCACCACCGCCGTCATCGGTGCGCTTATCTTGGTCATCTTCTATTCGCTCGTCGGCGGGCGTGTGTTCTGTTCCTGGGTTTGCCCGGTCAATATGGTGACCGACGCTGCCTCGTGGACACGTCGGCGCCTCGGTATCAAATCCAGCCACGCGCCCCATGCCAACACCCGTTACTGGTTCCTGGCCGGCACGTTCGTTGTTGCCGCACTCACCGGAACCTTGGCGATGGAATGGGTCAACCCGGTATCGATCACCCATCGCGGCCTGTTTTTCGGCATGGGCGCAGGACTATGGTTTATCGTTGCCCTGTTTCTTTACGATTCGTTTGTTGCCACCCGGGGCTGGTGCGGCCACCTTTGCCCGATGGGCGCGTTCTACAGCCTGCTCAATAAAACCGCCCTGCTGCGCGTAGCGGCCCCCAGGCGGGACGCCTGCAACGACTGCATGGACTGTTTTGCCATCTGCCCGGAACCCCAGGTGATTCGCCCGGCGCTCAAAAAAGCGGGGCAGGACAGCCCCGTCATCCTCGATTCCCGTTGTACGACCTGCGGGCGCTGCATAGATATTTGCAGCAAACAGGTTTTCAGACTAACCCACCGCTTCGACCAGAGGAGTTCATCATGAAGAAACGCTTCTTTGCCATTGTACCAACAACAGTGTTGGCAACAGGTTTGATGCTGTTTGCCGGTATCTCCCAGGGCGCAGATGACGGCGGGCTGCGCACGCTGCGTGGCGCGCCTGTTTCAGCGCAGGAAAAGACCGTCACCGGCGACGGACTCAAGAAGGCGCTCGAAACCGCGCCGCTGGATCGCAATTTCACGGATCAACCGCCGTTGGTATCGCATGCGGTAGATGATTACTCCATCACCATGAAATCCAACAAGTGCATGGACTGCCACTCCTGGGAAAATTACAAGAAGGAAAAAGCGACCAAGGTTTCGAAAACCCATTTCGAGACGGCTGAAGGAAAAGTCCTGAACAACATCTCGTCCCGGCGTTACTTTTGTGTGCAATGCCATGTTCCCCAAGTGGACGCCAAACCGTTGGTCGAAAACACTTTCCGACGCGCGAAATAGTACCCGCTGACCGCTAACTGCCAAACACACAATGGATACTGATTCTCCTGTTGGCGCTTCCGCTTCCGTCCGACAAGTAAAAAATCGGCGGGAGCGGAAACGTTTTTTGTCTCTTTCCGTCATAGCAGCCTTTGTCTTCGGCATCCTGTTCGTGAGCCTTTTCAATATGGCCATGGACTGGACGAACACGGAAGAGTTTTGCATAGGCTGTCACGAAATGAAGGAAAATACCTACCGGGAATACCAGGACAGCGCCCACTTCACCAACCGTAGTGGTGTACGGGCGGTTTGCGGGGATTGTCACGTACCCAAGGAATTTTTCCCAAAAATCGCCCGCAAGCTCAAGGCTGCCACCGAGCTATGGCACTCGATACGGGGTACTATCGACACCCCCGAAAAATTCGAGGAAAGACGTGCGCAAATGGCACAAAACGAATGGCGACGAATGAAAGCCAACGACTCGAAGGCATGTCGCAACTGCCACGATGCCAATTCTTTCGACTACAGCTCACAGCGTAACCGTGCTGTCGACAGGCATCAGGAAGGACTGTCGAAGGGGGAAACCTGCATCGATTGCCACCAGGGCATCGTGCACCAAATGCCGCAAATCGATCAAGTAACCGGCATGGCTGATCTGCCCGGTATCGCGTCGGAGATTTTTGGCGCCCACGTGCCAAAGACTCCTGTCCGCACCGAAAAAACAGCAGAATAACCAGCCTGGTCAAAAGCTCAAGCAGCAGGATGACGTAATGTGCGATCTGCAGAAAGCGGCGTTTTGTCTTGACGATTTGCTGCGTCCCCTGCATGACCTGCGGATTTCCGTAACAGATCGCTGCAATCTGCGTTGCACGTACTGTATGCCGGGTGAAGTTTTCGGACGGGATTTCGTCTTTCTGCGCCACGCAGAACTCTTGAGTTTCGAGGAAATCGTCCGTGCCGCCCGGCAATGTGTCGCGTTGGGCGTACGCAAGATTCGCCTCTCCGGTGGCGAACCGCTGCTGCGGCACGGCATCGAGCGGCTGGTCGAAATGCTGGCCGGGCTGCATGGCGACGATGGAAAACCCATCGATCTTGCCATGACAAGCAACGCCACGCTGTTGGCGAAAAAGGCCCGCGCCCTGAAAGACGCGGGCCTGATGCGGTTAAATATCAGCCTCGACGCACTGGATGAAAACATTTTCCGCCGCATGACCGGCAGCAGCGTTTCACCCGGAACGGTACTTGAAGGCATTTCTGCCGCGCAGTCCGCGGGACTGACGCCGGTCAAGGTCAACGCGGTCATCAAGCGTGGCATCAATGAGAGCGAAAT
The DNA here is from genome assembly GCA_031274995.1 of Azoarcus sp. Lineage (GTDB taxonomy): Bacteria > Pseudomonadota > Gammaproteobacteria > Burkholderiales > Rhodocyclaceae > WRNU01. The sequence continues at coordinate 25,795 of JAISPJ010000091.1, forward strand.
TCTGCCCTTGGTTCGCCATTTCCGCCATACTGGCGTCATCATGCGCTTCATTGAGTACATGGATGTCGGCAATACCAACGGCTGGCGGCTCGACGACGTAGTAACTGCCAAGGAGATCCTGGCACGGATCGGCAGCGAACACCTCCTGAACCCTATCGACCGACAGGCTTCGGGCGGTGTGGCGCAACGGTGGGCATTTCAGGACGGAGGCGGTGAAATCGGCGTCATCTCTTCGGTCACACAGGCGTTCTGCCATACATGCAGCCGCCTGCGGCTTTCCACGGATGGCAAACTCTACACCTGTCTTTTTGCAACCGAAGGTGTCGATCTGCGCACTCTTTTGCGCACCCAATCCAGCGACGACATGGCATTGCAGCAGCGCATCGCCGCCACCTGGCGCTGCCGCACCGACCGCTATTCACAACTGCGGCATGAAATGACCGGAACGCTGCCCGGAAGAATAGAAATGTCATATATTGGCGGCTGAGCCAGTCCCACCCTTACAATAGGCCCCATAACCGTTCAATAAAGAACGCGCTTTTCAGGAAAGGAATTTCCTTGGACGAACCCAAAGACCTAAGCCATTTTTCCGCCACAGGCCGCGCCCGCATGGTCGACGTCTCCGCCAAGCCGGATGGCAAGCGGTACGCGACCGCAAGCGGCATTCTGCGCATGCGCCCGGCAACCCTGGAACGCATCCGCGCCGGTACGCTCGCCAAGGGCAACGTGCTCGCCGTCGCCGATGTCGCAGCGGTCATGGCCGCCAAGCATACCCCTGATCTGATCCCGATGTGCCACCCCCTGCCGCTATCCGGCGTCGAAGTCGAATTCAGTGAAATACCCGTGGCAGACGCCGAAGGCTGTGTCGGCATCCAGGCCAAGATCACGGCCCGCTGCACCGGCCCGACGGGTGTCGAAATGGAAGCCCTCACTGCCGCCGCCGGGGCATTATTGACCCTCTACGATATGTGCAAGGCCATCGACCGGGGCATGCGCATCGAAAACATTCAACTGGAAGAAAAAAGCGGGGGCAAGAGCGGCACATGGCGACGGCGCAATGCCCCTGCCGGGGAAACATCGCATGATTAACGTGCTCTTTTTCGGCCCGGTGGCTGAACGCGCCGGGGCACGCCAGGTCAACCTGGATTTTAGGGAAGGTTTGCGCTGGCAGGACGTGCGCGACACACTGCGGGCACGCCACCCCGAAGCCTTCGAAATTGTTTCCGTCGTGGCGGTCAACGGTCGGCGCGTTGGCGAACAGGACACGCCCCCACTGGCCGACGGTGCCGAGGTCGTGTTCATGTCAGCCTTCTCGGGAGGATGAAATCCTTGATGAACGACACCGTCCGCCTGCAAACGGAAGATTTCTCCCTCGATGCGGAAGTCGCTGCCCTGTGCGCGGGCTCGAAACGCATCGGTGGCATTGCCGCCTTTCTCGGTTGCGCGCGCGATTTTTCCGGGGAACGCGAAGTCCGCGAGATCGCTTTCGAGGCTTATCACGACATGGCGCGCGCCGAACTATCCAGCTTGCGCGACGAGGCCATTGCGCGGTTCAACCTCATCGATGCACGCATCGTCCATCGCCTGGGCACGGTCAGCGCGGGAGAAAATATCGTTCTTGTCGTCGCAGGCGCGGAACACCGCGCCCCCGCCTTTGACGCCTGCCGCTGGCTGATCGACGAACTCAAGGCGCGTGCGCCGATCTGGAAGAAAGAAATCACCCCCCAGGGCGAATCCTGGGTTACGCCACATCCCTAAACCCCAGAAAAAATGGCTCCTCCCGTCTTCATCTTCGTCGGCCATTCCAATTCCGGCAAAACCACCCTCATCGAACGGCTCATCCCGGAACTGACCCACCGGGGATTACGCGTCGCCACCATCAAACACGCCCACCACAAAGTCCAACTCGATACGGAAGGCAAAGACAGTTGGCGTTACAAGAATGCGGGGGCCGCCCTCAGCATGCTCGTCACCACAAGTGCGCTGCAACTGGTGGCAGACGCCGACGAAGAGCGCGAACCGATGCAACTGGCCAAGCGCTTTCTGGGCGAAGCCGACATCGTGCTGGCCGAAGGTTTTTCGCATGCCCCCGGCCCAAAGATCGAAGTCCTGCGCCGCGCGCTCGGCAAACCGCCACGCTGCAAAATCAGCGACGGCCTGATCGCCGTCGCTACCGATTGCCCCGAGACGTATCCAGAATTACCGCATTTCACGCTCGACGATCTCGCGGCGCTGGCAAACTTCCTCCTGCAATACCTCTCACAAACATGATCGCGGATTGTACGGCGCTGATTTTCGCAGGGGGCGATTCCCGACGGATGGGGCGTGAAAAACTTTCCCTGCAACTCGGCGGACAAAGCCTGCTCCAACGCGCACTCGACCTGACACGGCCGCTTTTCTCCTCGATACTGGTCAGCGTCCGGCATCTCCGCGACGACATCGACGCTCCGCAGGTATGCGACGAAATCCCCGGAGCCGGACCACTTGCCGGGCTTTGCGCGGGACTGCAACACGCCACGACACACTGGGTCTTCGCCGTAGCCGGGGACATGCCCTACCTGCTGCCCCAAGTCATTGAACGGCTGGCCGCCAACCGAGCCAAACACCAGGCAGTCGTGCCCGTCATTGGCGGACAGCCCTACCCGCTCACTGCGTTCTACGCCGTCTCGGCTTTGCCCGCGTTGCGCGGCGTACTGGCTCGCCCCGGAAAACCCGGTTTGCTGGCGGCGCTCCCGGGACTGGACACCTGCCGTATCGACGAGCATCATTTGGCCGATATTGACAAGGAAGTTCGCAGTTTCATCGACATCGATACTCCTGAAGATGCCGCAGAAGCACTTCGGTATTTTGGAAACTGAAGCCCTCATGAATTCTCCCGCCGACACCTCGCACGAAATCGCCACCGGTCTGTCCGTTCAGGAAGCGCAAGCCTGCATCCTCGACAGGATCACCCCCTTGGAAACGGAAGAGACCGGACTTGCGCAGGCGCTTGGCCGCGCGCTTGCCGAAGAAGTCCTCGCCAACCGCGACCTGCCGCCTTGCGACGTTTCTGCGATGGATGGCTACGCCGCGCGTGCCGCCGATCTCGATAGCGCCCCCATTACGCTGCAAATCGTCGAAGACATCAAAGCGGGCGACACTCCCCGTTTTTCCCTTCAACCTGGGCAGTGCGCCAGGATCATGACCGGCGCTCCGCTGCCTTCCGGCGCGGATACCGTCGTCCGCGTGGAAGACACCCGCCTGCTGGAAAATGACAGAGTCGAATTTCTTGTCCCCGCCAAGCCAGCGACGGACATTCGCCTGCGCGCGGAGAATATGCGCAAAGGCGATATCGTGCTGCGCGCAGGAGAAGAAATCACCCCTGCCGCGGTCGGTGTGCTGGCCACAGTCAAACGGGCCAAAATAAAAGTGACCCGCAAACCGCGTGTCGCCATCCTGTCGAACGGCGATGAACTCGAAGCCCTGAATGAACCGCTCGATCCCCGCAAAATCCCCGATTCCAACAGCTATGCCCTCATGGCGCAGGTGCAAGCCCTGGGCATCGAACCCGTCCTCCTCGGCATTGCCTGCGACAAACCGGACGAACTGGCCGGTTTCCTCGAGCGCGGGCTTGAACACGACGTATTACTCATCTCCGGCGGGACATCCGTCGGCGACCACGACCACGTGCGCCCCACACTCACAACCTTGGGCGTCACCATGCACTTCTGGCGCGTCGAAATGCGTCCCGGCCACCCCATGGCATTCGGCACAACGAAGCACGCCTTCGTGTTCTGCCTGCCCGGTAACCCCGTCTCCAGCATGGTCTGCTTCGAGCAATTCGTCCTGCCCGCGTTACGCCGCCTCATGGGGCATCGCCGCCTGTTCCGCCGCACGATTCCCGTCCGTCTGGCCCAAGCGGTCAAATCCAGGCAAAACCGGGTCGAATTCGTCCGCGCAACACTCTCCCGCGACGCATCGGGAGCCTACATGGCAACGCCCGCCGCATCGCAGAGCAGCGGGGACATTCTCTCCATGACACGCGCCGATGCCCTGATCGTGGCTCCGAGCGGGCGCAACGACCTCGCCACGGGCGAAATCGCGCAAGCACAACTTCTGGAAACCGCTATTTGGCAGCACACGCCCGACACGGAAAAATATTGTTAAAAATTTAATGTGACGGGTTGCATCTTCACTGATAAGGGGATACCTTCCCCCGAAAATTGGATGGTTCCGGTGGAAACACAAGAACTGGTTACTTCCAAACAGTGTGCTAGCCATGAAGGGAGATTACACATGTCCGAGCGCTCGAGCTGTGGTTTCTTCAAAGGCATCCTCAATGCCTTGCCAAGCAAACTCATTGTCCCGCTGTTTCTGCTTGGCGGGGTCGCGGTAGGGCTTGGCCTCTACAACGTGTATGTGGCGCGGGTGTTTTCGTATCTCGGGGATGACCCTGCCACCTGTGTCAACTGCCACATCATGTCCGTTTCCTACCAGTCGTGGAGCAAGAGTTCGCACTCAAAGTGGACCAACTGCAAGGACTGCCACGTTCCGCAACACAACAAACTGGCCGCGTTGCTGTTTGAAGCGCAGGACGGGCTGCACCACGCTGCCGTGTTCCTCATGAAGAAGGAGCCAGCCGCTCCGCGCCCGCGTCCGGCTGCCACGAAAGTCATCCAGGATAATTGTGTTCGCTGCCATACCCCGCTCACCACGGAATTTGTGAAAGCGGGCAAAGCCACGCATGATGGAATCCTTGTAAAGGATGGCCATCAGCAGGAAAAAGCATGCTGGGACTGCCACAGGCATGTGCCGCATGGCAGAAACAGCGGGTTAGCTTCGGCACCGAATGCACTCGCACCCCATCCTCCTTCATCTGTGCCGGACTGGCTCAAAAACATACTGCAGTAAATGCGGAAAACCGACGACGCTGTAGAACGGTAAATTCTTTGACTCACTGGGAGCGACATCATGAGTAATCTTGGTGAAACCATCAAACGGAGCCCTTCCGTCGGCTGGCTTCTTCTTCTCGTTGTAATGGCGGTCGTTTTCGTGCTCGGACTAATCGCAGCCGGTATCACGGAACGAAAGGCGGAAGTTGCTGCCTCTGTTATGAATAACGTGAGGGTGCCCATTAAAAGCACTGCGCCCACTTTCGTTCCCTCTAAAGATCCGTCCAAAGAGCACGACAAGATGAAAGTGGATATCGCCAAATCCGATACCGGCATTGATGGGCGCAATGACCAGTGGGGTGTCAACTATAAACGGGAATACGACACCTGGAAGAAAACCCGGCAAACGGATTTCCAAAGCAAGTATCTCGGCAACAACCCGGAGGACGTGCTTACAACACGGCCGAACATGGTTATCCTCTGGGCCGGATACGCTTTCTCCCGCGACTACTCCGCTCCGCGTGGCCACTGGTACACCCTCCACGACATGCGCAAGTCGTTGCGCACGGGCACACCCGGCGTCGGTGAAAACAAAGACATGCAGCCCGGAACCTGCTGGACCTGCAAGAGCCCGGACGTGCCACGCATGATGCAGGAAATCGGCCCCGGAAAATACTACAGCTCCAAGTGGAGCGAACTGGGCCCCGAGATAGTGAACCCCTTGGGTTGCGCGGATTGTCACGATCCCAAGACGATGAACCTCACCATCTCCCGTCCGGCGCTGGTCGAGGCATTTAAGCGGCGGGGTCAGGACGTCACCAAGGCCAGCCCGAATGAAATGCGTTCCCTCGTCTGCGCCCAGTGCCACGTCGAGTACTATTTCGCCGAGGGCGACAACAAGTACCTGACCTTCCCGTGGGACAAGGGCCTTACCCTGGAGGACATGGAAAGGTACTATGACCAGACGATTTTCGGCGACAACCAGGACAAGCCGTACAAAGACTGGGTACATGCATTGAGCAAGGCACCGATGCTCAAGGCGCAGCATCCTGACTGGGAACTCTACACCTTGGGTACACACGGCAAGCGCGGTGTTTCGTGCGCCGACTGCCACTTGCCCTATAAGTCCGAAGGCGGCGTCAAGTACACCGATCACCAGATCATGAGCCCGCTCAAGAATGTGTCCGGGGTCTGCCAGACCTGTCACCGCGACAGCGAAGAGAAACTCAAGAGCTACGTCTATGACCATCAGGACAAACTCCTTGAGATTCGTAACCGTGTCGAGGACGAACTCGCCAAAGCGCACATCATGACGAAGGTTCTGCTGGACAGCGGAAAGGTCACGGCCGACAGCGCGGAAATCAAGCCCGTGCATAAACTGCTCCGCGAGGCTGGCTGGCGTTGGGATTTCGGTGTCGCCTCCCACGGCGCTCCCTTCCATGCGCCAGTGGAAACGGCACGCATCCTCTCGGCCGCTCTCGACAGGAGCCTGCTCGCACAGATCGAAGTGCAGAAGCTGTTCACCGCCAATGGCATTTCGTTCTCGATGCCTGATATCGACACCAAGGCGAAAGCGCAAGCCTACATCGGGCTCAACATGGAAAAACTCCGGGCCGACAAGACGGAGTTCATGAAGACAGTCGTTCCCGCCTGGATCGAAAAAGCCAAATCGGCAGGCAAGCTGACCGAGCCGGATCTGCTGGATCAGTACAAGAGCTACGACTACGAGAAAGACTGGAGAGAAGGGGAAAAGGGTGGAGAGGAAGCAAAGAAACATGCATTTTCGCACTGAAGCATTGCTCTCTTCCTTTTGACAACGAATACCCGCCGAAAGGCGGGTATTCTTTTCCACCGCAATAAACGCATGTCTCTCTCTTTTTCCCGGGCGCAACACACCTGCTCCACCACAAGAAAGCTCTGGCAGTTCCCGTGGGGATATCCTGAAGCCGCCCTGTTCGTCGCGAGCATCATTCTGGTCGGTTTCATGCTGCAACTGACCGTCGGCCACTTTGACATTGCCATCCTGCACTATCCGGCAAACCTCATCGCGCTCGCAATACTGGCCGGACTGATCGCTCTTGGTACCCGTTTTCAAAACAGCCTGTTCATGCACTGGATTGCGGGTATTCCAGTAGCCATCACACTCACCGTGGCGCTCCTTCTTTTCGGCCTCTACATGGAACTGACCCCGCAGCTTCCCCGAATGCCGACGCAAACGCCCGATCTTGTTTCCCGTCTCGGGTTCAGGATGATAACTGCCTCGTGGCCTTTCGTATTCCTGTACACCATGACGCTCATCGCCTTGGGCATCACCACACTCAAACGGCTCCTGCGCTTTTCCCGGCGAGACATCACCTTCCTCTGCAACCATCTGGGACTATGGGTACTCCTCGCCTCAGCCGGATTCGGCGCGGCAGACATGATGCGCGTCGTCATGCATGTGGGCGCCGGAGAAACCGAATGGCGCGTCTTCAACCAAAACGAAGAAGCCCTGGAGTTACCTGTCGCCATCACGCTCAAAAAATTCACATTGGAAGAATATCCACCAAACCTGACCATTATTGACCGCCAAGCTCCCCCTGCCCCCCAACCCGATAGCAAGCCTCAACCCAAAAACAAGCAAGAGTTCTTTCAGATCGACCCCAAACGCCCAAAAGGACGAATTGGCGACTGGGCCATCACGCTTGACGAGTACCTGCATACCGCCGTGCGTGTCGGCGGCGAGTACCGTGCCAGCCCAATGCCGGAATCCACCCCCGCCGCAAAAATTACTGTTCAAAACCTCCTTACCGGAGAAATCAAAACGGGCTGGGTTTCCGCAGGCGGCAATACTCCTGATTTATTCTTCTCGGACCTCTCCCTGGACGAGCGTTACTCCTTTGCCATGACACAGCCAGAACCCAGACGCTACGCCTCGGACATCACCATCATCCCGAAAGAGGGCGAGTCTTTTGACGCCATCCTGGAAGTCAATAAACCCGTTTCAGTCGGCGACTGGATGATCTACCAATACGGCTACGAGACTGCCCTTGGAAAGCTGTCCCACTGGAGCGAAATGGAACTGGTTTACGATCCGTGGCTGTTGCCCGCCAAAATCGGCATGTTCCTCATGGCGGCCGGATCTCTCCTGCTGGCCTGGAATGGTGCGGGCAGACGGAGGACTAATCAATGAGCTTGAGTTGGAACGAGTTCCCCTGCATAGCCCTTCCCGCAATGCTATGCTGGCTTTCCGCCGGCCTGCTTGCTTGCCGCCGCCCTCGATCGGCTCGATCCGTATACGTGGTTGACGCGCTGACGATCACTGGCATTGCTCTGTCTGCCGTCTTTATCGCCGCATTCTGGAATGCTTTATCGCGTCCGCCACTGCGGACAATGGGCGAAACCCGGCTCTGGTACGCCCTCTTCATGATTCTCGCCGGATACATCACCTACCGCCGCTGGAACTACCCGTGGCTGTTGCTCTTGTCGGCTATCGTGGCAACGGTATTCACTGCCATCAACGTGCTGAAACCGGAAATCCACTCCGTCGCGCTGATGCCCGCCCTTCAGAGCTTCCTCTTCATTCCCCACGTCATCATCTACATCATCGCTTACGCATTCTTCGGCGTTGCCACGCTCGCCGCCGGTGTGCTGTTCTTTCGCCGACGCAGCGGCAACGGCAACGACAACGGATTACTCACCTTCGTCGATGATCTCGTCCACGTCGGCTTCGGTTTCCTCGCGCTCGGGCTGCTGCTCGGCGCAGTCTGGGCAAAAGAAGCGTGGGGCCACTACTGGTCGTGGGACCCAAAAGAGACGCTCGCCTTCATCACCGGCGCCGCCTACCTCGTCTACATCCACCTGCGGCATCAGGGGAGGAAAGACAACTTTGTCCTCTGGACGCTCCTCGTCGCATTCCTCCTGTTGCTGTTGTGCTGGTTCGGCACAGCGCTCCTCCCTCGCTCCAGTTTGCACCTTTATTCTTGAACGGGTATCTTCCCGGCATGGACGACACAAGCGACATCATACGCATCGGCATCCTCACTGTCTCCGACCGGGCAAGCCGGGGCGAATACGAAGACAAGGGCGGCCCTGCCATCCGTGACTGGCTTACCTTGGCGATCAAAGGCCCCTGGGAAGCCGTCGCCCGCATCATCCCCGACGACGAAGTGCTGATTGAAGCCACACTACGGGAACTTGGCGACCGCGAAGGCTGCTGCCTCATCGTCACCACCGGCGGAACCGGCCCGGCTCTCCGCGACGTAACGCCGGAAGCCACCGAAAAGGTCTGCTCCAAAATGCTGCCGGGCTTTGGCGAACAAATGCGTTCAGTCTCGCTCGCCTCCGTCCCGACAGCGATTCTTTCCCGGCAGACTGCGGGCATCCGAGGCCGGAGCCTCATCATCAACCTGCCAGGCAAACCCGCAGCCATTGGCGAATGCCTCCACGCCGTCTTCCCCGCCGTGCCCTACTGCATCGACCTCATCGGCGGCGCGTATCTCGAAACCCACCCGGATTTCTGCGCGGCCTTCCGCCCGGCTGGCGCAACGCGCGGGGAAAACGCCTGACGCTTACCCGCCGCTCACTGCCAACATCAACTGGTTGATTTTTTTAACGAAACCCGCCGGATCGTCGAGCGTGCCGCCTTCGGCAAGGAGCGCTTGGTCGAAAAGCACCGCCGCCCAATCGTCGAATTGTTTTTCTTCGGCCTTGAGCCGTTGCACCGCCGGGTGATGCGGGTTGATTTCGAGGATGGGTTTGGAGTCCGGAGCGTTTTGTCCGGCAGCCTTGAGAATGCGGCCCAAGTTCATGCCAAGATCGTGCTCGTCGGCGACGAGGCAGGCCGGAGAGTCCGTGAGGCGAAGCGTGACGCGCACATCCTTGACCCGCTCGCCGAGGCTGGTTTTCATTTTTTCGAGCAGAGCCTTGTATTCGTCAGCAGCCCGTTCGGTTTCTTTTTTCTCGGACTCGTCTTCGAGACTGCCGAGATCAAGCCCGCCGCGCGCGACGGAAACGAGCGGTTTTCCATCAAACTCGGTGAGGTTGCCTGTCACCCATTCATCGACGCGATCCGACAGCAGCAGGACTTCAATGCCTTTCTTGCGGAAAATTTCGAGATGCGGGCTGTTCTTCGCGGCATTGAAACTCTCGGCAGTGACGTAGTAAATCTTCCCCTGCCCTTCTTTCATCCGCGCGATGTAGTCCTTGAGTGAAACGGTCTCATCCGCCGTATCGGCGTATGTGGACGCAAACCGCAGCAAGGCAGCGATCTTGTCCTTGTTGGCGAAATCCTCGCCCACGCCTTCCTTGAGGGCACGGCCGAATTCCTTCCAGAAGGTGGCGTATTTTTCCTTGTCCGCAGCCTCCTCGCCGTCGGCAAGGCTCTCCAGCATGGCAAGCACTTTCTTGGTACAGCCCTGGCGGATGGCGTCGATGTCTTTCGATTCCTGGAGGATTTCGCGCGAAATGTTCAAAGGAAGATCGGCGGAATCGACGATCCCTCGCACGAAACGCAGGTAGAGCGGCATGAGTTTTTCGGCGTCATCCATGATGAAGACGCGCCGCACGTAGAGTTTGATGCCGTGGCGGGCGTGGCGGTCCCAGAGATCAAAAGGGGCATGCGAGGGAATATAGAGTAGTTGTGTATATTCCTGCCGCCCTTCGACTTTCGCGTGAGACCAAACAAGCGGTTCCTCGTAGTCGTGGCCGACATGCTTGTAGAACGCCTTGTATTCGTCATCGCTGACTTCATTTCGCGGGCGTGCCCAGAGGGCGTTGGCCTGGTTGACGGTTTCCTCTTCTTCAGTCTGGATTTGCTCCTTTTTCTCTTCGTCCCATTGTTCCTTTTTCATCAAAATGGGCTGAACGATGTGATCGGAATACTTGCGGATGAGGTTTTTCAATCGCCAACTGGAGAGCAGGTCTTCCTGGCCTTCGCGCAGATGAAGGGTAATCTCGGTCCCGCGCGCAGCGTGTTCAATGGTCTCCACCGAGTACGCACCCGCATCATCGCCGGTCATCGTGCATTCCCAGCGTACCGCGTCCAAAGCGGGCAGACCGGCGCGGCGGGTGATGACAGTCACTTTGTCGGCAACGATGAAAGAGGAATAGAAACCGACACCAAACTGGCCGATCAGGTGCGCGTCTTTCTGTTTGTCGCCGGTGAGGCTGCCGAAAAATTCGCGCGTGCCGGATTTGGCAATGGTTCCCAGGTTGGTAATGGCTTCCTCGCGGCTCATGCCGATACCGTTATCGGTAATGATGATGGTTTTGGCTTCGGCATCGAAAGCCGCACGGATTTTCAGTTCGCCGTCGCCTTCCAGCAATTCAGGCCGGTCAATGGCTTCAAAGCGCAGTTTGTCGCAGGCGTCCGACGCATTCGAGATGAGCTCGCGCAGAAAAATTTCGCGGTTGGAGTACAGCGAATGAATCATCAGATGAAGCAATTGCTTCACTTCGGCCTGAAAGTTGAGGGTCTCCGCTCTCTGAGTCATGAGTAAAAGCTCCGTAAGATTGCGTGGGTCATGTGCGCGGGTATGTGGGGACGGCAAACGAGGGTTTCAAGACCTCTGATTCCATTTCTACTTCAAAACGACAACAATACAACGTCATTTTTGCGAAGTCGGGAATCCAGAAAGCCTGACCAGTGCTCTATTCAATAGATACCGGAGTAAGCTTATCAAGTTTCTTTCTCCTCATTCACCCCATGCCCCTCCACCCCGCCACACTTCAATTCGCCACGGACGGCACGCCTTATTCGGACTTGTTCGATGATGTTTATCACTCCGCCGACGGGGGGCTCGGGCAGGCGCGGCATGTTTTTCTGGGCGGGAACAACCTGCCGGAACGCTGGCGCGGGCGAGATCGTTTCGTTATCGCGGAAACGGGATTCGGAACCGGGTTGAATTTTCTGGCATGTTGGGCGGCCTGGCGGGAAGACGCTGGCCGTTCGCGCACACTGCATTTCATTTCCTGCGAACTGCACCCGTTCCGGGCCGATGATCTGGCGCAGCTCCACTTCAGTTGGCCGGAACTTGCGCCGCTCGCCGCTCAATTGCACGCCCAATGGCCCGCGCTCGCGAACGGGATGCACCGCCTGCATCTGGATGGGGGGCGGGTCTGCCTAACTCTGTATTTCGGCGATGTCCGTGAAGGGCTGGCGCAGATCGATGCCTGCGTTGACGCTTTTTTTCTGGATGGTTTTTCCCCCGCCAAAAATCCGGCCATGTGGTCGGCACGGGTTTTTCATCTGCTCTCACGGCTGGCCGCGCCGGATGCGACGCTGGCAACCTGGTCAGTCGCGGCAGATGTGCGCGAAGGATTGCGCCGCGCCAGGTTCGTCGTCGAAAAAGCGCCCGGTTTTGGCGGCAAGCGGGAGATGCTGCGCGGCACGCTCCATTCAGAGGCACGTGTCCACAAACCTTCTTCACCCCCGGCCTTGCGTCACGCGGTCATCATCGGCGCAGGCGCGGCAGGGACGGCGGCGGCAGAGCGCCTGTGCGCACGCGGTTGGGAGGTCGACATCATCGACTTCGCCCACGGGCCGGGTCAGGGCGCTTCAGGCAACCATGCCGGTGTATTGCGCCCCCAACTCAGTTTTGACGACAACCGGATGAGCCGGTTATCCCGCGCCAGCGCACTTTATGGCTGGCGGCGCATCGAAGAAACGATTTCTGCCGGAATTCCGGTCCGTGCTGCGGCCTGCGGTGTTTTCCATCTTGCGCACGACGAAACGCAGGAAACCCGAATGCGGGCCACGACCGAGCGCCTCGCTCTGCCCGGCGAATTGCTGCGCTATGCGGACGCCGGCACCGCGAGCGAAATCATTGGCTGGCGCGTCCCGCACGGCGGCTGGTATTTCCCAAACTGCGGATGGGTGCAGCCTCCGAGTCTGTGCGCGGCCAACCTCGCAACCCATTCAAACCTCGTCCGCACGCATTGGCCGCAGTTCGTGGCCCGTATCGAATACAGGGGATATCTGTGGCATGCGCTCGCCACAGATGGCAGCATCATCGCCAGTGCGCCCGTCATGATTCTTGCCGCCGGGACGGGACTTTCCGGCTTTCCGCACGCCGCGCCGACACCGGTGTACAGCGCACGCGGCCAGGTCAGCGTATTACCCACGGCGGAGAATAGCCCCCCGCAGGCCGTTGTCTGCTGTGGCGGTTACGTTACGCCCGAAGTCGACGGTTTGCGCTGTGCGGGGGCCAGCTTCGATCTTGGTGACCCCGACCCTGAACCCCGACTTGGCGACCAACAAATGAACCTCGCCAAGCTGGAAAGCATTTTGCCTGGCTACACCGCCGGACTGGATGCCGCCATGCTTGGCGCACGGGTAAGTTTCCGCCCCGTCTCAACAGACCGCCTGCCGCTGGCCGGAGCCGTGCCGACTGCCACGCAGGGCGTTCCACTCGCTGCACAGGCGCGTCATCCAGGGCTTTACATGATCTCCGGCTTCGGTTCACGCGGGCTGGCATGGGCGGCGCTTATGGGCGAACTGCTGGCATCACGGATAGAAGGCGAACCGCTGCCAATCGAACGAGAACTGGCCGACGCTACCGATCCAGGGCGGTTTTTATTGCGCCGATACCGGAAACATGTTACGGAAGACACCCCATAACGCGCATGACAATGTGAATAAAGTCAGTAACAGATTGTATCCACACCGTATAGTTCAAAAAAATCTAGCTGGACACGTTCATGCAATACAGGCTCATCGTTTTTCTGAGCAGTGCCGTGCTTGCCGCTGCTTTTGCAACCATTGGCGGGTATTTATATTGGCAAACCAAAAAATATTCTGAAATCGAACTCGTTGACAGTACCGACAAACTTTACAGCATCTATACCATCCAGAATGAAATCCTGTCGCGGCATGCGCAGGCTCTGGCCTACAGCATCGCCACCAATACGGAAATCCAGCACTTACTGGACGAAGGCAACGCAGCCGTGCATGCCGAGGGTGGGCACGGTGGCGGCAAACGCGCAGCGCGCGTGAGGGATGCGCTTCGAGAATACGTCAACCAGCAATGGGGCGACCTGCCTATGCAGCACGAGGTGCAGCATATGCATTTTATATTGCCCGACGGTGTTTCCTTCCTGCGCATGGATGTACCGTCCCATTTTGGCGATTCTTTACTCTCTGCCCGGCCCATGCTGGCCGACACCGCACGGGATCACCTGCCCCGCTGCGGTTTCGAGATTGGGCATACCTACACCGGTTTGATTGGAATAGCACCGGTCATGCGTGTATCGCCCAGTAACGGCAAGCGCTTCGTCGGTATGATAGAAGCCGGTTTTGACACCGGCCGTCAGATCAGGAGACTGGACAAGCAGCTCAATATCGGGATCGCCTTGCTGCTCAACAACCATCGAATTCTCAACGCGACGCCGGAGAGTCATCAGCCCACGACGCTGGCTCACAGGCACTTCATCCTCGCGGCAAGCCGCCCTGAAGTAAACAACTGGCTCAGAGACGGGCTATTGCCCGAGAGCAGACGTACCCCGCAAACCCAACTCCTGGCTTGGCAAGGGCGGCAATTTCAATTGATCTCATTTGCTCTTGACGATCACCAAAGCCAACTCGACCCGCAGTTTGAGCCGCCGGGGACAGTATTGCTCTGGCACGACATCACTCCCCATACCCAGCGCCTCGAAGCTAAGCACACCGCGATATTCCGTGGCATTTTTACTGTCTATGCCATCACTCAATTCGCTCTTCTCGTATTGATACGGCTGTTTCGCCGCGAATGGGAACGCCGCTTGAAGAAAAACACGACCACCATTGAGAATCTCTCCCAGCGAAACGCCTTGCTGCTCGATACTGCTGCCGATGGTATCTGCGGCATCGACCACAACGGCTGCATCACTTTCATCAACCGCGCAGCACTCACCATGCACGGTTATCAACTCGAAGAGGTGATGGGCAAGAATCTGTACAGCCTCTTCCACCGCAATGATCCCGGCGGGCAAGCAACCCTTATCGAAAACTGTCAGCTCATGCAAGCCTTGAGCGACAGAAAATCACGTGAAAGCGAAGAGTGGCTTTCCCGGCGCGACGGCAGTTGTTTCCCGGCAAAAATGACGATTACGCCAATTCGCGGGCAAGGCCCAGAAAACGGCGCAGTAGTCGTGTTCCACGACATCACCGAGCAACGCAACCGGCAAGAAGCCCTGCTGCAGCTCGCCACGACCGATTCGCTCACCGGAGCCAGCAACCGCCGCCACTTCCTCGACCAACTCGAAGCCGAACTGTCACGGCAACGCCGTCATGGAGGCTCGACATCGCTTCTGATGACCGATCTTGACCTCTTCAAACGCGTCAACGACGGACACGGCCACGCAGCAGGCGACGCCGTGCTTAGCCATTTCGTGCACATCGTTCGCCAAACCGTGCGCCGCAGCGACATCATCGGGCGCCTGGGCGGCGAGGAATTCGCCATCCTGCTGCCCGGCGTTGGCATCAGCGGGGCGCGCGAACTCGCCGAGCGGTTGCGGAATGTCTTCGAACACACCCCAGCCAAGATAGGCAACGTTTTCATACCGGCCACGGTCAGTATCGGCATCTCCGATTTGCGCGTAGAAGACAGAACAGCCGACTCGCCCTTGCACCGGGCCGACGAGGCGCTCTACTCCGCCAAGGAGGCAGGGCGTAATTGCACCATGGTCTACAATCCCGACTGGCAGCGAAGCAACCTCCCCGGCACCAACACCGCATCGTGACCAGGAGCCCGGCGCGGGGACGGCAAATTGTCCGCTTTACGGGATATGGGTATTATTCCGTGTCAGGTTCTTCCAACGTGCTTGCAGCGCTGAGACCCTCCGTTTCATCGAGCCGGACAGATTCGATGCGCTGAAAATGGGCACTGATCTTGCGGCTGGAAATGTGGACTTCTTCCACGTCCTTGTTCGCCTGTCCGATATGGCGGGCCAGTGCGCTCATTCGTTCGTCGAATCGTCCGAAATCCTTCGCCAACCGCCCCAGCTCTTCCTGGATCACATGAACCTGACGGCGGGTTTCCATGTCTTTGAGCACCGCACGCGCGGTATTGAGCACTGCCATCAGGGTAGTCGGCGAGACAATCCATACCCGCCGTGCCTGCGAATAGGCAATGATCCCGGAATGCGAGGCATGCAGTTCGGCAAAAACCGCTTCGGCAGGCAGAAACATCACCGCGCCATCCGCGGTGACCCCCGGCAGGATGTATTTATCGGCAATGGTATCGATGTGGCGGCGCACATCGGCACGAAAGGCCGCCTGTGCGGCCTTTCGGTCGGCCTGCGCCAGCGCGGAATCGAACATCCGGTTATAGTTTTCGAGCGGAAATTTGGCATCAATGGCCACTTTGCCCGTGGGCGGGGGCAGGTCAAGCAGACAATCCGCCCGGCTGCCGTTGGGCAGCGTCGCCTGGAAGATAAAGGCGTTTGGCGGCAGCGCGTTTCGCACCAAGGCTTCAAGCTGCACTTCGCCAAACGCGCCGCGTGTGCGCTTGTCCCCCAAGATTTCCTGGAGGCTCACAACGCTGGAGGTGAGCGCCTCAATCTTTTTCTGCGCTTCGTCTATCGCCGCCAAGCGTGTCATGACGCCAGTGAAAGTATCGTGGGTCTTGCGCAAACCTTCGTCGAGCCGGGTGTTGACTTGCCCGGAGAGCGTCTGCAACTGGCCTTCCACGCTGCGCGTGAGGGTTTCGATGGAGCGCGACAACTGCACCGAGGCCGCCGTCAGCCCGTTCTGAAGCAGTTCGCGGTCGGCTCGCGCATGTTCTCCGACGCGGTCTGTCTGGCGTTCCAACCCTTCGTGCAAATCTCGCAGCATTTCCCGATGCTGATCGAGCGCACGGCGCTCCAACGCTTCGTTGATGCGTTCCAACAGCAGGCGTTCGCGATGCCCCGTCATCACGGCTTGCCAAGCCAGCACCAAGGCAATTCCGGTCAAAAGGACAAATCCCGCAAGGATAAGAGGGAATTGCGGCAGGCCATCCATCATCGCTTCACTCCGAACGCTCCGCCCTGCCAAGCACGTGCCGGACAAGTTCCACCCAATACGCCGCCCCGATGGGAAGAATGTCGTCATTGAAGTCGTAGGCCGGATTATGCAACCCCGCGCAACCGCCATGCCCGCATCCGGGCGGGTCATTGCCAATCCATATGTAAGCGCCGGGTTTGTGCTGGAGATAGAAGGCAAAATCTTCCGCGCCCATGCTTGGGCGCTCGCCGGTACGTACATGCTCTTGCCCCACGACTGCGGCGGCGGCTTGCCGACAGTATGCGGCTTCGGCGGCGGTATTGACCGTCGGCGGATAGCTGTCGCCGCGCGCCGAAAAATCAATCTCCACGCCGAAAGCCCCGGACAGACCCGCGCATAGCTCTCTGAGGCGTGTGAGTGCCTTTTGCCGCACGTCTTCGGAAAAACTGCGCAGGGTTCCTGATAGTTCCGCCTGACTGGGCAAGACGTTATAGACATCCCCTGCGTGAAAACAGGTGACGGCAACCACGGCGGTATCGAAGGGGTCGAGTGAGCGCGAAACAACGCTTTGTACGGCCTGTACCAGCGCCGCCCCGGCATGGAGGGGATCAATGGTCAGATGCGGCATGGCTGCGTGCCCGCCAACACCCCGGATGCGAATATCGAAGCGATCCGTTCCTCCCATGACCTGCCCGGCATGCACGGCGAAATCTCCGGCGGGCAGCCCCGGCCAGTTGTGCATACCGTAAATCGCTTCCATCGGAAACCGTTCGAAAAGGCCATCTTTAACCATGACCTGTGCGCCACCACTGCTTTCTTCTGCCGGCTGAAAGATCAGATACACGGTTCCATCAAAATCGCGCGAGGCCGCAAGCAGCCTTGCCGCTCCCAGCAGCATCGTGGTATGGCCGTCGTGCCCGCAGGCATGCATGCGGCCTTCAAACACGGAACGATGAGCAAAGGAGTTGGCTTCATTCAGCGGCAGCGCATCCATGTCGGCCCGCAAACCTATTGCCCGCGTGCCACGCCCCGCGCGCAGCACCCCGACCACGCCGGTCTTGGCCAAACCGCGATGTGTCTCGATGCCCAGCGCAGCCAACTCGCGCACCACTACGTCCGATGTGCGCGTCTCAAAGAAAGCCAGTTCAGGATGGGCGTGTAAATCGCGGCGGATGGACTGCAAAGCCACACGCGCCTCAAAGGCAGAATCGAGGATATTCATAGGTGAAGATGCAATGATAATTAAAAAAGGAGAACACTTGGAAGTGTATTAAATTCCTGCCTTTCAGGGAAACAGGCACACGAAGCCCACAGCTTCTCCTTAGAACTTCCCACCCCTGCGGCCTTGGGTTTCCGCTTTCGCGGGAATGACGCTGTTCACGCACCCGTTGCGAGCAGCGCCGAATAATTATTTTTGCATATCATGTTGACTCATAAATTCCTTTTGTATATTTTATCATCATTATTAATAATCCCTATAGAGTATGTTTTTATCATTATCCGCCAGCAACCCGATACCCGCGCCCATCGGACAAACCCTGCTTGCCGCCGGTTTGATCGGTGACGACCAGTTGCGCATCGCCCTGCATGAGCAAACACGCAAACATCATCCTCTTGGGCAACTGTGCGTGGAACTCGGCTTCATCACCGAAACCATGCTGCGCGACGCGCTATCGAAGCGGCTCGGGCGACAATCCGTGGAATTGAGCGGCGCCGGCGCCGTGGTCGACCCGGCAACGCTGGCGCTCGTACCCGAGGCGCTCGCCCGTCGCCATACCGTGCTGCCTTTGTCCTTCGACGACGCCGCCGCCACCCTGACCGTGGCAATGGCCAACCCGCAGGACCTCATCGCACTCGACGTACTGGCCGCGTATTGCGGGCCGGGGGTACATCTGCGCCCGGCGCTCGCCGCCGAATCCGAAATCCGCGAAGCCATCGACCGGCATTACGGATACCGGCTCGCCATCGACGATATTCTCCAGGAACTCGAAACGAGCAAACCCCCGGCAGCGAACGAAACGGGGCATCCGCTCACGCGGCTGGTCGATGCGCTGCTCGTCGACGCGGTCAAGACAGCAGCATCAGACATGCACTTCGAGCCGGAAGCCGGCTTCCTGCGCATCCGTTACCGCGTCGACGGCATCCTCCAGCAGGTTCGTGCCCTGCATCTCAACCACTGGCCAGCCATGACGGTGCGAATCAAGGTCATGGCCGGTCTCAATATCGCGGAGACCCGCGCACCGCAGGATGGTCGCGTCTCCATCACCGTCGCCGGGCGCCCGGTCGACTTCCGCGTCTCATCCATGCCGACGCTGCACGGCGAAAACATCGTGCTGCGCATCCTCGACTACCGCCGTGGCATCGTCCCGCTGAACAAAATCGGATTCGATGCCGCGCGGCTTGCCGCCATTGAACGCATATTGGCCTGTCCCGAAGGGCTGATCCTCGTCACAGGCCCAACCGGCAGCGGCAAAACCACCACTCTCTACGCCATGCTCGACCAGCTCGATTCTGACGACGTCAACATCATGACGCTGGAAGACCCGGTCGAATGCCCAATGGCACGCATCCGCCAGACCACCGTCGGCGAAGCGGCAAAAATCAGCTTCGCCACCGGCATCCGCGCCATCCTGCGGCAAGACCCGGACATCATCCTCGTTGGTGAAATCCGCGATTCCGAGACGGCTGAAATGGCCATCCGCGCCGCGATGACCGGGCATCGCGTTTTCGCCACCCTCCACACCAACTCCGCCATCGGTTCCATCGCGCGCCTGCTCGATCTCGGCATCCGCCCGGCGCTGCTGGCCGACAATCTTCGCGGCGTCATCGCGCAACGTCTCGTGCGCCGCCTGTGCCCGGACTGCCGCCACTTGACTCCGGCCAGCGCCGGGGAATGCTTTGGCCTCGGTCTGTTCGACGAAGAAAGCCGCAACGGTCTCATTCTCGCCCATGCGGGTGCCTGCCCGAACTGCGCCGGGAGGGGGTATAGCGGTCGGCTGCCGGTCTTCGAGGTACTGAACATGGATGAGGCACTCAATGATCTCGTCGCCACCGGGGCTTCCTCCGCCGAGATTGCGCGTGCTGTCCGTGCGCAAAAAGGCCATCTCGGCCTCGGCGACGATGGGCGGCAAAAGGCTTTGGATGGCAGTACCTCACCCGAAGAACTGCTCCGTGTCCTGGGACCGCTCGCCCCCCCGGCAGAACCAGCAACCGGGCAGGGAAAAGCATCATGAGTTGCTACCGCTACCGCGCTTGCGGCGCACACGGGCAAATCGTGCAAGGCGAAATCGAGGCTGCAAGCCCCGCCGAGCTCGAAACACGCCTGCGCGGGCGCGGGCTGGAACCGATTCACATCAAAACAGCCCGGTCATCGTGGCTGACAAAACGGCAGCGCATCCCACGGCGCGAACTGATCCATTTTTGTTTTCACCTCGAACAAATGTTCGGCGCAGGCGTCCCGATACTCGATGCGCTTGCCGAGCTCACCGATGGGCAGGGACACCCCGGAGTCAAGGCCGTTGCGTCAGGCCTGTATGCCGAAGTCGAACGCGGCCAGCCGCTTTCATCCGCCATGAAGCAATACCCGCAAGACTTCGACGAAGTGTTCCGATGTATGTTGTGCGCAGGCGAATCGACCGGCGACATTGCTCCCGTATTGCGACAGATCGCCACGGATCTCGCCCGTGCCGACGAGATCGGAGCCAACGCCCGCAAAATCGTTATTTACCCGCTCGTTGTCGGAAGCGTGCTCTGCGTAGCCATCGCGGTGGCGCTGACTCAAGTCGTACCGCAAGTCGCCACCCTCTTTCGCAGCAATGGACAAGTCCTGCCTTTGTCGACGCGCCTGCTGATCGGCCTTTCCGACTGGTTCAGGCACTATGCCTGGCTGTTGCCACTGATTGTCATCCCCTCGTCCGTTGCGCTTTTCATGACTGCGGCACGGCGGCCATCCCTGAGCTGCCGCCTGCATGCCTTTGCGCTGCGGCTGCCCATTGTTGGCCCAATCACGCAACGGCTGGCACTGGCCCGCACCGCCAACCTGCTGGCCATGCTGTACGCCAACGGCATTACCATGATCGACGCGATCGCCAGTACTGCGCGCGCAACACCGAACCTGGCGATTCGCCAAGGCATTGAAGCCGCTGGCGCACACATCGCCGCCGGACGGGGCATCGCCAACGCCTTTGAGTCCACCGGGTTTTTCCCCAGGCTCGTCACCCGAATGCTGAGGGTGGGGGAACAGACCGGGCGGATCGACAGCGCCCTCGGACAGCTCGTTTATTTCTACGAACGCGATGCCCGTGAAGCCATCGAACGCCTGCAAGCCAGCATCGAACCGGCGCTCACCATCGTCATGGGCCTGCTGATGCTTTGGATCGCAATCGCCGTCCTCGGCCCGATTTACGACATCATCACCCGCCTGCCGGTCTGAAACGTGCCATGAAACATTCCTTCGTCATCAACTCGCAAGGACTGGACATCTGGCGGCACACGGCAAACGGCATCGAGCATGTGTCGAAAATAAATGCCGACGACAAAGGAGCCAGAATAAAACTCCAGGGCTGGCTGGCCAACGTGCGCCGCAGCAGCGTCCTCATTGCCGACTTGGCCGATGAGCGTCATGTCATCGAGCGCCTGCCGCACACTTCGCGCACCGACCGCCTCCAGCTTGCCAAACGCAAGCTGGCACAACATTTTCAGGATGCCGCATTCACAAGCGCAACTCTCCTGCCCGTCGGCCCGGAAGATAGTCTGGCCAAACCCATGCTGCTCTCGGCCCTGCCCCGTTCACCATCCATCACTCTATGGCTGGACATATTGAGCGAAGCCAGCATGCAGGGCCAAATCGACGCGCCGCTTCTTACCAGCGTACCCTTTCTGCTTGAACACTGGTATCGCCGTCAGCGTGCGCTACCGCCTCAGAGCTTGCTGCTCACACTCGGTACAGGCGGTATGCGCCAGATCTTTTTCCGGCAGCGCCGCCTTGCCTTCTCGCGCGTCATCACCGCCAGAGCGGCCTCGCTCGCCGAGAACTTGCCCGTTTACCGCGAAGAACTCATGCAAACCCTGGCCTGGCTGCCCTCGCAACGCCTCGTCGAAGGACCGCCTCCGGTACTCGTGCTCGCTACTGAAACCGATCTCCAGCTGTTGCGCGAATTGGCCCCGGCCACGAACAGCGCCATGGATTTCATCGACATCGCCCGATGCCCCGGGGGCGGCACGGACGTCCTCTCGCTGGTCTTGCGGGAAGCGCACTCACGCGGCACACCCGGCCATTACGAATGCCATTCATTGCGCCGGGCGCGCCAATTCTCCGCCGCGCGCCGTGCCACGTGGATCATCACCGTGGCAACGCTTGTTGCCGGTCTGACGAAAACCACAGCCGCGCTGATCGACGCCAGTCACCTGCGCCAGGAAGCAGGGTTACTCGTTACCGAACAACAAAAACATCAAACCGAACTGGAAAAACTAAACGCGGAAGCTCTCGATGAGCCTGGTGCGGATACCCCCGATGATTGGCTCGACAAGGCCGAAGACCTCGCGCAAGACCAGGGGATTGCCCCGGTCGTCATCCTGCAAACCGTCGCCGGACTGCTCGACAAAGCTCCTTGGGCACGGCTGGAATCGCTGGTCTGGAAGAAACAGACGGCATGGGAAAATGGCGAAAGCGGCTCTCCTGCCAAGGACGAACCCCAAATCCCTCAAACAGCCAACGCCAAACACGCCTCCATCGGCACGCGACCCATCAGCATCGAACTCGAAATCTCGCTCACCCGTAACGAACCGCCGCAAGCCGCCGCCGACAAGCTGGTTTCATTCTGGCAGCAGCAATACGGTTCGCCCATAAAAGCACATATCGACTCCGGCACGGCGCACCTGCGGCTCGATGCCACGCTCCCATTACCGGAACAGGAGAGACGGGAAAAAGCACCATGAACATGCCAATGCCGATCCTGCTCCCGTTACAGCTTTCGCAATCACAACACCTCAATGTACCGCCGGTGCTGCGCCATGCCCTGATTTGCTGCATGGCCGCGCTCGTCGGCGCACTGTTGCTTTGGCTCCTGTCCGCCGTCTGGCATGGCGAGGCTGAAACCGCACGGAACGATGTGAGTGCAAGCACACAAAAAACCGCCACGCAGCTCGCCGATGCCCGCGAAGCCGGATTAGCGCGCACGGCACGCGCACAACGTTTTACCCTCGTGAAAACCGTGCTGGAAAGCAATTTCCCCGAAAAAACCGAGAGAGAACAAATCATCGGACAACTCTCCGCACACCCCTACATCGTCGAACCCGTCTTGACCGCCCAGCCTGGACAACCCGCGTTTTCATCGCACGGAAATCTGCCTGTCATTATCCTTCGGCATCTTTATGTTGAAGCCGGGCTATTGCACGAAGAAGCGTTGCTTGCGCTCAATGCCATCGCCACAAGTTCGTCGGCGCATGTCATTCCGACGGGCTGTTCCCTGCACCGGGAAGCCGACGCCGCACCTGTCACGCTACGCGCCCGCTGCGAATTCGACCGGATCACTCTCGCGGCATCTCCGGGAAGCATGCAATGAACACGCTCCGACCACTTCTGTTTTCACTCGCGCTTGCCACGTCATGTCAGGTACTTGCCATGGAACCTGCGTCGACGCCCTCCTCCCTGCTCCGGCAAGCGTCCGCAGTATTCAACAGCCGCGTTTTCTTTTCCGCCAGTGAACGGCGCGCGCTGGAAACAAAGCCTACAGTGCCAGACATCCCTGTCCCAGTGACCGCGCCGCCCCCCAAGCGCCGCTTCGATGGAATCCTGTGGCGTGATGGCCGCATCGTTGCCCTGTGGTTCGACGGTGTCCCGGTCGATCCCGCCACCGAACCAGCCATCCGGGTCGGGGACGACATTCCGGCCACGACGATTTCCGGGCGTCGGCAACCCTTGTCGCCGGGACAAAGCTGGCTGCCCCAGAGCAGGAGCTCCGAGCCATGACGCCGCGCCGCACGCCAAGCGCTCCGCTTCCCGGTCGACGGCATTCGCACGGCGGGGCATTGCTTCCCGCTGTGCTTTTGCTGTTGCTCGTGGCATCCGCCGCGCAGGTGACTTCCGGGCGATCCGCAATCCAAACCGGGCATCGGGCCAGCGAACGCAGCATTGCCGCGCTCGCCCAAGCCAGGGACGCGCTCATCGGCTACGCGTTCAGCTACCCGGAATTGCTGCACGACGGCCAAGGCATCGGCTACCTGCCATGCCCCGATAAAACCAACAGTGGCTCGGTATCGCTCGGGGCCTGCAATGCCCGCGACCACGGAGCCATTGGCCGCTTTCCATATCGCACCCTGGGGCTGCCGGTATTGCGTGACCATCACGGGCAATGTCTGTGGTATGCCGTCGCAGGCAGTGTCAAACACAACCCAAAGCCGCTGGTACTGAATTGGGACAGTCCCGGGCAGTTCAGAATCGTCTCTCCATCCGGGCGCACGATCAGCGGAGCGGAGCACGATGTGGTCGCCGTGATTCTTGCGCCCGGAGCCGCGCTGTCCGGCCAGATTCGGCCCCCTGCCGCCACCACGGGGACGCCGCCGCAACACTGCCCGGGCAGCGCAAGCGCCTCCGACGACCTGCCCGCCTTCCTCGACATTACATACGCCACCGACATTACCGGCAACATAGACATCATCCAGGGAGAACCGGGGACAAACGTCAACGACACCGCCGCCTGGATCACCGTCGATGAATTGTTCAACACCCTGCGCAGGCGATCCGATTTTCCCGGCATGATCGATGGCATTCTCGATGCTGCGGCCACAGCGTTGCAATCGCGCCTCACCGTCACCAGCCCGGGCAACCCCGCCAGTATTGACACGGCATTCCTCACTGCCCAGGCCGAAACGATTATCGGCAATCGCGCGCATGGACGCCTGCCCAACAGTGCCACATTGGGGCTGACGGCAGAAGCAGCACCCGCCCATGACAACTGGCGCGACCAGTCGCGCTTCGTCGCCTGCATGGACGGCAGTGCCTGCCTGACGGCGACACTGGCCGATTCGGCGGTTCTCTCTCCGATTTCCGCAACCGAGACCTGCCGTGCCCTTGTGCTGTTTGGTGGTGAGCGGTCACGGGGCGACTTGCCCCAACGGCGAAGCACCGCAGCCGAGCGCGCAGACCCTGGACAATACCTCGAAGGAATAAACCGCGTGAGCTTCACCACCGGCACAGGTGACTATGCCGGATACCGCCACTATGCAATTGCAGACCCCCTCCAGCCTGCCAGTGAAGACTTGATCCGATGTATACCTTGAATATGGGCGCGGGCAAACGCGGATTCACTCTGGTCGAAATGGCCATCGTGCTCGTCGTGTTTGGCCTGATCGCCAGCCTCCTCATCACGCCGCTCGCCATGCGCGCCGAGGCCAGCCGACGCCACGCCGCCGAAGACACGCTCAACGACATTACCGAGGCGCTCATCGGTTTCGCCTTGGTGCATGGCCGCCTGCCGTGCCCGAGCGTCGAGGCCAATCCCGCAAGTCCCTCTTACGGGCTGGAGCAAGGCCCCCCTTGCCCGTTGAGCGTGCCTGGCTATCTGCCCTGGCGCACGCTTGGCCTGCCCGCCCATGATCCCTGGGGAAATCCCCGTCTCAGCGCAAGCCAGCCGTGGGCAGGACACTGGCGCTATCGGCCTGACAAAAATTTCGCCGAAGGGACGATCTCGCTTTCCACCCTGCCCAGTGGCCATATCCAGATCAAGGATCACGACGGCAGCCTGGTCAGCACCGTGGATTCCCGCGTCGTCGCCGTCGTTTTCTCGACCGGGCCAAACCGGCAGGCCGACGGACTCAACACCACTTATTCGCCCACATCACCCCAGTTTGAAGCTGGAGAGCCGACGCCTGCCTTCGATGACCTGCTGCGCTGGATCAGCCACCCGCTCCTCATTGCCCGCCTCGCAAGAGTCGGGCACCTGTGAGGCCCGCGTTTCTTTCACCACCACCCACCACGAAAGGAGAGTCTCCATGGAAACAAAATCACCCGCCGGACAAGCCGGTTTTACCCTCGTCGAAATTTCAATCGTCCTCGTCATCATCGGGCTATTGCTCGGTGGAGTGCTCAAGGGGCAGGAACTCATCGACAGCGCCAAAGTAAAAAACCTTGCCCAGGATTTTCGCGGCACACAGGCCATTCTCTACGGTTATCAAGACAAATTCCATGCCCTGCCGGGCGACGACATCCGCGCGACATCCCATGTCTGCCCGTCAGGCGCCCCTGCCTGCACAACCGCAGGAAACGCAAACGGAATCATCGACGGCAACTGGGACGATGCCGCCACAGCGGCCAGCGAAAGCATTTATTTCTGGCAGCATGTCCGCCTCGCAAACCTTGCCGCCGGCCCAAGCAGCACTACCGACCCCAATTTCCTGCCCTCCAACACCCTGGGCGGGCGCATCGGCATTCAATCAGGCGGCACGGCAGCTCCCCTGGGCGTTCCCGGCAGTTACGTGATCTGCTCGGCGGGCATTCCCGGCAAACTCATCCGCCAGCTCGACAGAACACTGGACGACGGCGCCCCTGAAACCGGCTCGATGCGCGCTGGAATCACCACTGCCGGCCCGGCGGTCAGCAGCGCCGACCTTGACGATAGCGCAACCTACGTCGCCTGCCTGGGTTCCTGACGGCTTTCACGCCTGCCGACCCGCAAACCGCTCATGGGCAAGTTTGCGGGCGCATTCTCCCTGCCGCCAAACCTTGGTCCGGTGTCTATATCTTTAGCGGAGCCTTCGTCCATACAGGCGCAACGGGCAGTGCATATGCTCGAACAACCGGGCATGAATCAAACAGGCATCTCAATCGGCATACACCACTTCCACCGCCCCGGCCGGCAGCCATTCGCGCAGGTTTTCGAGCAGGGCATCGTCGGGTTTTACCCGCCAGGCGTCCCCCAGGGCAAGATCGCCTTCCGCACGACCATTGCGGATACTAACCCGCACGGGGCAGACGGCGGCACGGAAAGGTTCGAGCAAGGCGGACAGCCGGTTGATGGCCGCCTCGGCAGTGCCGTTCAACGCTTCGATGTCCAGTTGCAGGCGCAGGCCACGCGCGAAGCGGGCACGAGCTTCGGAAAAATTCAGCAGGCGCTCGGCAACGATTCGCAGCCCGCCGGAAAATTCATCCTCGCTTGCCTTGCCCTCGATCACCAGCACTTCATCGATAGCTATTTTGTCGCGGCAAGCATCGAGCGTTTCGTTGTACACGGTCACTTCGCGCGGTATGGTTCCATCATCGAGCAGGATAAAAGCCATTTTTCCGCGCGCGGCCATCTTGTAGCGCACGTCCATCGCAATGCCGGCCAGCATGACCGAATCGCGCGAAGCGGCAAGTTGGGCGAGCGGTTGGCGGACGAAGCGGCGCACTTCGTTCTTGCAAGCGTTAAAGGGGTGGCCGGAGAGGAAAAATCCAATAGCCAGTTTTTCCTCCTTCAACCTGGCTCGTTCCGTCCAGGGGCGCACGGCGGCGAATTCAACCGCAGCACCTGCCGCTTCCGGCAGCGCATCGAATAGCCCGCCCTGCATTGCGCTGGCAGCGGCCTGTTCGGCGGCTTCGATCGCCAGGGAGACGGAGGCCATCAACTGTGCGCGGTCACGGCCAGCATGGCCGGAGAGCATATCCATCGCGCCCGCGCGGATCAGGGCTTCGATCACCCGGCGATTGACATGGCGGCGGTCGACCCGCGCACAGAAGTTGAACAGATCAAGGAAAGCGCCACCCTGTTCGCGTGCGGCAAGAATGGCACGCACGGCGGGCTCACCCACCCCCTTGACCGCGCCAAGCCCGTAGCGGATGGTCTTGCGGTCGACCGGCACAAAACGGTAGCCGGATTCGTTGGCGTCGGGAGGCAGAATTTTCAGATTATTGTTAAGCGCGTCTTCGACGAAGACCTTGACGGCGTCGGTGTTGTCGAGATCGGACGACAGGGTGGCAGCCATGAAAGCGGCGCAATGGTGCGCCTTGAGCCAAGCGGTGTGGTATGTGACGACCGCGTAGGCAGCAGTATGGGACTTGTTGAAACCGTATTCCGCAAACTTCGTCATCAAGTCGAAAAGCCGTTCGGCAAGCTTCGGGTCGTATCCCTTCCTCTTTGCGCCTTCGGCGATGAAGTCGCGATGATTAGCCATTTCCTCGGGCTTTTTCTTGCCCATCGCCC
This sequence comes from Azoarcus sp., assembly GCA_031274995.1. Classification (GTDB taxonomy): domain Bacteria; phylum Pseudomonadota; class Gammaproteobacteria; order Burkholderiales; family Rhodocyclaceae; genus WRNU01. The sequence goes on from JAISPJ010000091.1 coordinate 53,784, forward strand.
GCCGCAGCATGTCGGCCCCGCCCAGGGTGTAGCCGCCGATGATCTGCGAGATTTGCATCACCTGTTCCTGGTACACGATGACGCCGTAGGTTGGCTCCAGGCACGCCTTGAGATCGGGATGGAAGTATTCGATGGTCTGCATCCCTTTCTTGCGCAGGATGAAATCATCGACCATCCCGGAGCCCAGAGGCCCCGGGCGGTAGAGCGCGAGCACGGCGATGATGTCCTCGAAACGGTCGGGGCCGAGTTTTTTCAGGAGCTTCTTCATGCCTTCCGATTCGACCTGGAAAATCGCCGTGGTATTGGCCTCTTTCAATATCTGGTAAGCGTCGGGATCGTTGAAATCCAAGCTCTCCAGATGGGGTCGGCGGCCTTCGAGGCGTTCCACGTAGTCGAGCGCAAGCTCAATGATGGTGAGGTTGCGCAGGCCGAGGAAGTCGAATTTCACAAGCCCCACGGCTTCCACATCATCCTTGTCGAACTGCGACACCGGCATGGCTTCCGCGCCATCGGCAATGTAGAGCGGGCAAAAATCGGTGAGTTTGCCCGGTGCAATCAACACGCCTCCCGCATGCATGCCAACATTGCGCGTCAGCCCTTCCAGCGGTTTGGCCAAGCTCCATAGTTTCTGAATGGCTTCGCCATCGTTGCCATCCCGCATCATTTCGGTGAGTTGCGGTTCCAGCTCCAGCGCACGGGCAAGCAGAACCGGCTTGGGGCCATCGAACGGGATCAGCTTTGAGATGCGATCGCACAGGCCGTAGGGCAAATCGAGTACGCGCCCCACATCGCGCACCACGGCCTTGGAGGCCATCGTGCCGAAGGTGGCGATCTGGCTCACCGCCTCCTTGCCATAGCGCGTCCGCACGTATTCGATAACACGGTGACGGTTGTCCTGGCAAAAGTCGATGTCGAAGTCGGGCATCGACACCCGTTCAGGATTCAGGAAACGCTCGAAGAGCAGCGCATAGGCAAGCGGGTCGAGATCGGTGATGCGCAGGCTATAGGCGACAAGCGACCCCGCCCCGGAACCGCGCCCAGGCCCGACCGGTACGCCATTGCTTTTGGCCCACTGGATGAAGTCGGCCACGATCAGAAAGTAACCAGGAAAGCCCATCTGGATGATGGTGTCGATCTCGAACTGCAAGCGTTCTTCGTAACGGGGACGCTGACGCGCACGCTCCCCATCATCTGGATAAAGCTGTGCGAGGCGCACTTCCAGCCCCTGCCACGCTTCCCGCGCAAGGAAATCATCCAGGCCCATGCCTTCCGGTGTTGGGAAAAGCGGCAGGAAGCTCTTGTCCGTTTGCACAGTAAGCGAACAGCGTCGGGCAATCTCCACCGAGTTTTCGAGCGCCTCGGGAATATCGGCGAAGAGTGCGCACATTTCCGCCTGACTCTTGAAATACTGCTCCGCAGTAAATTCACGCGGGCGGCGCTTGTCGGCCAGCACGAATCCTTCGGCGATGCATACCCGCGCCTCGTGCGCCTCGAAATCTTCACGGCGGAGGAATTGTACCGGGTGCGTGGCAACAACCGGCAAGCCGAGCCGTCCGGCCAACGCCACCGCCTGCCGCACGTAAGCCTCGGTACCCGGTTGCCCTGCCCGTTGCAATTCGATGTACCAGGCATCTGGAAAAAGCTGCGCCCACTCACAAGCGAGCCGTTCCGCCAACGCCTCGTTGCCATTGGCGAGCGCATGCCCCACGTCGCCCGCCAATGCCCCGGAGAGGCACAACAGGCCGCTCGCCGCGCCGTCCCGGAACCATTCGCGGCACATCAGCGCCCTGCCCCGCGACTTGTTCTCCATCCAGGCGCGGGTCAACAACCCGCACAGTTGCCCGAATCCCTCGCGGTTCTTGCAGATCAGCAGCACGCGCCAAGGTTTGCCGTGTTCGTTCCCGTTCTCGATCCAGGCATCTACCCCGATGACCGGCTTCAAACCCCGGTTACGTGCGCCCCTGTAGAACTTGACCATGCCGAAGAGGTTCCCGAGGTCGGAAATCCCCAGTGCCGGCATACCATCCCTTGCGACAGCGTCAAACGCGGCGTCGATCTGGACGATGCCGTCGGTGATCGAATACTCGGTGTGCAGGCGTAGATGGATGAACCGGGGAGAGTGCGGAGCGAAGCCGGAGGGAGATGCGGGGGTGTTCATCAGCGCATTTTAGCCGAGTCATCCCCCATCCCGGTGTTACGAACCTGCTCAACACATCCCGAAAACGAATGGAGGGCTTATGACGCAACTCCACGCTGGCGCATTTGCTCGAACAGGCACACAGCAGCCGCTGCACCGACGTTGAGGGACTCAATGCCCCCCATCATCGGGATGCGCAGGATTTCGTCGGCGCTTGCGAGGAGCGCAGGCGAGACGCCTTGCCCTTCAGCCCCGAAAAGCCAAGCCACGGGGCCACGCAGGTCAGCCTCGAAAAACATCCGGGTCTTTTCATTGACACCCGCCGCCACGATCTTGCCCTGATACGCGGCAAGCCCTGCGATGGCATCGACCCGCTCGTGGATGCTCAAGCGGAAATGCGCGCCCATTCCGGCACGCAAAGCCTTGGGCGACCACGCTTGCGTGCAACCGGGCGTGAGCCAAATACGCCGGATGCCCGCTGCGGCAGCGGTACGCAGGATCGAACCGAGATTACCGGGATCCTGAATGGCATCGAGCACGATAATCGTTTCCCGTTCCAGCGTCTTCTCCGCAACGGGCAGCGGTAATGCGATGCGCGCAACAATGCCCATAGGCGTATCGACCGGACTCAGACGGTCGAACAGCGCGTCGGGTACGCAGATTGGAGGTTCTCCCGCATGCATGCGGGTAAGCAAGGAAAGAATTTCGGGGTTGGCGCACCCGCTCTCGGATACGCAAACGTCGAGCAAGTCAACGCCTGCATCGAGAGCGCAACCGAGCAAATGAGTGCCATCGAGCAGAGTCTGGCCACGCTGGCGGCGCTCGCTTCGATGCCGCGCAAGCGCCGCGATCAATTTGAGCCGGGGGTTGTCGCGCGAACTGAGATGGTTAAAGGTGAAACGCATCACCGTCATCCTTCAGCAAACCTATTACATTCTCATGGCCAGCCCAAGCGTAGCCGCCGTAGCCGTTAAAGCGGAGAGTGCGAGCGTAATGTCCAATCGCTTATTGATGCGTCGCACAGCGGCTTGTGCCTGTGCCTGTGCCAGACCTCCCCGTGCCAAGGCGGCACGCAATTCCTTCCAGGGCGCAAACCAGAGCGAGGCATAGACGGCAATCATCACTGCGCCGAGAAACGCCATCAACAACCAGGCTCGTGGCACGTGCGCGTGGCCAATCCAAACCAACATAAAGCTGCCGGAGATGACGATGAGCACAATCGAAATCCACGAGAGAGAGAAAAATTTTTCGAGCGCCTCAGCCCACCGTGCGGTGGTCAATGCCGGGGAAACCAGACAGACACGGATGAAGACCATGCCGCCGATCCAGAGCGTGACACCCGTGAGATGCAGAAAAAGAGCGAGGTGGTGAAAGATTACAGTAGTAAACATGTGTTAGGCAATTTCCTCGCCGGTCCATCACGGCGAATCGGCAAGGATGCGACTGACAGGCGCAAAGCTCTTGCGATAGAAATCCGCGACTCCGTACCGACGGAGTGCATCGAGATGGGCGGAAGTCGGATAACCCTTGTGACGCGCGAGTCCGAATTGGGGATAGAGGCGATCCAGTTCGATCATTTGCGCGTCACGCGCGGTCTTGGCAAGGATAGAAGCTGCGGAAATCGCCGGTTCCAGTGCATCGCCGCCGACGATGGCCCGCACAGGCAGAGAAATGTCCGGGCAACGGTTGCCGTCGACCCGCACTTCGTCAGGCATGATTGTCAGCGCGGCAATAGCGCGTTGCATCGCCAGCAGGCTGGCTTGCAGGATGTTGAGACGGTCAATTTCTTCCGCTGCCGCTTCGGCAACGCTCCAGGCAAGCGAGCGTTGCCGGATCAAACCCGCCAGACGTTCGCGCGAGCGCGCGGTCAGTTTTTTGGAATCAGCCAGACCTTCGATGGGGCGCGCCGGGTCGAGAATAACGGCAGCAGCCACCACCGGCCCGCACAGGGGGCCACGCCCGGCTTCGTCGACACCGCAGATTATTGCCTCGGCCATGCCCGCGCTTCAGGATACCTCTGCTTCCCGCGCGGCAGCGGAATCACGCAAATAAGGCAAGATGACCTTGGCCGCCCGCTCTGCCGTCCCCTGACGCAGTTCATGGTGCAGAGCAGTGAAGCGTCCGGCAAGCGCCGCGCAGCCGTCAGCATCAGCAAGCCATTTCTCAACGGCCGCAGCCATGATTTCAGGGGCTGCGTCATCCTGGAGCAACTCGGGAACCACAAGTTCGTTGAGCAGAATATTGGGCAACCCGACCCAGGGCAGATAGGCCATGCGCTTAATCAGGCGATACTGCCATCTGCCCATGCGGTAGCTGATTACCATCGGGCGCTTGAGCAGCGCGGCTTCAAGGCAGGCCGTACCGCTGGCGGCAAGCACCACGTCGGCGGCAGTCATCGCTTCGACCGCGTGGCCAAACAGCAGGCGGACCGATATATCTTCGAATGATCCCCGGCGGTACATGGCCTCAGCAAAAATCTCCCGCGTCTCACGGGTCGCCAACGGTACGAGGAAAATGGTTCCCGGCCGTCGGTGCGCGATGAATTCCGCCGTAGCGATAAAGCAATCGGCCAGATTGCTGACCTCCGACTGCCGACTGCCGGGCAGCAATGCCACAATGGTCGCGTCAAGCGGCAAATCCAGCAATTCGCGCGTTGCCTGCCGGTTTGGCTCCATCGGCAGTTCGTCCGCAAGCGGATGTCCAACGTAAGTGGCGGGAATACCCGCACGCTCGTAGATCGGCATCTCGAACGGGAACAGGCACAACATGTGCGTCACCGAGCGTGCGATGGTCTTGATCCGCCTGCCACGCCAAGCCCAGATCGAAGGGCTGACGAAGTGGATGGCAGGGATGCCGTCCGCCTTTATCTTGCCCTCGAGCCAGAGGTTGAAATCAGGCGCATCGACACCGATAAACACGTCGGGTTGCGTGCGGCGAATGTCTTTGAGCAGCTTGCGACGAATACTGGCCAGCGAACTGTAACGACCAATCGCCTCCGTATAGCCGTTGACCGAGAGCAACTCGGCAGGCCAAAGCGCCTCAAAGCCTTCGGCCTGCATTTTCGGGCCACCGATGCCATAGAAACGCGCCTTGGGCAAATGGGCGCGAACGGCGCGTATCAGGTGAGCGCCCAGTAAATCACCGGAGGCTTCTCCGGCTACCATGGCAATCGTAGGGGTCATGTCAGCGTACCAATCCGCGCCCAGATACACCGATAAAATCGGCAAAAGGTTGGACTTCTTTATGATCGACGGCAAGCGCGATGATTTGCTCACGCGCTTCCGCAAGCGAGAGACTATTACGGTAAAGGATACGATAAGCCCGCTTGATCGCGCTGACCGTCTCGGCTGAAAAGCCCCGGCGACGCAACCCTTCGCTGTTGATGCCGTGCGGCGCAGCGGGGCTGCCGCCCACAGTAACGTAGGGAGGCAAATCCTGGAGCAGCAGGGCGAACGCGCCGATGAAGCTGTGCGCACCGACGCGGACAAACTGGTGGACACCGCTGAAACCGCCGAGTATGGCCCAGTCGCCTATGTGTGCATGTCCGGCAAGCGAAGCGCCATTGGCAAAGACAGTATTGCTGCCGACCTGGCAATCGTGCGCGATGTGCACATAAGCCATGATCCAGTTGTCATTGCCGATGCATGTGACGCCGCCATCCTGAGCCGTGCCGGTACTGAAGGTGCAATACTCACGAATCGTGTTGCGGTCGCCAATCTCAAGCCGGGTGGGCTCGCCGGAATATTTTTTGTCCTGTGGCACGCCACCGAGTGAACTGAATTGGAAAATCTTGTTTTCGCGCCCGATCCGGGTATGGCCTTCGAGCACGACATGCGGCCCGATCCAGGTGCCGTCACCAATCTCGACATGCTCGCCGATAACCGAGTACGGCCCGATTTCGACCTCGCTGCCAATTTTCGCGCAAGGATGAACGATGGCCGACGGATGGATCATGGTTTGACCCTGAAGGCGCACAGAAACTCGGACTCGACGGCCAGTCCGCCGTCAACGGTGGCAAGCCCTCTGTATCGGTAGATGCCGCGTTTGTTTTGCAGCATGGAAACATCGAACAGCAATTGGTCGCCCGGCACGACCTGACGCTTGAAGCGAACCTTGTCCATCCCGGCAAACAGCACCACCGACTCTTCGGTAGGAATGACATCCTCGGTTTTACACGACAGCAGCGCGGCCGTCTGGGCCAGCGCCTCGACGATGAGCACACCCGGCATGACCGGATGATGGGGAAAGTGACCGGGAAAGAACGGCTCATTTACAGTGACATTCTTGATGGCGAGGATGCGGTTCTCCTGGATTTCCAGCACCCGGTCAACCAACAGGAAGGGGTAGCGATGCGGCAGATAGCGAAGAATTTCGTTGATGTCCATAACCATGATTTCAGAGTGTTTCCTTGGTCTTTTCCTGCTGCTCCAAGCGGTGTTCGAGAAGGCGTATCCTGTCCGCAAGCGCGTCGAGATGACGGAGATGGGCAAAATTCTTTGCCCATTCGGCGTGAGACTGCTGCGGCAGGCAACTGGTGTAGACGCCCGCTGTCCTGATGGATTTCGAGATCAGGGTACGGCCGGACACGATCACGTCGTCCACAACGGTAACGTGCCCGGAAATACCGCTCTGACCACCGATCATACAACGTGCGCCGACTCTTGAGCTGCCCGCGATGCCGGAACTGCCCGCCATGGCGGTGTGCTCGCCAATATGCACGTTGTGCGCAACCTGGATCTGGTTGTCGAGCTTGACGCCATTACCTATCACGGTATCTTCCAGAGCGCCGCGGTCGATAGAGGTATTGGAGCCGATTTCCACATCGTCACCGATCACGACCCGGCCTATCTGCGGAATTTTGACCCAACGGCCTTCGGCTTCCCGCGCGAAGCCGAAACCATCCGAACCGATCACCGCGCCCGCGTGGATGATGCAGTTCTCGCCGAGCACACAACCGGCATAGATCGTGACGTTGGGTGCCAGCCGCGTACCGCGCCCGATGCGTACCCCGCAACCAACATAACAATTGGCTCCGATCAGCACCTCTTCGCCGATTTCCGCCCCCTCCTCCACCACGGCTCCAGCATCGACCGCGACCGTCGCGGGTATTACGCAACGCACCGACGCAAGCGGGTGCAAGCCGGGAACGATGGGCGGCAAAGGATTGAAGATCTGTGAAGCGCGCGCAAAATAAAGGTAAGGGTCGTCGGTCACAATGCGTGGCCGATCATTGCCGACTGCGTCACGGTATGCGGGTTTAATGATGAAAGCCGCGGCACGGCTGGTTTTCAGCCGGCTTGAGAATTTCGAACTGGCGAGAAACGCCAGATCGCCCGCGCCCGCCCTTTCCAGTGTGGCAACCCGGCATATCTCCACACTGCCGTCTCCCACCAGTTCGCCGCCAAGCCGGGCAACCAATGTGTCGATTCGTGTCATCTCTGATGACCGGAAACCTTACTTGCCGTCGCCCAGCGCCTTGAGCACCTTGTCCGTGATGTCGACACGCGGATTGACATACACGGCATCCTGGAGAACGACATCGTATTTTTCACCTTCGGCAATCTGCTTGATGACCTGATTTGTTTTTTCAATGATTGAAGCCATATCCTCGTTGCGGCGCTGGTTGAGATCTTCGCGGAACTCGCGCTGCCTGCGCTGGAAATCCCGGTTCAACTCAGAGAAAGAACGTTCTTTCCTTTGGCGCTCGGAGTCGCCCAATTTCAAGTTTTCGTTTTCCAGTTCTTTCTGGAGGGCATCCAGATCCTTTGCCAGGCGCTGCAACTCCTGGTCGCGTTTGGAAAAGTCTTTTTCGATGCGTTGCAGCGCGCGTACTGCCGGCGCGGACTCCCGCATTATGCGGTCGGAATTGACAAAACCAAATTTGGTGGTGAGGGTGTCCGCAAGCGCCAACTGGGAAACTCCCGTCAGGGCCAGGACGAACACGGAAAGGACACGAACTTTCACACATTTCTCCAAGCGAGTCGTTTCTGATACAACACGGCACACATCAAAATGTAGCGCCAAGCAAAAAATCGAAGGGGCGGGTTTTGTCGCCCTCTTTTTTCTTCAGCGGATAACCCAGACTGAACTTGAGCGGACCGATCGGCGCGTTCCACGTCAGAGCCAAACCCGCACTGTACCGCAAATCGCTGGCTCTGACGCGCTGGTTTTCCCCCGTGACAGCATCTTTCCCGCTCCCCCAGACAGTACCCGCGTCGACGAAGGTTGAGAAGCGGAACGACTGATCGCTCCCCGAACCAGGCATCGGGAAAAAGAATTCAAGATTGGCAATGAACTTGCGCGTACCGCCAATGGAGTTGCCTTCTTCGTCCTTCGGGCCGATCGAATACGCTTCGTAGCCGCGCACCGAATTGATGCCCCCCACATAGAAATTCTTGTAGAACGGCAGCGGTTTTTTATCGTACCCCTTGGCCCAACCAAGCTCCGTATTGAACATCAGGGCATAGCTACGGCCAACCGGAATCCAGTGCTGGAACTGGTAGGTGATTTTGCCATAACGAAGATCCGCCGGGGCGGTTGCGACCTCACCGTAAATGCGCTGGTAAGTGCCCTTTGTCGGATAGAGATAACTGTTGCGGGTATCGCGCCCCCAACCGGCGCTCGCCACCACACTGTTAACATCGACTTCGCCAACGCCATATCTGTCATCGGTTTTGTCTGTGATGTTTTCCGCCCCCTTACAGCCAAAATCCTTACAGAACTCCTTGTACTGTATGTAGCTTCCTTTATACGTAGTGATCCGGGTACGGTCAAACGCCAGGCCGAAGCTGATGCTGTCATCCTCGGCAACCGGATAGCCCATACGCAGGCCGGCACCCGCCGAAACCATCTTGTAGGGTGATACCGACAAGGTCTTCGCCGGATCGTAAGTCCGATAATAAATATCTCCCCCCAGGCTGACACCATCGACGGTGAAATACGGGTCGGTCAGAGACAGCGATACGGTACGGGAAGATCTGGACGTATTGAAGGCAAGCACAGCATTCTTGCCGGAGCCAAAAATATTGCGGTCCGAGATCGCCGCCTGGAGCACTGCCTTTTCGGCGGAGGAATAGCCCACCCCGAGCATCAGGCTGCCGGTGCGCCGTTCCTTGACCGAGAAATTGACATCGACCTGGTCGGTCGTCTCCGCCACGGGCGGCGTTTCAACCGTTACCTCATCGAAAAAACCAAGCCTGTCGATGCGGTCACGCGAGCGGTTGATCGTCGCACCATCGTACCAACCGCTTTCCATCTGCCTAACTTCGCGGCGGATGACTTCATCACGGGTTCTGGCGTTGCCCTGCACGTTAATACGCCGCACATACACCTTGCGGCCAGGATCAACATAGATGGTAAAGGCGACCTCATGTTTTTGTTCATTCACTTCGGGCGCGGCGTTGACGTTGGCGAACGCATAACCCTCGTTACCCAGGCGGTCGGTGATTGCCTTGGTGGTTTCGGTCAGGCGCTCACGCGAAAAAATCTCACCGGGATGGACAGTCGCCAGTTTCAGGTATTCATTCTCGGGCAAAACCAAGGTACCCGCGAAACGCACGTCGGTCACGGTGTAACGCTCGCCTTCGCGAAGGCTGATCGTAATGTAGATATCCTTTTTATCCGGCGTAATCGAAACTTGGGTGGATTCAATATCGAAATCGAGATAGCCACGATCAAGATAATGAGAACGCAGGCGCTCGAGATCGGCGGCAAGTTTCTGGCGCGAATACCGGTCGCGCTTGGTGTACCAGGTAAACCAGCCCGGCGTGGAAAGCTCGAAGAAATCGAGCAGGTCGCCTTCCTTGTATGCCTTCGTGCCGACGATCTTGATCTGCCGGATACGGGCGACATCACCTTCGTCAACGTTGAAGGCGATGCCAACACGGTTGCGCTCGAGCGGCGTCACCGTGGTCGTGACAGTTGCACCGAATTTGCCGCGCGCAAGGTATTGGCGCTTGATTTCCTGCTCGGCGCGGTCGAGCAGCGCACGGTCGAAGGTACGGGACTCAGCCAGGTCCACATCGCGCAGCCCTTTCCTCAACGCTTCGACATCAAGATCTTTGACACCGACAAAATCAATCCGCGCGATGGCCGGGCGTTCATCGACCACGACGACCAGCACGTCGTGGTCGGTTTCAATGCGTACATCCCGGAAAAAACCGGTATTGAACAGGACGCGTATCGCCTCTGCGGCCTGAGCCTCGTCAAACATATCGCCCACTTTCACGGGCAGATAATTGAACACCGTCCCCGCCTCGGTACGCTGCAAACCTTCAACCCGGATATCCTTGACCACGAACGGCTTAAACGCCAAAGCCGGCATGGAAACAAAAAGGGCCGCAATCAACCCGGCAAGGCGTATGTAAGTCATACGATTTTTCATTAAATGAGACGGTTGATATCATTATAAAGAGCAAACGCCATCAGCATGAAGAGGAGCGTCAGGCCAATTTTCTGACCGATCTCCATAGCCCGGCTGGAAAGCGCGCCGCCCTTGATAAACTCCACCGCATAATACAGTAAATGCCCGCCGTCGAGCACGGGTATGGGCAGCAAATTCAGAATCCCGAGACTGATGCTGATGAACGCAAGAAAACGGATGAAGGCCGCAGTACCGTGTTGGGCGGTTTTCCCGGCGATGTTGGCAATCGTGATCGGTCCTGAAACGTTCTCCAGCGAAATATCGCCGAGGATCATCAAGCCAATGGACTTCAAGGTCAGCGCGCTGGTTTCCCAAGTCTGACGTATGGCGCGCGCCAAGGCATCGGCTGGCCCGTAACTCACCCTGGCAAACAGGGATGAAGTATCGAAATGCACGCCGATGATGCCGACCGCCTTACCCTCTCCAGCCCTTTTTTCGTCCACGGTGACAGGGAACGTCCGCTCTTCCCCTCCCCTGCGCACGGTAAACATCCGCGTCTGCCCCGGCGCGGCGCGCACGGTTTCGACGACTTCGTGGATCAGGTTAATTGCCTTGTCATCGATGGCGACGATTTCATCGCCCACAACCAGGCCGCCCCTGGCTGCCGCACCGTCTTCCTCCACATGGACAACGAACGCGGGAACCGAAGCCGGGCGCAAACCCATGCGGAAAACCGGATCTTCCTTGCCCACATCGTCGAGAGAAAAATTCCGCAGGTCAAGAATTCTCTCAGCATCATTACCCGAGCGCGTACGCACCAGCAGACGCGCCTCGTCGCGGTCGAGCGCGTGACGGAGCAGGTTCCACCGCAAATCCTGCCAACTCTTGATTTCGTCGCCATTGACGCTCAACACCAGGTCGCCATCACGCACGCCCGCGTTGTGCGCCAAGCTGGTTTGCGTCTCGGCGGCGGAAGCGATCAGGGGACGCAGTTCCTCGCTGCCGCCCACAAACAGCCCCCAGTACAAAACGACGGCCAGCAACAGGTTAAAAACCGGGCCGGCGGCCACAATGGCAAAACGCCTTCCCACCGACTGACGACTGAAGGCACGATGTGATTCATGCTCCTCGACTTCGTCATCGCTCTCTCCAAGCATCTTGACATAACCACCGAATGGAAAAGCGGCCAGCACCCACTCAGTCTCACCCTTTCCCTGGTACTTCAGCAGCGGGTGGCCAAAGCCGATCGAGAACCGCAGCACTTTGACCCCGCACCAGCGCGCAACCAGGTAATGCCCCAATTCATGAACCAGTATCAACAGCCCAAGAGCAATGGTGAATGGAACGATATAAGTAAGAAAAAAACTCATGCCGCACCTCGTTTGCGGATTTCCTCGCGCGCGAGGCCGCGCGCGCGCGCGTCAACCTCCAGCACCTCTTCAAGCGTTTTGGCATCCGCCCATCCTTTGCGTTCCAGCGTGGCGGCAATCACATCGGCGATGCGGCAAAACCCAATCCTGCCATCCAGAAAAGCCGCCACTGCCTCTTCATTGGCCGCATTAAGCGCGGCAGGTATCGAACCGCCCGCTTCCAGCGCCCGATAAGCCAGGGAAAGGCATGGGAAGCGCCCGAAATCGGGACGCTCGAAACTCAACGTGGCAACGTCAAAAAGATCAAGCGCATTGGCACCCGATTCAATCCTCTCCGGCCATGCCAGGGCATTGGCAATCGGGATACGCATGTCGGGATTGCCAAGTTGGGCCAAAACCGATCCGTCGATGTAGTCGACCATCGAGTGGACAATGCCCTGTGGATGGATAACCACCTCGATCCGGGGGGAAGGCACACCGAACAGCCAGTGAGCCTCGATCACTTCCACCCCCTTGTTCATCATGGTTGCGGAATCGACTGAAATCTTGCGCCCCATCGACCAGACCGGATGAGCGCATGCCTCTTCCGGCGTGACAGTTTCCAGCCTCTCTGGCAGTGTGTTGCGGAACGGCCCGCCCGATGCCGTGAGCAGGATGCGCCGTACCCCCCCCGCTTTTTGATGACGCCGAAAATCCTTTGGCAACGACTGAAATATCGCGTTGTGCTCGCTGTCGATCGGATAAAGGCAACAACCGGACGCATCCACCGCGTCCATGAAAAGCTGGCCGGACATCACCAAGGCTTCCTTGTTGGCGAGCAGCACCTTTTTGCCTGCGGTAACGGCAGCCAGCGTCGGTGCCAACCCTGCCGCGCCCACGATGGCCGCCACCACTACATCGGTTTCGGGGGCAGATGCCACTTCGCGCAGGGCTTGTTCACCTTCGAGCACCGTGGTCGCGCAATGCCCGGCCTGCAACAAACCCCTCAGCGCCTTCGCCGCGCCCATGTCCAACATCACCGCGTAACGCGGAGAAAACCGCAGGCACAGTTCAGCGAGACGATCCACCGCACGATGCGCAGCCAGGGCAAAAACCGAATAGCGTTCAGGATGGCGGGAGATGACATCGAGTGTGCTCGCGCCAATCGAACCGGTCGCGCCAAGGAGGGTAATCTGTCGGGGGAATGCCATAGGCATGGTGACGGCTATCTTTGGGAGATTAAAATAAATCTAAGAAATAATAAGATGCTAATAAAACCCATCAATGCAAAAGTCGAAGTCAGGCTGTCAATCCGGTCAAGAATACCACCATGCCCAGGCAGAAGATTGCTGCTGTCTTTCACGCCTGCCTGGCGCTTGAGCAACGATTCAAAGAGGTCTCCAATGATGCCCCAGACCGCCAGCCCGATAAACACAGGCTGAAACAACAATACATGCTGTATTTCAAATTCGATTTTCCAATTGGATTTCGTTGCAAATAAAATCATATTGCAATAAACCAAAACGCCAATCACTGCACCAATCGCGCCCGCCCATGTCTTACCCGGACTGATGTTGGGAGCAAGCTTTTTACCGCCAAACGCCCGTCCGGAAAAATAGGCCGCGATATCGGCTACCCAAGCCAGCGCGCAGACCCCAAGCAACGTCAATGGATCGAAAGATTCTCGAAGCGCAATGAACACCACCGTAGGCGGAACCAGCACGAGGAATCCAACCAGCACTGCGCTCCAGTGACACAAGGACCACTTACGCCATAACCAGAACGGCACAATCAACAGCCAGAAAAGTCCCGAGATAAAAAACAGAGGCCCAGCTTCTCCGAAGATGAACCGAAACCAATCTGTCGGAGGGGTAAGGAAGGCCACCAGGAAGAAACACAGGCACCCCAAAACGGCGGCATAAACAATCCGCGCCTTATCGCCCCACCCTGCAAGCCCACCCCATTCCCAAGCCGCGAGTGCGCAAATCAACGCGCAAAACCCCATCCAGGCAAGCGGCGGAAGAAAAAACAGCGCCGCCAGCAACCCGGCCAGCAACGCCGTCGCCGTGATGACCCGCGTCTTAAGCATGCCGCTCCACTTCACCGCCCGCCAAGGCAACCAATTGTTCACTGGTGCGACCGAAGCGCCGCTCCCGTTCCTGATAGGAAACAATGGCCTGATCGAGCGCCTTTCCATCGAAATCCGGCCACAAGGCATCCGTAAAGAAGAACTCCGTATACGCCAGTTGCCAGAGCAGGAAGTTGCTAATCCGTTGCTCACCTCCGGTACGGATGAACAAATCAGGTTCGGGCGCGAAATTCATCGACAGTTCGGCATTGATCGATTCTTCGTCTATCCTGGCCGCCCCAGGCTGCCGGGCGAGCACGCGATTGAGTGCCGAGAGCACGTCCCAACGCCCGCCGTAGTTGGCCGCTATCGTCAAATGGAGCCGCGTGTTTTTGGCGGTGAGTTCCTCGGCAGCTTCAATGGCCCTGACCAACACCGGTTCAAAGCGCGAACGATCACCGATGACGCGGAAACGGATGCCATTTTCGTGCAAGCGGCTGACTTCCTTTTGCAGCGATTTGATGAACAACTGCATCAGGAAGGAGACTTCTTCAGCAGGTCGCCGCCAGTTCTCGGAACTGAACGCAAACAAAGTCAGGTATTCAACCCCGCGCTCGATTGCGGCGCGGATCGTCCCGCGCACTGCCTCTACCCCGCGGGCATGCCCGGCCATCCGGGGCAAGAAGCGTTTGCGCGCCCATCGCCCGTTGCCATCCATGATAATAGCGATATGCCGTGGGACTTTGTTCAGGTCGGGCACAACCAAGGTGGAACTGGTATAGGCTTGATCTGCCATCGAGGATTCTCCACGCATGCCCCGGAAAACCGGAACTTGTCCGGCAGATCAGATCTGCATCAGTTCCTGTTCTTTCTGGGCAAGCAGTTTGTCGATCTCCGCTACGTAATGGTCAGTGAGCTTCTGGATGTTCTCCTCGGCTCGCCGTTCCTCATCTTCCGAAATGGTCTTTTCCTTGACCCCGTCCTTGAGGTGCTGGTTGGCATCGCGCCGCAGGTTGCGCACGGCCACCTTGGCGGCTTCGCCCTCGTGTCTGACAATCTTGGTGAGTTCACGGCGGCGCTCTTCGGTGAGCGGGGGCATCGGTACACGGATGATTTCGCCGACATTGGCAGGATTCACCCCGATATCGGAATCGCGGATCGCCTTTTCCACTTTGGCCACCATCGGTTTTTCCCACGGCTGCACGCCGATGGTACGGGCATCGATCAAGGTGACGTTGGCCACCTGGCTGATCGGGACCATGCTTCCGTAATATTCTACCTGAATATGATCGAGCAGGCCCGTATGGGCACGCCCCGTCCGTATCTTGATGAGATCGTGCTTGAGCGTATCAACCGACTTCTGCATCTTGTGTTCAATTGTTTTCTTGAGTTCGGAAATCATCTCGAAATCCTCAAAATGAACCTTCAGGAATGAACCAGCGTGCCTTCGTCCTCGCCCATGATGACACGGTGCAGGGCTCCGGGCTTGAAGATCGAAAAGGCCATCCGCGAAAGCGACCTGGGCCTGAACCCCGCCAGCATGGGCGAT
>JAISPJ010000044.1 GCA_031274995.1 Azoarcus sp.
CAACTGGCCGAAGTGGAAACCGCGCGGCAGGCGGTGCAGGCGCAGTTGCAGGAAATATCGCGTTTGGCCGACGCCATCATTCTGAACAGCGTGCGCAATCATCCTGTTACGGAGTATTCGCTAAACAACGTATTGACCGAAGTGAAGCGCGGGATTGGCACGAATTGGGCCGCTTACCCGGTACTTGGTGCAACACGCGATGGTTTAGCTCCGGCGAAGGAAGCGCCCGGCAAGCACGCCCCAAAATACAAGCCTGCGTTCCCCGGTACGGTGTTCTACAACCCGATGCGTATTCTCATCGGCTCCATTGCCTTCGTAGACGACGGCGATACACCGGGCATTACCAGCCCCGACTATGTGGCGTTGCAGGGTAAGCAAGATTTGGTTGACTCACGCTGGTTTTACTACTGGCTACGCTCGCCGCTTGGCGTTCAGTGCATCAACTCGCTCGCTCGTGGCGCAGTGCGCGAACGCATGTTGTTCAACCGATTGGCCGAAGGCAACATAAAACTGCCGGATTTTGCTGTACAAAAAAAAGCGTCTGAAGCACTCAAGGCTTTGAAGCCATTTCGATGTGCCGTTGATAAACAACTGGTCGAGATAGAACACCTGCCACAGCGCCTGCTGGCCCAAGCCTTCAGCGATCAAGGGAACATCACATGACCGACAAAAAAATCAAACTGTTCGAGTCCCGCGAAGTCCGCGCCGAGTGGGACGAGGACAAGGAAAAATGGTGGTTCTCGGTCGTGGACATCGTGGCCGTACTGACTGAGAGTGACAACCCGCGCAAGTATTGGAGCGTGCTGAAAACCCGCCTCAAGCAAGAGGGTAGTCAGTTGGCTACAAACTGTAGCCAACTGAAATTGGCGTCCGCCGACGGCAAAAAATATCTGACCGACGTGGCCGACACCGAACAGCTTCTGCGCCTCATCCAGTCCATCCCCAGCAAAAAAGCCGAACCCTTCAAGCTGTGGCTGGCGCAGGTGGGTAGCGAACGTCTTGACGAAATCGTGGACCCGGAGCTTTCCATCGACCGGGCCATCCAGAACTACCGCCGCCTGGGTTACAGCGAAAACTGGATCAACCAGCGCATCAAGTCCATCGAGGTACGCAAGGCGCTCACCGATGAATGGGACAAATCCGGTGTTCAGCAGGGGCAGGAATACGCCACGCTGACCGACCTGATGAGCAAGACCTGGAGCGGCCTGACCACGCGCGAATACCGGCAGCACAAAGGGCTGAAGAAGGAAAACCTGCGCGACAACATGACCAATACCGAACTGGTGTTGAACATGCTGGCCGAGGTGGCGGCCACGGATATTTCGCTGGTGCGCAACCCGCAGGGGCTTGGCGAGGCGGCCAAGGTTGCCGTCGAAGGCGCCAAGACCGCCAAGGCGGCGCGGCTGCAACTGGAAAAAAGTACCGGCAAACCGGCGGTGAGCGCGTTGAATGCGAGGGCAACGGGTACGCGCCAGATTGCAGCGCCGCCGACCAAGAAGAAACCATTGAAGAAGGCGGACAAGTGATGCCACGCCCCAAAAAGACGACCGCCCAAACGCCAAAGGCCATCGCTTCAACGCAATCGCTGTCGGCCTTCGTCAAGAGCATCTGCGATGTGATGCGGCGCTCCAACTGCGCCAGCGCCTTGCAATACGTGCCGGAACTGACGTGGATTCTGTTCTTGCGCATCCTCGACGCACAGGAGACGCGCGACGCTGAACAGGCCGAGGCGCTGGGCGCGGATTTTTCGCCCGCGCTGCGCTCGCCCTACCGCTGGCAGGATTGGGCCGCGCCGTGGTCGGACAAGCCCGGCCACCCTCAAACCAGCGACGGCAAGGCGCAGGGCTGGAAGCGACAGGCGCTGTTCGCCGCTGGCGACGGCAAGCTGTTCGATTTCATCAATAAAGAACTGTTGCCGTATCTGCACGGACTGGATATGGACCTGCGCACGGGCCTGCCCAACCAGACCGCCACGCCCAAGCAACGCATCGTCGGCCGCATCATGACGGCGGTGGAAAAGGTGCGCGTGGATTCGGAAACGAATCTGCGGGACATTCTCGACCGCGTGCATGAAATCAGCATCGACCACATCGACGACACGCATTTCTTCACGCTCTCGCAGGTGTACGAAGACCTGCTGCTGAAGATGGGCGAGAAGAATTCCGACGGCGGCCAGTTCTTCACCCCGCGCGAAGTTATCCGCGCGATGGTGCATACGGTGAACCCGTCGCTGGGCAGCACGGTGTATGACCCCTGCTGCGGCACGGGCGGCTTCCTTGCCGTGGCCTATGAGCACATCGCCCGCAAGCTGGGGAACACCGCCGCCAGCACAGACATCGAGACGCTCAAGCACGACACTTTTTTCGGGCGCGAGAAAGAAAACCTCGTGTTCCCCATCGCGTTGGCGAATCTCGTTTTGCACGGCATCGACCAACCTAATCTGTGGCACGGCAATTCGCTGACCAAACGCGCCACCTACGGCGCACTGTTCCAGCACGCGCCCGCCCAGTTCGACGTGATCCTGACCAACCCGCCTTTCGGCGGAAAGGAAGGCAAGGACGCGCAGAAGAACTTCGCCTTCGAGACCAGCGCCACGCAGGTGCTGTTCGTGCAGGACATCCTTGCTGAATTGGCACCGGGCGGTACCTGCGCCATCGTGCTGGACGAGGGCTTGCTGTTTCGCACCAACGAAAGCGCCTTCGTCGAGACCAAACGCAAGCTGCTGGACGAATGTGATCTGTGGGCCATCGTGAGTTTGCCGGGTGGCGTGTTCTCGACGGCGGGCGCGGGCGTCAAAACCAATCTGCTGTTCTTCACCAAAGGCCGGAAGACCGAGCGCATCTGGTACTACGACCTGTCATCGGTAAAAGTCGGCAAGAAAACGCCGCTGACGCTGGCGCACTTCGGCTTTGGCAAGGACGGCGCGGTGTTGGGCGACGATGCCTTGCCCGCTGCGTTGCTGACCGAATGGCAGACCGATGAAGTCAACGCTAACCAGTCCTTCCCTTCTTATGCCCGGTTGCTGCCCCAGCGCGGCACATCGGGCGGCGATAGCCGCTATTCGTGGACAGTAGATTTCGCGGCGCGGCGCACCAAGGCACGCGAGGCCATGCAGCCCTTGCTGGACAAGGCCGCAAGTATCAAAGCCGCAGTGGTCGATTTGAAGGAAGAACTCAAACGCCTGAAAAAAGACAAGGCGATTGCAGCAAAGATCGAGGCATTGGAGGCCGACATCCGCGAGCGGGAGAAATCGGCACGCGATCAGGAAACCGAAGCCGCCGCCATCGATGCCGCGACGTTCGATTTGAAAGCGGTCAATCCCAATGCGGTCGCCACCGTGGATGAGCGCACCCCGGCGCAGATTATTGCCAGTATCGACGCGCAAGGTCAGCTCGTAACTCAGGCGCTGGGGCGGTTGAAGGCGTTGCTGGGCGGAAGTAGGAAAAAGGCGTAAAAACAAGCAAGAGGAGGGACATAGCACCACCTCCTTCCAGTCGATGCCAGCAGGCCGAAGCCGAGGCAGAATGCCGCTAAAAGATACAAGGCATAACGGGGCAGGACTTTTGAAAGTAGGCGATGGAGCGGGCGATGGGAGTCGAACCCACGTCTTTGGCTTGGGAAGCCAAGGTAATAGCCGTTATACGACGCCCGCGTAAACCCGCTTCGGGAGCGTGCCTGCTCCCGAAGCGGTGATTGTAGTGTTTTCTTTGGTTCAAGTCATCCTGCGGCAAAGTCGCCATCCTCCCCGAAAGGAAAGCCGGCGGGAACGCGAGCGGCGCCCGAAGAGTGCCGAAACTGCATCATCACAAGCTTTCCACCCCGTTCCGAAGTATCATCTGCCGCATGATCCACATCACTGTCAACGGACAGCCTGAAACCCTGCCGACCGGCTCCAGTATGCTGGTCTTGCTCGAACAGCGCGGACTGACAGGCATGCGCCTGGCCGTTGAGCGCAATGGCGAGATCGTGCCGCGTGTGCGCTACGCCGCTACCCCTCTTGCTGAAGGCGACACATTGGAAATCGTCTCGGCCGTGGGGGGGGGCTGATTTCCCTTCGTACCCTTGGCCTGAACATGAACGATTTCCTGACAATCGCTGGAAAAAATTACGCTTCCCGGCTGCTGGCCGGGACGGGCAAATACCGGGATTTTGCCCAGACACGCACGGCAATCGAGGCCAGCGGCGCACAAATCGTCACTGTGGCAATCCGCCGTACCAACCTTGGGCAGAATCCTGACGAACCCAATCTGCTTGAGTTTCTGCCGCCGGAACGTTTCACAATCCTGCCCAATACCGCCGGTTGCTTTACCGCCGATGAAGCCGTCCGTACCCTGCGGCTGGCGCGTGAACTGCTCGACGGCGCACCCTTGGTCAAGCTCGAGGTGCTGGGCGAGGCCAAATCGCTTTACCCGAATATGCCGGAAACACTGAAAGCCGCCGATATTCTGGTAAGAGAAGGTTTTCAGGTCATGGTTTACTGCGCGGACGATCCCATACAAGCGAAAATGCTCGAAGAGCTTGGTTGTGCGGCAATCATGCCGCTGGCTTCTCTCATCGGTTCTGGCATGGGCATTCTCAACCCGTGGAATCTCGCCCTCATCATCGAGCGGATCGGTGTGCCCGTCATCGTCGATGCCGGTGTCGGCACGGCTTCCGATGCCACTATCGCAATGGAGCTGGGGTGTGACGGCGTGTTGATGAACACCGCCATTGCCCACGCGAAAGACCCGGTACGCATGGCGGGGGCAATGAAAAAAGCGGTCGAATCCGGGCGCGAAGCCTGGCTGGCAGGCCGGATGCCGAAAAAAAACTATCTTGCCGATCCCAGTTCGCCGCTCACGGGGCTGATCGGTTCATGAGCGTGGCCGCGCACAACGCCGCCACGGAAACGGAGTCCGCTGCCGACTCCCCCTCCCTGCCCGCGCACCGCTTTTCCAGCCGCCCGATCCGCAGTTTCGTTTTGCGCCAAGGCCGCCTGTCACCCGCGCAGCAACGCTATCTCGATGAAATGATGCCGAAAATTGGCATTCCGTATCGGCCGGAACGGCTCGATCTTGCAGCCGCATTTGGCCGCGCCGCGCCGAAAATCCTCGAAATCGGCTTCGGCATGGGCGAAGCAACCGCGAAAATCGCCGCCAGCCACCCCGAAAACGATTACCTCGGGGTCGAAGTGCACGGCCCCGGGGTTGGCGCACTGTGCAAACTCATTGTGGAGAACAACCTCACCAATCTGCTCATCATCCGGCACGATGCCGTCGAGGTGCTCCGCGAGATGATTCCCGACGGCGCTCTGGACAGGGTGCATGTGTTTTTCCCGGACCCCTGGCACAAGGCGCGTCATTACAAGCGCCGCCTGATACAGCCCGATTTTGTCGCGCTCGTCGCGGCAAAGCTCTCCCCCGGCGGCATTCTCCACTGCGCGACCGACTGGGAACACTACGCCGAATGGATGCTTGAAATCCTCTCGGCAAGCGCACTGAAAAACACCGCAGACGGTTTTGCGCCCCGGCCCGCGTACCGGCTACCGACAAAATTCGAGACTCGCGGCACACGTCTCGGGCACGGTGTGTGGGATATTGTTTTCCGGCGGCCACAATAAAAAAACAGGAACTTCCCATGTTCAGATTCATTTTCCGTTTGTTGCGTACCGTCTGGTCTTTCATCGACGGTACGCGTCGGGTTGTCACGAATCTTATCCTGCTGCTCGCCATCGTGGCGATCATTGCCGCCATCGCCCATCCGGGGCCAACTGTGCCGGATGGGGGCGTGGCGCTGCTCGTGCGGCCTGCCGGTACGCTGGTCGAACAGGCTGCCTTTGATCCCTTTCTGAGTGTTCTTTCCGACGAGCAGCAAAAGGAAACGCAGCTACCTGATTTGCTCGAAGCCATACGCGCCGCCCGCGACGACGCGCGTATCAAACTGCTCGTGCTCGAAACCGACGGCCTCGACGCAGGTGGCCTGGCCAAATTTGGTGAACTGCGTGCCGCCATCGCCGATTTCAAAACTTCGGGCAAGCCGGTGCTGGCACGCGGAGAACACTTCAGCCAGAGCCAGTATTACCTCGCTTCCGTTGCCGATGAAGTGCATCTGGCTCCAGACGGTTTTGTTCTCCTGGAAGGGCTGGCGAAATTCACCACCTATTTTCGTGGCGCACTCGACAAACTCGGCGTCAAGGTGCATTTGTTCCGTGCAGGGGAATACAAATCTTTCGCCGAACCCTTTACCCGCAACGATATGTCGGCGGAAGACCGCGAGGCCAGCCAGGCGCTTCTCGACGGGCTGTGGGGGCGCATCCGTGATGAGGTCAGCGCCGCGCGCAAACTCTCCCCGGCACAGTTCGACCATTACGTCCTCAATTACCTCGGCGCGCTCAAGGCCGCCGGGGGGAGCCGCGCCGCCGCTGCCCAGGCCGCCGGGCTCGTTGACCGCTTTTCCACCCGCGACCAATGGCGGGCACGGATCAGGGAACACCTTGGCAATCAGAGCAAGAGTGCCGGTGAGGATTTCCGCCGTGTCGATGCCAATGCCTACCTCGCCGCAGTGCGCCACGCACGTTCCGGGAAGCCTGACCAGATCGCCGTGCTGGTTGCCCAAGGAACCATCCTCGACGGCGAGCAATCGCCCGGAAACGTCGGTGGCGACAGCTTCGCCCGCCTGATCCGCGAAGCGCGCGAAAACAAACGGGTCAAGGCAGTGGTCATCCGCATTGACAGCCCCGGCGGCAGTGCCTGGGCATCCGAAATCATCCGCCGCGAACTCGAACTCACTCGTCAGGCCGGCAAGCCCGTCATCGCTTCGATGAGTTCTCTGGCGGCCTCCGGCGGTTACTGGATTGCCGCTGGCGCCGATGAGATTTTTGCCGACCCCTGCACCGTGACCGGCTCGATCGGTGTTTTCGGATTGTTTCCTGAATTCTCCGGGCCTCTCGGCACACTGGGGCTGAGTGTTGATGGTGTGGCTACGGCGCCCCAGGCCGCCGCGCTCGACCCCCGCCGCCCGCTCGATCCCGTGGCGGCCGAGGCGCTGCAACTGGATGTCGATTACACCTACCGCCGTTTTCTCGAAATCGTCGCCGCCGCACGCAAGATGGAACCCAACGCCGTCGACAAGATCGCCCGTGGCCGGGTCTGGAGCGGCCAGGAGGCCGTCAGTCTGGGACTCGTCGACTACAAGGGAGGACTCGATGCCGCGCTGTTTTCTGCTGCCAGCCGCGCCAAGTTGCAGGACTACACCGTTATCTGGCCGACGCAGGGCGTCCCGCCGATGCGCCGGTTGTTGCAGCAATTATTTGCGGCGGCAGGCGACGGAAATTTTACCGCCGCCCCTGGGGCGGTCAATGGCATTGCCAGGCGCCTGGCCGCCGATGTCAGGTCTCTGGCGCTTTGGAACGATCCACGCCATATCTACATACATTGCCTATGCGAAATTCCCTGATATTGCTCTTGCTCGCCTGCCAGCTCGCAGCCGCCCAGGATTCCGGCGGCGAATACCCGTTCTGGATCGAACGGCACAAATCTTCGCAAGATATCCGGTTTATCGCCGTCAACAACAGCCCGGCTGTGGTGACCCTTTTTTTTGGAGTGGCCGGAAGCCACTTCAACGCGGACAAAGATCTGCCGCAAACGCTCGTCATCGAGCCGGGAACCGCCCGGGACATCGTCCGAATCACCCAGGTAACACGCTGGGACCCGATCAATATCCAATACCGCTATTCGTTTCAGCCCGGTGACGCTTTCATGCCGCCAGACAGCCATGCCCGCTACCATCTGCCGTTCCAGAAAGGAACGCCGTTCCTTGTCGTACAGGAACCCGGCAGCCTGCTCGGCGCAATGATTACCCACAACAGTGACTATTCACGCTACGCCATCGACTTTGGCGTTTCCGAAGGCACGCTCGTGACTGCGGCGCGCGAAGGCATTGTGATCGATACCAAGGATACCTTCACCGTGGGCCGCCCCGATCCGTCGTTTGGCAAGATGGCCAACTACGTCGCCATCATGCATGCCGACCGCACTATCGCCTACTACGTGCATCTCGCGCCACGCGGCGTGTTCGTCAAACCAGGGCAGCAAGTCCATGCCGGGGAAGCTATCGCTTACTCCGGCAACACCGGCTTTACCTATGGGCCGCACCTTCATTTCGACGTGCGGCGGGCCGCTGTCTCGGAGGCGGGCGAAGTGGTTCTTCTGTCGGAGCCGGTGGATTTTTACCAGCGCGACGGGACGGGCGAAAAAATCGAAATCATAGACGGCATGTTGATTAAGGCGCAGTAGTACGTTTAGGCCATTCCGGCCCAGTCCGGGCTGGCGATAATCTGGCGCATTACACGCTGAACCATGACGGTTATGCGTTCGCGGTCAATCATCGGGTTGCGGATCGCGCGCACCATGAGACCCTCGAACATGGCAACGATGATCTCGCTCATCGCGGCAAGCGTTTCCTCGTCGTCGTTCTTGCCGCCTGCATGACGCGCAAGGCGCAGGGTCTCGGCCAGGCTCTCTTTGCAGCAGCAATCGGCTGCTTGCACGATGCGGGCCACTTCGGGGTTGCGCGCCGCTTCAGTGACGATTTCGAGCCGGAGTCCCGCCGAGAAGGGGTCCATTATGTTCTTTACCTCTGCGGCGGAGAGTTCGACCATCGTCTCGCGCACATCCTGGGAAGCCCTTAACTTGGCCCAGATCGCCACCAAGCGTTCCAGGTCACGCTGCACAATGGCGGCAATGATCGCTTCCTTGCTTTCGAAATAGTGATAGATATGCCCCGCGCTCATCCCCGCCTGCCGGGAAATATTGGCAATGCTTGCGCCATGGAACCCGTAAGCACGAAAACAATGCGCCGCCGCGTCAAGTATCTGGACGCGCCGCGCCCGTGCACGCGGACACTCGCCCGGCCCGGAAGATTCTGCAAAAAAAATATTTTCTGTCATGCTCATTTATCTGCCTGTGTCACAGTATGGAAAATGGCTCGCGCCAAGCTTGCAAACATTCTGATCTTAGCATAGCATAGAATGAACGCTCATTCTATAACAAACACTCAACCTCCTGCCCGCAAAAATGTTTCACCCCCGTTCCCTGCGAGGATTTCCCATGTGCACCCAATCTCATCAGCCGGTACTTCTCGCAACGGCGCTCGCCTGCTCACTCTCACTGGTTCTTGCCGCTTGCGACAACAACAAATCTTCCCCTGCGGCCGCAGCGGCAAGTATGCCCCCCCCCACGGTCGGCGTGGTCGTGACAACGGTCGAGTCGGCCCCACTGGTCACTGAACTGCCGGGGCGCACGACCCCGTTCATGGTGGCCGAGTTGCGCCCGCAGGTCACAGGCATCATCCAGAAGCGGCTATTTGCCGAAGGGAGTACGGTCACGGCAAACCAGACGCTTTACCAGATAGACACTTCTACCTACAAAGCCGCCTATGACAGCGCCGCTGCCAACAAGGCGCGCGCCGAAGCCAATCATTACAATGCCCGGCTGAAAGCGGAACGTTACGCCGAACTGGTCAACATTGAAGCCGTCAGCAAGCAGGCCAACGATGACGCCGCCGCCGCGCTCAAACAGGCCGAAGCCGACGTGGCCTCCGCCCGCGCGGCGCTCGACAAGGCTCGCATCGATCTCGACTTTACCCGCGTAAGATCACCGATTTCCGGCCGCATCGGGCGCTCTTCGGTTACACCGGGAGCGCTTGTCACCGCCAATCAGCCCGCTGCGCTTGCCACCGTGCAGCAACTCGATCCCATCTACGTCGACCTCACACAATCGAGCGCCGACCTCCAGCGTATACGCCGTGATGTCGCCTCGGGCAAGATTTCGCTCGTCGGAGAAGACATCCCCGTGCAACTCATCCTTGAAGACGGCAGCCTGTACGAAGAATCCGGCAAACTGGCTTTTTCCGAAGTCTCGGTCGACCCTGGAACCGGCAGCATCACCATGCGCGCCAGTTTCCCAAACCCTGACGGTACGTTGCTTCCCGGCATGTACGTGCGCGCCCGGCTGGTGCAGGGGCAGTCAGAACAAGCCATTATGGTGCCGCACGCGGCGGTGAGCCATGACCAGCGCGGCAGTCCGTTCGTGATGGTGGTCAATGCCAAAGACGTGGTCGAACCGCGCTTTGTGCAGACCCGTGGCGTGCAGGGCGGCAAATGGATTATCACCGAGGGCCTTGCTGCCGGTGAGAGGGTCATCGTCGAAGGGTTGCAGAAAGCGCGTCCAAATCAATCCGTCCAGGTTCAGGTTATCGGCGCCCCGCAAAACGCTCCCCCGGAACAATCCGTCGCCGCCGCGCCCACCACGAACTGAGACTGAACGATCATGGCGCGTTTTTTCATCGACAGGCCCATTTTCGCTTGGGTGATTGCCATCCTCATCATGATGGCAGGGGTGTTGTCCATCAATTCTCTTCCGGTTCAGCAATACCCGGACATCGCCCCTCCCACGATCGTCATCAACGCTTCATATCCTGGCGCTACGGCCAGAGCGGTGGAAGAATCCGTCACCCAGATCATCGAGCAGAAGATGACCGGCATCGACCGCCTGCTCTATATGAGTTCCACCAGCGACTCCTATGGCCGGGCAGCCGTCACGCTTACCTTCGATGCGGGGGTAAATCCCGACATCGCCCAGGTGCAGACCCAGAACAAGCTGCAACTCGCCCTGCCCCTGTTGCCGCAAGCCGTGCAGCAACAGGGCGTGCAGGTCGTCAAGTCTGCGCGCAGTTTCCTGATGATCGTTGGCTTTGTGTCGAACAATGAGCGCTTCCAAAGTGCCGATCTGGCAGACTACCTCGTCGCCAGTGTGCAGGACCCGCTCACCCGCATCACGGGCGTGGGCGAAGTGCAGGTTTTTGGCTCCCAGTACGCGATGCGCATATGGCTTGACCCGGACAAGCTCAACAATTACCGCCTCACCCCTTCCGATGTGCGTAACGCGCTGCTGGCCCAGAACACCCAGGTTTCCGCCGGGCAGCTTGGCGGCACGCCAGCGGTGCCGGGGCAGGGTTTTACTGCCAGCATCACCGCGCAAAGCCGCCTGCAAACAGTCGAACAGTTCGAGTCCATTCTGCTGCGCAGCGCGCAGGATGGCGGTGAAGTACGCCTGCGCGACGTGGCCCGCGCCGAAATCGGACAGGAGAATTACGGTTTCCGCGCCATGAACAATGGCGGACCCGCCGGGGGGATCGGCATCAAACTGGCCGCCGGCGCCAACGCCCTGAAAACGGCTGACGCAGTCAAGGCCAAGGTCGCGGAACTCCAGCCCTACTTCCCGGAGGGCGTCAGCGCCATCTACCCCTACGACACGACGCCCTTCATCCGCATCTCGATCAACGAAGTGGTGCACACCTTGGTCGAAGCGATCTTCCTCGTTTTCCTGGTGATGTTTCTCTTTTTGGGAAATATCCGCGCGACCCTGATTCCCACCATCGCCGTGCCTGTGGTGTTGTTAGGCACCTTCGGGGTCATGGCCGCCTTCGGGTTTTCCATCAATACGCTGACCATGTTCGGTCTCGTGCTCGCTATCGGCCTGCTCGTTGACGATGCCATTGTCGTGGTCGAGAACGTCGAGCGCATCATGCACGACGAAGGGCTCTCCCCCAAGGAAGCCACCCGCAAGTCAATGGATCAGATCACCAGTGCGCTGATCGGCATTGGTATGGTGCTCGCGGCGGTGTTCATTCCGATGGCCTTCTTCGGAGGCTCCACCGGCGTCATTTACCGGCAGTTCTCGATCACCATCGTCTCAGCAATGGCGCTCTCGGTGCTGGTCGCCATCGTCCTCACGCCTGCTTTATGCTCCACCATCCTCCAGCCGGTGGAAAAAGGCCATGAAGCAAGTGAAAGCAGTTGGTTCAGCGGTTTTTTCCGCTGGTTCAACAGCCTGTTCGCCCGAGGCACCGAACACTATGCGCGGACCGTTGCGGGCATTCTGCGCCACAAGATTTTATTTTTGTTGATATACGGCGCAATCATCGCCGCGCTCGCTGCGCTCGCCTACCGTCTGCCCACCTCCTTCCTGCCGGATGAAGACCAGGGGATAATGCCTACCCTCATCACGCTGCCCGCCGGCGCTACGCAGGAACGCACCGTGGACGTGCTTGAAAAAGTGCGTAAGCACTACCAGGAAAAAGACCCGGAAAAAGAAAAAATCGAATCCGTTTTCACCATCGCCGGTTTTGGCTTTGGTGGTATCGGGCAGAACATGGGCATGGGGTTCATCAAGCTCAGGCACTGGGACGAGCGCAAGCAAGCCAACCAGAGGGTCTGGGATTATAGAAGCCGGGCCAACGCTGCGTTCTGGCAAATCCGCGAAGCAATGGTGTTTGCCATCATCCCTCCCGCTGTGATGGAGCTGGGCATGGCCGGCGGGTTCGACCTCCAGTTGCAGGATCGCGGAGGTCTCGGCCACGATGCGCTGGTTGCCGCGCGCAACCAGTTCCTCATGATGGCCGCACAGGACGGACGTCTCAAGGACGTGCGCCCCAACGGCATGGAAGACGGCCCCGAATTCGCGCTCGACATAGACCACGCCAAGGCCGGGGCGCTGGGCGTTACCGTGGCCGATATCAACGACACCCTGTCCACTGCCTGGGGCAGCATCTACGTCAATGACTTCCTCGACCGTGGCCGCATCAAGAAGGTCTACCTGCAAGCCGACGCCCCCGCCCGGATGACCCCGGAAGACCTCGACAAATGGTACGTGCGCAACCGCGCGGGAGAGATGGTACCTTTCTCCGCCTTCACCGGAACGCGCTGGACTTACGGTTCCCCACGGCTGGAACGCTACAACGGCCAGCCTTCGCTCCAGATACAGGGAATCGCCGCGCCGGGGCTTTCCACGGGCGAAGCAATGGCCGCTGTCGAAGAAATCGCCTCCAGCCTCCCGCCAGGCATCGGTTTCTCCTGGACGGGCGTCTCTTTCGAAGAACTTCGTTCTGGCGCACAAGCCCCGGCACTCTTCACCCTTTCCGTGCTCGTGGTGTTTTTGTGTCTGGCGGCCCTCTACGAAAGCTGGTCGGTGCCCTTCGCCGTCATCATGGTTATTCCTTTGGGCATCCTCGGTGCGCTCATCGCCGCCACCGGGCGCGGGCTCTCGAACGACATTTACTTCAAGGTGGGCCTGCTTGCCACTATCGGCCTGTCCGCGAAAAATGCCATTTTGATCGTCGAATTTGCCA
Source organism: Azoarcus sp. (assembly GCA_031274995.1). GTDB lineage: Bacteria > Pseudomonadota > Gammaproteobacteria > Burkholderiales > Rhodocyclaceae > WRNU01. The sequence continues at coordinate 13,168 of JAISPJ010000044.1, forward strand.
AGGCCGAACTGGACTCCGGCAAAAATCTGATCGAATCCGCCCTGCTGGCGGCACGGATGCGGCTACGTCCCATCCTGATGACCTCGCTCGCTTTCGCTCTCGGCGTGCTGCCGCTGGCCAAGGCCACCGGCGCTGGCTCGAACAGCCAGAATGCCATCGGCACCGGCGTGCTGGGCGGGACGATTACCGCCACCGTTTTCGGCATCTTGTTCGTCCCGCTGTTCTACGTCACCATCAAACTCATCTTCAAAGACAAACCCCGGCGACAGGATGCCGTGGGATCCCCCCTCAAGGAAGGTATTGAACCATGATTCCTCCGCTTCGCGTCCTATGCGCCGCGCTGATGGCAACCTTTGCCGCCGGATGCACGCTCACCCCGAATTACGAGCGCCCTGCCCTGCCCGTCCCCTCCGCGTGGGATACGCCCGATGGCATTGACGCCTCGGGCAAGGTTGCCTCCGAACTGCCCTGGCGTGACTATTTCGCCGACACCCGCCTGCGCACGATCATTGAACTCGCGCTCACCAACAACCGCGACCTGCGGATCGCCGCGCTCAATATCGAACGCGCCCGCGCGATGTACCGCATTCAGCGCGCCGATCTTCTTCCTTCGGTCGACGTGGCAGGGGGGCAAAACGTCCAGCGTGTGCCGGAGAGCATCAGCCCCACCGGAAATGCCTCCATCAACCGCCAGTACAACGCCACCATCGGCACCTCTTGGGAACTGGACTTGTTTGGCCGCATCCGCAGCTTGAGCGATCAAGCCGTCGAAATCTATCTGGCTACCGAAGAAGCCCGTCGCGGCGCACAGATCAGCCTTGTTGCCGAAATCGCCAACGTCTGGCTGACGCTGGCAGCCGACCAGGAGTTGCTTGAGCTTGCCCGCCGTACCTTCGCTACCCAACAAAAATCCGTCGAACTCATCAAGAAGAGCTTCGATGCAGGCGCGGCTTCCGCTCTCGACCTTGCGCAAGCGCGCACCGCGATGGAACGCGCCCGCGCCGACAGCGCCCGTTATACAGCCCAGCTTGCCCGCGACCGCAACGCGCTTGCCCTGCTTGCCGGCATACCGGTACCCGAGAACCTGCAAGCCAAAACACTGGCAGGCGCCCTTTCCACCGTTGCTGATTTGCCCGCCGGCGTGCCTTCCGAAGTTCTGGTGAGGCGGCCCGATGTCCTGCAGGCGGAGCACATGCTGCGTGCCTCCAACGCCAATATCGGTGCTGCCAGAGCCGCGTTCTTCCCACGCATATCTCTGACAGCCGGGGTCGGTACGGCAAGCAGTACATTGGACGGGTTGTTCGACTCTGGCACACGGCTATGGTCTTTCGCGCCCCAGATCACCCTGCCGATCTTCCACGCCGGGGCACTACGCGCAAACCTCGACCGCACCGAGATCGAACGCAACATCCAGGTCGCGCAGTACGAAAAGACCATCCAGTCCGCTTTCCGCGAAGTGGCCGACGCGCTTGCCGATCGCGCCACTCTTGCCGAACAGATCGATGCCCGTGGAGAACTCGTCAACGCCGCCAATGAAAGTTACCGCCTGTCCGAAGCCCGCTACCGTGGCGGCCTCGACAGCCACCTCGTCCTGCTCGACGCACAGCGTTCTCAATATGTTGCCGAACAGGAACTGATCGCTACCCGGCTGGCCGAAGCCGGCAATCGGGTAATGCTCTACAAGGTTCTCGGCGGCGGCTGGAAATAACCGGAAACGCTAAAAATATGCCACTCGTGCCCTGATGCGACATGTGCCCGAAACCGTGAATAAGCATGTATCGCAGGAAACAGTACTTTGCGATAGAATCACGGGTTGCTGATTGGAATGGCTTGAATAAGCAACAAACGAGGGAAGCACAACAATGAGTACAAGCATAGACCCCTTTGGCTTGATGACCGAGGAAGAAATTCTGGCCGCGCCGGAGTCCGACTACATGTCGCCGAGGCAACTGGATTTTTTCCGTCATCGCTTACAAGAAGAGAGAAAGCTGCTCCTCAGCAACGCTCAGGAAACCACTACCCATTTGCAGGACAACGAGTCCACCCCGGACCCTTCCGACCGGGCCAGCGTGGAAGAAGAGCACACCCTGGAATTGCGGGTACGCGACCGCGAGCGCAAGATGCTGAAAAAGATTGAAGAAGCCATTTCGCGCACGGGTTCCGGTGAATACGGCTATTGCGAAGAAACAGGCGAACCCATCGGCATTGCCCGCCTGCTTGCCCGCCCCACCGCCACCTTGTCGATCGAAGCGCAGGAGCGCCGCGAAAAGCTCAAGAAGATGCACGGTGGCTGATACTGCCGTGAGCCGTCTGCCCCGGAGCTTTCTTCGCCTCCTGATCCACGGCTATCAGTTGGGTATCAGCCCGCTGCTGGGGCCGCGTTGCCGGTTTTACCCGAGCTGTTCCGAATACGCGCTTGAAGCTCTTTCCGTACATGGTCTTTTCAAGGGATTCCGGCTGATGCTCGCGCGTATTCTGCGCTGCCACCCTTGGCACCCCGGCGGTTTTGATCCCGTACCGCCCTGTTCCAAATAATTTTTCACCGCACCCAATGGATATCCAGACTTTTATCACCGCGCTCCTGCTTGGCATTGTCGAGGGGCTGACCGAGTTCCTGCCGATTTCCTCGACGGGGCATCTCATCATCGTAGGCGACCTTCTCGGCACCACCGGCGACATTGACAAGGTCTTCGACATCGTTGTCCAACTCGCCGCCATTTTCGCGGTGTGCTGGATCTACCGGGCGAAGATCGCCGAATTGACGATCGGAACCCTGTGCAGGCCGTACGACCGCCGCTCCTTGCGTTTCGTGCTGATGCTCATCCTTGCCTTTCTGCCTGCGGCCATCCTGGGCCTGGCCTTTCACAAGACCATCAAAGAAGTGCTGTTCAATCCGCTCGTCGTTGCGGGAGCATTGCTCGTAGGCGGTATCATCATCCTCATCGTTGAGCGGGTCCTCCGGAACCACCCGCATCAGGCGGGTATCGACGACATGACTGCAAACACCGCAATCAAGATCGGCTTTGCTCAGGCGTTGGCGATGATTCCGGGTACTTCACGCGCGGGGGCAACGATCATCGGCGGTGTCATTTTTGGCCTGTCGCGCAAAGCCGCCACGGAATTTTCCTTCTTCCTCGCCATCCCGACCATGTTCGGGGCCACAGTGCTGGATGTTTACAAAAACTGGCATTTGTTCAGAGTGGAACACATCCCGTTCTTCGTGGTCGGCTGCGCCGCCTCGTTCATCTCGGCAATGTGGGCGGTGCGCTTCCTGCTGCGTTATATCTCCAGCCATACCTTCGTGCCGTTTGCCTATTACCGGATCGTCTTCGGGCTGGTCGTGCTCGCCACCTGGTATTTTGGTCTCGTGGACTGGAGTTTGCCGGGCTGAGCGCACGGCAGTCATCCATGTTTGTCTTATTCGAAGAAGAGGGCAGCTTCAAGGCCGGAACCGTGCTGGCTGACAACGACAGTTCACTCCAAGTGGAAAACACACGCGGAAAACGGGTGAAATTAAAGCGCGCCAACGTGCTGCTCGAATTCTCTGGTCCTGCCCCCGCCGAGTTGTTGACCCGTGCGGAGGCCGCTGCCACCGAACTGGATACGGACTTCCTGTGGAGTGTCTGCAGCGACGAAGAATTTGCATTCACGGAGTTCGCTGCCGATTATTACGGCCACACGCCGGATACGGTGGAGGCCGCCGCGATGCTGTTCTCGCTGCATGCCGCGCCAATGTGGTTCCACCGCCGGGGCAAGGGACGTTTCCGCAAGGCCCCGGAAGACATTCTGCACGCGGCAAAAGCGGGCATTGAGAAAAAACGCAGGCAAGCCGAAGCCCTCGAGCGGATGTGCGCGGAACTGGTGGCAAGACGGTTGCCCGCCGAGTTTGCCGGCATGGTTTCCCAACTGCTCTATCGTCCTGACCGCAACCGGACCGAAGCCAAAGCACTGGAAGCGGCCTGCATCGACACGGGGTTCTCTGCGGCAAGATTGTTGCTGGAATGCGGCGCGCTGTCGTCGAGCCACGATTATCACTACAACCGTTTCTTGTTCGAGCAATTCCCGGAAGGCACGGATTTTCCGGCTTTTGATCCTCCCGTTATCCCAACCGGCCTGCCACGCGCGGAGGTTGCCGCATTTTCGATTGACGATGCCACGACCACGGAGATTGACGATGCCTTCTCCGTCACGCCCCGGCCGGAGGGCGGCTGGAAGATCGGCATTCACATCGCCGCGCCAGCCTTGGGCTTCACGCGCGGTTCCGCGCTGGACGCCATCGCGCGAAGGCGCCTGTCCACCGTCTATATGCCGGGCAACAAGATCACGATGCTGCCCGGTGATGTGGTCGCGGCCTTCACGCTCAGTGCGGGCAGCGTTTGTCCCGCCGTGTCGCTTTATCTTGACGTGCGTTCCGATCTCACCATTGTCGGGCACGAGAGCCGCATCGAATGCGTTCCGGTGGTTGCCAACCTGCGCCACCATGACATCGAGCCGGTCTTCGACGAGACGACCCTGACGAAGGGCGGGCCGGATTTTCCCTGGAAAAAGGAACTCACCCTGCTCTGGGAGATTGCCACGGTGCTCGAAGCCGGGCGCGGCAAACCCTCGGAAAACGCGCACCAGGTGGATTACACCTTTTCCATCGACTGGGGCCAAAATTCGCCGGATGGCCCCGGCGTAGTCACCATCGGACGACGCCTGCGCGGCTCGCCGCTGGACAAACTCGTGGCCGAATTGATGATTTTTGCCAATGCCACCTGGGGTCGGCTGCTCGATGAGTCCGGCATACCCGGCCTGTACCGCGTGCAAGGCGGCGGCAAGGTGCGCATGGCAACGGTAGCCGCGCCGCATGAAGGGCTTGGCGTCGATTGTTATGCCTGGTCAAGTTCTCCGCTACGCCGTTACGCCGATCTGGTCAACCAATGGCAAATCGCCGCCGTGATTTTTGGTTCCACCCCGGCTTTCGCGCCCAGATCGGCCGACTTGCTGGAAGCGATGCGCGATTTTGAACTGGCTTACACCGAATATCTCGAATTCCAGCGCCGTATCGAGCGTTATTGGTGTGTGCGATGGTTGCGGCAAAACAATTTGTGCACGGCAGAAGCCATCGTATTGCGTGACAATCTCGTTCGCCTCATCGGCACCCCGCTCGTTCTCAAGATGCCTTCGCTTCCCCCGCACCTGCCAGGCTCAAAAATCAGTCTGGCCATCACGGGCAGCGATCTCATCGACGTCGAAGTCGGCAGCCGTTATCTCGCCACCCTTGCCGAACCCGGCCCGGAGACGCGGGAAGAGATGGAATATTGACAAAAACAGACATAATCCGCCCACCCCACCCGACAGAATCGCCCGGGACCTGGTTGCTTGCGTAGAATCATCACATGGCACTAAAGCTATCTTTTCTTTCCGCAATACGAAACTCTGATCAAGGCAGGCGGCTGGTCATTGGTTATTCCGCTTCGGTCGCGGTACACGTCCTGGTGATGCTCATCCAATTCACCTTGCCCGAAAGGTTCCCGGCGCACATGCCCAGCCTTGACGTGATTCTTGTCAATACGCGCCACAACACGGCTCCGAAAGACCCGCAGGCGCTGGCGCAAGCCAACCTCGAAGGCGGTGGCGACAGCAGCGAAAAAGTCCGGGCCACTTCGCCGTTGCTGCCGCAGGAAAACATGCGCGACGGCAATGATCTTGCCAACATGACACGGGGGCAGCAGCCAACGATATTGCAGCCGCAATTCGAGCAGGTTTTGACCCAACAAGGCGCTTCCGTCGCCATTGCCAGGCCTGAAGCGTCCGAGGACAAGCCCACCGCCGCACAGCAGCCCGTCACCGGCACGGACGCGCGGAACGCCGAGGCAATGGATCTCCAGCTCCAGGCCGAAATTGCTGAAAAGACACGCGCCTACAACCTGCGCCCACGAAGCAAAAAAATTGCCGCAAGCACGCAGGAGTTCCGTTTTGCCCAGTACATCGCAAGCTGGCGTACCAAAGCCGAACGCATCGGCGAACTGAATTACCCCGCGGCGGCGCGCGGCAAATTGTACGGTGACCTAGGGATGAGGGTAATCATCAAGAAAGACGGAACCGTCAAAGAAGTCGCCATCACGCGACATTCAAAGCATCCTGTCCTGGACGAAGCCGCGATGCTGATCGTTCGCCGGGGTGAGCCTTATGCGCAGTTCCCCCCCGACATTTCCCGGGACTGGGATGAAATCGAGATCCACAGTAGTTGGAAGTTTACCAACGATAAACTCGGACTCAGGTTTACAGACAAGTGATGCCCTTTTCCGTCATCTGGATTGCCTCACCGCAATCGAAATGATGCATACTTACGCTTTACGCATGTACGCACACGCACCGCAATGGATCGTTATGCCCTCATCGGCCACCCTGTCGAGCACAGCAAATCGCCCCACATCCACGCTGCGTTTGCCCGTCAAACGCGGCAGGAGCTGAGTTACCGGGCGCTGCTCGCGCCGCTGGATGGTTTCTCCGATACTGTGCGGATGTTTCGCGCCGAACACGGGCGCGGGGCCAATATCACTGTGCCGTTCAAAATCGAAGCATATGCGCTTGCCACCCGCCTGACAGAGCGAGCCAGGCTGGCCGGAGCGGTCAACACGTTTACTTTTGAAGACGATGCCATCATCGGCGACAATACCGACGGCATCGGATTGGTGCGCGATCTCATCATCAACCTCGCCTGCCCGCTCGCAGGCCGTCGTGTGCTGCTGCTCGGCGCGGGCGGCGCGGCGCGCGGAGCCGTTTTTCCCCTGTTCCAGACAAAACCCGTATCCCTGACCATCGCCAACCGCACCATCGAGCGCGCGCAGGAACTTCGCACAGCCTTTGCTTCCTGCGCCGGACAAACGGCTTTCACTGTCGGGGGCTTTGGAGACCTTAAAGGATGGGAGTTCGATGTCGTCATAAACGCCACTTCCGTAAGTCTCGAAAACGGAGTTTTGCCCCTGCCCGGCAATATCTTTGCGCCCGATGCATTCGTCTACGACATGATGTACGGCGCGGGTGACACGCCCTTCCTGGCCTGGGCGCGCACGGCGGGTGCTGCCCGGCTCTCCGACGGGCTCGGAATGCTGGTCGAACAGGCTGCGGAGAGTTTCACCCTCTGGCGCGGCGTGCGCCCAAACAGCGCGTCCGTACTTTCCGGGCTGCGGCGCAAACTGGCCTCCAAGAGTAAAGCGGAGTTGATTTCTGGACGGGAATTTTAAGGTTTTTTTGGTTGTATGCAGACTTTTTAAGCTGTGCGGGGTTGAACTCAACAACAACCTTGGTTGTTCCATCCGCACCGTCCGACACAAAAATCAGTTTTCCGTACTGGCATGGGCTCACACAAGGGGCGTTGAACTCTTCCTCATCGAGCCCGGCAAGCCTACATCGAGTCGTTCAACGGGCGCCTGCGCGATGAATGCCTGAACGAGCACTGGTTCACCAGCCTGCAACACGCCAGGATCGTCATTGAAACTTGGCGCCGTGAATACAACGGGGAACGCC
>JAISPJ010000057.1 GCA_031274995.1 Azoarcus sp.
CTGCAACCACGACTGTACCTTTTGCGTCATTCCCATGCTGCGCGGCCCGCTGGTGAGCCGCCCGATCCACGAAGTGATGCGCGAAGCCGAAACGCTTGTCTCGGCAGGTGTGCGTGAAATCATCGTCATTGCGCAGGACACGCCCGCTTACGGCCTCGACATGGGTTTTCGTACCGGCTTCTGGAACGGGCGGCCAATGAAAGCACGCCTTCTGGAACTTGCCAGCGCCCTTGGCGAACTCGGTGTCTGGATACGCCTGCACTACATGTACCCGTATCCCTCCATAGACAAGATCGTCGAACTCATGGCCGAAGGAAAAATCCTGCCCTACCTCGACGTACCCCTCCAGCACGCCAGCCAGCGCATCCTGCAAGCAATGCGCCGTCCGGCGAACACCGAGAACGTGCTCGAACGCATTCGCCGCTGGCGGGCCATCTGCCCGGACATCACCATCCGCTCTACTTTCATTACCGGTTTCCCCGGTGAAACCGAAGAAGATTTCGGGCAACTCCTGCGTTTTCTCGAAGAAGCGCGGCTTGACCGTGTTGGCGCGTTCGCCTATTCCCCGGTCGAAGGCGCTCCGGCCAATGCCCTGCCGGGCGCGGTTCCCGAGCGGTTGCGGGAAGATCGCCGCCAGCGGTTGATGGAACTCCAGGAGGACATTTCCACCCAATGCCTCGAAGCACGCATTGAGCGGGAAATCACCGTGCTGGTCGACGAAGTGAGCGAAGAAGAAGGCGCGATTGCCCGTTCGCCGGGCGATGCCCCGGATATCGACGGGCTGGTCATCATTGCTGAAAGCGACGGAATCGAACCCGGCGATTTCGTCCGCGTCAGGATCGTCGACTGCGACGTGCACGATCTCTACGCCGAACGTATCGATGAAGACAGTGACGCCGATGACTGAATCCGGCGGCGGGCTGTTGGCTCGTCTCGTTGCCATCGTCGGTTGTCGCCACGTGCTGACCGATCCAGCCGAAATGTCGCCCCATCTTGCCGACTATCGCGGTCATTACGTCGGGCGTGCGCTGGCCGTCGTTAAACCGGCAGACGCCGAAGAAGTCGCCGCCGTTGTCAAACTCTGCCTTGAGGCCGGAGTGCCGATTGTTCCGCAAGGTGGCAATACCGGCCTGTGCGGTGGCGCGACGCCGTTACCGGACGCTCGCTCGCTCGTTGTCAGTCTGTCGCGTCTCGACCGGATACGCGCGTTAGACGCCGCAAACGACACTATCTGCGTGGAAGCCGGTTGCACCTTGGCCGCCGTGCAGGAAGCTGCTGCCACGGCAGGACGGCTGTTCCCGCTCTCGCTGGCTTCCGGCGGCAGTTGTGAAATCGGCGGCAACCTCTCCACCAACGCTGGCGGAATGCAGGTATTGCGTTACGGCAACATGCGCGAACTCACCCTCGGGCTCGAAGTCGTCCTGCCCGACGGTCAGGTCTGGAACGGTCTGCGGGGACTGCGCAAAGACAACACCGGCTACGACCTCAAACAACTCTTCATCGGCGCGGAAGGCACGCTGGGCATCATCACCGCAGCAGTCCTCAAACTCTTTCCCGCGCCCAAATCCAAAGCGACGGCCTGGGTAAACGTTCCCTCTCCGGCGGCGGCAGTTGCGTTGCTCACACGCTTTCGCGCTGCATGCGGTGACAGGGTAAACGCCTTTGAACTCATTGGCCGGGCATTGCTCGAACTGGCTTCCAGGCACATGCCGCGCTACCTTCCCCCCCTGCCGACGCTTTCGGACTGGTCAGTGCTGGTGGAACTTGCCGAAACCGCTGACGGCATTGCCCTCGTCCCTCTGCTCGAACAAACGTTGGACGCGGCCATCGGGGCAGGGGAGGCGAGTGATGCCGCTGTCGCCGCGACGCAATCCCAGGCCGAGGCCCTCCGGGCCTTGCGCGAAAACGCCAATGAAGCGCAAAAGCGCGAGGGCTTCAGCATCAAACACGACATTTCCGTGCCCGTGAGCCGCCTTCCCGAATTCATCGCCCGTGCCGATACTGCCCTGCGAGCGTGGCAACCCGGCGTGCGCATCATCGCTTTCGGCCATATCGGCGATGGCAACCTGCATTACAATCTGTTCCCGCCTACCGGGGAAAACGAAGCAACCTTCATCGCGCGTGCCGACGAAGCCAATCGTATCGTGTATGGACTGGTTGCCGGACAGGCAGGCTCGATCTCGGCAGAACACGGGCTTGGGCAACTCAAGCGCGAGGTGATATGCCGCCACAAGGACGCGGTCGAACTCGAACTCATGCGCACGATCAAACGTGCCCTCGACCCGCATGGCCTGATGAACCCTGGGAAAGTGCTCTGATACCGGCCCAATGAAGCGTTCCGCCTTTTGCTTGGAAAATACGTATCGAAATTTGAATCGGCGTTGGCGGTGGCACGACGCGCCGCCCATATTTGCGGCTGGCCCGTTGCATTCATGGCTGACGGGACGGGGTTCCTTGACCAGCCGTTTGCGTGCGGTCTGTGAAGAGTTTCGGATTGTCGTGCATCAAAACCGGTTCGAGAAGGTATGTCCCGACGAGACCTTTTTACTATCGAACGGCAACGGCGCAACGGCCTTTGTGCGGGAAGTCAGTCTGGTTTGCGACGGAGTTCCGCTTGTTTTCGGTCACAGTATTTTGATGACCCGGGAATTGAAGTTCCTGGCGCAGTCATTCAGGCAGGCAGGCAACAACTCCATCGGGGCCATCCTGTTCGCCTGTCCTGATATTCGGCGCGGCCCCATTTATTTTAAGCGCATCAACCGGCAGCATGCCCTGCATGCCAGAAGCGTCGCTGCTTTGGGAGAGCACCCGAAACCATTTTTTTGGGCGCGGCGCTCCATTTTTTCATTACGATCCGAGCAGGTTTGCGTGACGGAAGTATTTTCGCCGGAGTTGGTAATGCGTTCCGCCCGCTCAAAACAGCGCCATCAACAACTGCTTCCCTTCAATTCTTCTTCTCTTCCTCCCTCAACGCCCCTTCAGCCATAAAACGAAAGGGAGAAAGGAGTTCAGGCTGCCGCCACCTCTGCCAGGCTACACTTGGCTATTCCGTAGCGGGTACGCACCAGCAGGGGATAATCCCTGCCCCTGAAGAGGCCGAAATGCCCGATGTTGTAGCCGACGATGCGGCCATCCACCTGTCCGATGCGGACGGGCTTGCCAATGCGAAAACCGGCCTGGATGGCGTTGGCCACGGTGTTGCCGATACTGTATGCGCGGTTTGGCGTGTGGTCGCTGTCTTCGCGCTTGCCCTGGATGAGCACAAAGCGTCGATTATTCATGACCGTCTCTCTGTTATGCGGGGTTGTTGTGCTGGTAGCTGTAACGGCTGTTTTTTCGCCAGGTTTTACCGTCCGAGAGGCGGCATGTGTGACCACTTCCTCATATTGGCACGCAATCTGGGGCGATGATGCATAAAATACCAAGAACTCAACGGAGCAGACCATGAAGAAAATCGAGGCCATCATCAAACCATTCAAACTCGAAGAGGTGCGCGACGCCTTGTCGGAAATCGGCGTCAGCGGCCTGACGGTGACGGAAGTCAAGGGTTTTGGCCGCCAGAAAGGGCATACTGAACTCTACCGGGGGGCGGAATATGTGGTCGATTTCCTGCCCAAGATGAAAATCGATGTCGTATTGGCCGATGAAATCGTGGACCAAGCGGTCGAAGCCATCATCAAGGCCGCGCGCAGCGGCAAGATCGGCGACGGGAAGATATTCGTGATGCCGGTGGAGCAGGTTGTGCGCATTCGCACAGGGGAAACGGGGGAAACCGCGATCTGAGGAAGCAGCAGACACTTCTGGCTGCTTCTTATTTACATCTTCTGGTAGACCTCTGCCCCTGCCTGCACGAATTCCGTCGCTTTTTCTTTCATGCCTCTCAGCAGGGCGTCGGATTCCGACAAGCCTTTTTTCGCCGCGAATTCCCGGACTTCCTGCGTGATTTTCATCGAGCAGAAACGCGGGCCGCACATCGAGCAGAAATGGGCGGTCTTGGCGGTCTCGTGAGGAAGCGTCTTGTCGTGGAATGCCCGCGCCCTGTCGGGATCGAGGCCAAGGTTGAACTGGTCTTCCCAGCGGAATTCGTAGCGCGCCTTGGAAATCGCGTTGTCCCGTATCTGCGCGCCGGGATGCCCCTTGGCGAGATCGGCGGCATGTGCGGCGAGTTTGTAGGCAATGATGCCTTCCTTGACATCGTTTTTATCCGGCAACCCCAAGTGTTCCTTGGGCGTGACGTAACAAAGCATGGCCGTGCCGCGCCAGCCGATCATGGCTGCGCCGATGGCGCTGGCAATGTGGTCGTGGCCGGGGGAAATGTCGGTGACGAGCGGGCCGAGGGTGTAGAAAGGGGCCTCGTGGCACCATTGGCGTTCCAGCTCCATATTTTTATGGATCATCTGCATGGGCACATGGCCAGGCCCCTCGATCATGGTTTGCACATCGTGCCGCCAGGCAACGGAGGTGAGTTCGCCGAGGGTCTTGAGTTCGGCCAATTGGGCTTCGTCGTTGGCGTCAAAGATGGAACCGGGGCGCAGGCCGTCACCGAGCGAGAAGGCAATATCGTAGGCGCCCAGGATGCCGCAAATTTCCGCGAAATGGGTGTAGAGGAAGTTTTCCTGGTGGTGAGCGAGACACCATTTCGCCATGATGGAACCGCCCCGGCTTACGATGCCGGTCATCCGCTGCGCAGTAAGGGGGATGTGGGCAAGCCGCACGCCCGCGTGAATCGTGAAGTAGTCGACGCCCTGTTCGGCCTGTTCGATGAGGGTCTCACGGAAAATTTCCCAAGTCAGTTCTTCGGCCTTGCCATCGACTTTTTCCAGCGCCTGGTAAATGGGAACGGTTCCGATGGGGACAGGGGCGTTGCGTATGATCCATTCGCGGGTTTCATGGATGTGCCTGCCGGTCGAGAGGTCCATTACCGTGTCGCCGCCCCAGCGGATGGCCCAGGTCATTTTGTCAACTTCTTCCGCAATGGAAGAGCCCAGCGCGGAATTGCCGATGTTGGCGTTGATCTTGGTGAGGAAGTTGCGGCCGATAATCATCGGTTCGCTTTCCGGGTGGTTGATGTTCGCCGGAAGGATGGCGCGGCCACGCGCGATTTCGTCACGCACGAATTCAGGGGTGATTTCGCTTGGAATGGGTGGTGCCGAGTCGAATGATTCGCCGGGATGCTGGCGTGAAAGGAGGGCGGCCAACTTTTTACCCATAGGGCCAGCGGCAACGAGGTTTTCGAGCCATGCCCGGCGGTTCAGGTTTTCGCGGATCGCCACGAATTCCATTTCGGGGGTAATAATGCCCTGCCGGGCATAGCGCATTTGCGTGACGATCATCCCCGCCTTGGCGCGCCTCGGTTTGCGGGCAAGTTTGGGAAAGACGGGAGAGGAGGGCAGAGGGACGGCGGTTTTGCTGATTTCAGTGTCGCCACGCTCTTCGATCCACGCCTGCCTCAGGGCGGACAGCCCTTGGCGGAGGTTGATTTTTGCTTCCGGGTCGGTGTATGGGCCTGAGCAGTCGTAGACGAAGATGGGCGGATTTTTTTCTCCGCCGAAAGCCGTCGGGGTGTCCGATTGCGAAATTTTACGCATGGGAACACGCAGGTCGGAGCGGGAGCCTTGGACGTAGATTTTGCGTGAATCAGGAAAAGGCTGGGGCGCGATGGTGGCGAGGCCGACACCGGGGCTACCCGTCTCAAGAGGTTCCAGGCTGTTCATGTGGTTTCAGATTTTGGTTCAACGTGGGGGAGAGAAATCTTCGGGCTTTGCCCAGAGCGCGTGAAAGTGATGCACCGGCCCATGCCCACGCCCGACCCGGAGCAGTTCTGCATTGGCAATAGCGTGATGCAGGTAATCGCGGGCGGCACGCGCGGTGGTCTCGACCGTACTGACGGAAGGACCAGTATGGCATTGCGGCAACAGTGCGGCAATGGCAGATGACAGGACACAGCCGGTTCCGTGGGTGTTCGGTGTGTCGATGCGGCGGGTGGCAAGCTCGATCATGCGCTCACCGTCGAAGAGCAGGTCGATCAAATCGCTTCCGGGCAGATGCCCTCCCTTGAGCAGCACCCAGCGTTCCGATGCGGTGGGCAGCATTTTCCGCAGATGCTCCACGGCACGGCGCATTTCGCTGAGTGTCTCCGGCATGCGCTCGTCAAGCAGCACGCCCGCCTCGGGCAGGTTGGGGGTGATGATGAATGCCATGGGGAGAAGCGCCTCGCGCAAGGCCATGATGGCCTTGCGCCCGAGCAGGGCGTAGCCGCTCTTGGAAATCATCACGGGGTCGAGAACGATATTGGCCGGATGCCAGTGGGCGAGACGGTCAGCGACCGTGAAAACGACTTCGGAGTTGCCAAGCATTCCAATCTTGCAGGCATGAAGGTCAACATCGGAAAACAAGGTGTCGATTTGCAAACGCAGGAACTCGACGGAGGGCGTATGGATACCGGTCACGCCCTGTGTATTCTGGGCGGTCAGCGACGCGACGACACCGCACCCATAAGCGCCGAGCGCGGAAAAGGTTTTAATGTCGGCAAATACTCCCGCGCCGCCGGATGGATCGATGCCGGCAATGGAAACGACATTGGGCGGGACGGCTTGCCCGGAGCGGGAAGAACGGGAGGTATACATAGCACGTCCTATGCCGATAAGATACGGGCCGGACTCTGGGGGATAGGGGACTTTCTCAGTCATCGGCCCCCAAGATACAGAACCGCCGATACCCCCTCAAAGATACTGAGTACCCCCCTCAAAGATACTGAGGATATTCCGAGGATACTGGATAATGGTAGCGTTTGCAAGCGTGGAGTATGGCCTTGCGGTCGCCAACGGTCATGCCATATCATCATGTCCCTCATGAAACGAATTGTCTCTGCGCCCGGATTGGGTATTTTTCTTTACCATTCAACCCATCTTGGTCTTCAAGTCTTGTGATGGCCGAGATATCCAAAGGCCCGCATATCGGCGTATTGAGTAGCCGGTTTCCAAGCAGCTTGCAGCCGAACCCGGGCTTGCTTGTCCGTGAGCGCATGTTCCGCGTTGCGCGCCGCTTGCCCCTGTACGTCGTATCGCCCACGCCTTGGGTTCCATTGGAAAACTGGATTCGGCAGAACCTGAACCCCGCTTTTCGCCCAAGCATGCCGGAGTATGAAGAGCAGCAGGGTATCCCTGTATGGTTTCCCCGTTTTATGACCGTGCCGGGGCCGGACGTGCTGCGGCGGTTGGACGGATGGTCGATGGCCAGGGGGGCATATCCCCGTTTTGCCGCATTGTGCAGCGCAGGGCGGCTCGATCTGATCGATGCGCATGGCGCTTACCCGGATGGTTATGCGGGCGTCCTGTTGGGACGCCGGATCGGTGTGCCGGTCACGATTACCCTGCATGGCGGCGGACTGGCCGGTATGCATGATCCTCGCCAGGTTTTGAAACTACGCGAGACGTTTGTGGGGGCAGCGCGGATATTCGCCGTCAGTGAAACCTTGCGCCAGTTTGCACTCGAATTGGGTGCGTCGGAAGACCGGGTCGAAGTGGTTGGCAACGGGGTCGATGCCGAGCGTTTCCGTCCGCGTGACCGCAATGCGGCACGCGCCGCGCTGGGGCTTTCACCGGATGTGCCGGTGCTGATTACCTCAAGTCCAGACCGTTCTTTCGGGGAAAGGGATTACAACCGGCTGATCGAGGCACTGCCAGTGCTTTCCAAACGCTGGCCCAAGCTGGTTTGTCTGTTTATCGGCTTGGACAGTCAGGAGAAAAACAGGCGTGCCAAACTGGAAGCCCTGATCGCACGATTTGATTTGAAAGAGACGGTGCGTTTTCTTGATGACCCGCCGCGTAGTGAATTGCCCGGCATATTGTCGGCAGCCGACGTATTCGTGTCCGCCGCATACCAAGCAGACCCGACAGCGGCGTTGCTCGAAGCAATGGCCTGTGGCCTGCCGGTCGTCGCTTTCGATGCAGGAGCCAACCGCGAACTTGTTTGCCGCCCGGAATTGGGAGAGCTTGCCCCCCTGGGCGATCCATCTGCCCTGAAGACAGCTATTGACCTGGCGCTTTCGAAGAAATGGGATCGCATGACCATCCGTCGTCATTGCGAGACTTTCAATTGGGACGGGCGAACCAACCGACTGTGCCGGGCTTTCACTGAAACAGTGGCTGAGTGGCGCGGGGGTTGATTGAGGCCGACAGGCGCAAGAGCGCCTGTTCGTCGGAAACAGTCGCTGTTTCGTTGAAAATTTCACATTTTGTTAGGATAGCACCGAAAAAACTTCTTTCTGACCTGACCGGAATTGTTGTGTCATATCATCGTAAAGCCGTTCTGGGCGCCATTGCCACCCCGACATGAGCGAGGTTTTCTTTTCTTCCGTGCCGCGTGGACTGGAAGGGTTACTTGCGGAGGAGTTGCGCGCGCTTGGCGCGAATGAGCCGCGACCCGTGCCGGGTGGCGTCGAGTGGCATGGCGATTGGCCCACATGCTGGCGTGCCAACCTCGAAAGCCGCCTTGCCTCCCGCGTGCTGTGGCGTGTGGGGAGTGGCCGCTATCGCGGCGAGGCCGACATTTATAAGCTTGCCCGCAGCCTGACCTGGACGAAATGGTTTACGCAGGATGAGACCATCCGGGTCTTCGTGACGGCCCGTCAATCGCCGCTGAAAAGTCTGGAATTCATCACTCTGCGGATCAAGGACGCCGTATGCGACCATTTCCGCGTTGCGTGCGGCAGCCGCCCCAGTGTCGATACCGCGCATCCGATGGTGCGCATTTACGCATTTCTGGATCGTGACACGGTGAGGCTCTACCTCGATACTTCGGGCGAGCCGCTCTATAAGCGCGGTTCCAAGCCGGGTACCGTGGAAGCGCCGCTCAAGGAAAATCTCGCCGTCGGCATCTTGCGTCTGTCCGGCTGGCGAGTGGATGAACCGTTGGCCGATCCCATGTGCGGCAGTGGAACCCTTCTCATTGAAGCGGCGAAGATTGTGCTCGACATTGCGCCCGGGCTGGGGCGGCAGTTTGCGTTCGAGCATTTGCGCGGTTTCGATGCTTCGGCATGGGCTGAAACCCGCAAGGCAGCCGAAGCACGGCGCCAGCCTGCGCGCGCCCTGCCCATCCATGGGGCGGACATAGCAGGCAGCCAGTTGCGGCGCGCCCGCGAAAATCTTGCTGCCGCCGGGCTGGAATCCTGCGTGGGTCTCACGAAAGCCGATCTGCTGGAATGCTCTCCGCCTGCTACAAACGGGGTCATGGTGACGAACCCGCCTTACGGCGTGCGCGTGGGCGAGGCTGAAGAACTCAAAGCCTTTTATTCCCGACTTGGTGATGCGCTCAAGCAACGATGGCCGGGCTGGCGTTGTTATCTGCTTTCCGCCGACATGAACCTGCCCCGTGCCATCGGCCTCAAGGCCAGCCGCCGCACACCGCTGTTCAATGGGGCACTGGAATGCCGCCTGTTTGAATACAGGATGGTTGCTGGCAGCCTGCGCGCGCCGCGCCAGTAATCTACGTCAAGCCGAGATCGCGGAGGTTCTCCGTAAACGCGCCGGGGTCGCTGTGTTTGCTGTTGAGTTTGATTTGCAGGCGCAGGTCGTTGTGCGAATCCGCGTTGCGCAGGGCATCTTCGAAAGTGATTAACTCAGCTTCATACAGATCGAACAGCGCCTGATCGAAGGTCTGCATGCCTTCTTCGCGCGAGCGTTTCATTACGTCCCGGATTTCCGGGATATTGCCTTTGAAGATCAGATCGGAGATGAGCGGGGAGTTGAGCATGATCTCGATTGCAGGAATCTGGCCCTTGCTGTTCTTGACGGGAAGCAGCCGTTGCGAAATCATGGCCCGGATATTGAGCGAGAGATCCATCAACAACTGTGGCCGACGTTGTTCAGGGAAGAAGTTGACGATGCGGTCGATGGCCTGATTGGTGTTGTTGGCGTGTAGCGTCGCCAGGGCCAGATGGCCGGTTTCGGCAAAGGCAATAGCGTAGTCCATTGTTTCGCGGTCGCGGATTTCCCCCATGAGGATGACATCTGGGGCCTGACGCAGGGTGTTTTTCAGCGCCGACTCCCAAGAGTCCGTATCGATGCCGACTTCGCGCTGCTCGATGATGCAGTTCTTGTGTTCATGGATGTATTCGATCGGGTCCTCAACGGTGATGATATGGCCGTGGGAATTTTCGTTGCGGTAGCCGACCATCGCTGCCAGCGAGGTGGTTTTGCCGGTTCCGGTTCCGCCGACGAAGATCACCAGCCCGCGTTTGGACAGGGCAATGTCTTTCAGAATCGGGGGCAGGCGCAGTTCCTCCAGGGAGGGAACCTTGCTCGAAATCGTCCGTAATACGAAGCCGACACGACCTTGCTGTATAAAGGCGTTGGCACGGAAACGCCCGATACCGGCGGGTGAAATGGCGAAATTGCATTCCTTGGTGGCTTCAAATTCGGCGGCCTGGCGGTCGTTCATGATCGCTCTGGCCAGTTCCGCCGTGTGCATCGGGGACAGAGGCTGGTTCGATTGCGGCACGATACGCCCATCGATTTTGATCGCCGGAGGAAAACCGACGGTAATCACAAGGTCGGAGCCTTTCTTTTGCAGCATCAGGCCCAGCAGGTCGTGCATGAATTTAAGGGCTTGATCCCGTTTCATGTTTTTTCCCCATGTTCTGTCATTGGTTTCCGCAACCGCACTATCCCGCTTTCAGGAAAGGAAGAGCGCTGATGCCTCCTCAGCCCTTCAGGCGAGGAAATTGCCCTTGTTTTGCGCGTGTGAGCGGGCTTCGGCTGCGGAGACGATATTGCGCCGCACGAGATCGGTGAGGCATTGATCGAGTGTCTGCATACCGTGGTTTTGCCCGGTCTGGATCGAGGAATACATCTGGGCCACCTTGCTCTCGCGGATCAGGTTACGGATTGCCGGAGTTCCGATCATGATTTCATGTGCCGCGACCCGCCCCGATTCATCCCTGGTTTTGACCAGGACCTGCGAGATGACCGCGCGCAGGGATTCCGAGAGCATCGAACGCACCATTTCTTTTTCCTCTGCCGGGAACACGTCGACGATACGGTCAACGGTCTTGGCAGCCGAAGAGGTATGCAGCGTGCCGAACACCAGATGCCCGGTTTCCGCCGCCGTCAGCGCCAGGCGGATGGGTTCCAGGTCGCGCAGTTCGCCCACCAGGATCACGTCCGGGTCTTCGCGCAGGGCGGAACGCAAGGCATTGTCGAACGAGAGCGTGTCGCGGGAGACCTCGCGCTGGTTGATTAGGCAACGTTTGGGCGCATGGACGAATTCGATCGGGTCTTCGACGGTGAGGACATGCGCGTAAGCGTTTTCATTGATGTAGTCGATCATCGCCGCCAGTGTCGTCGATTTGCCGCAACCCGTCGGGCCGGTAACGAGGACAATGCCTCGCGCCTGATCGATGATGTTCGTGAAAATCTTTGGACAATCAAGTTCCTCCAGCGACTGTATCCTGGACGGGACCGTTCTGAACGCTGCTGCCGCGCCACGATCCTGGTTGAACGCATTGACCCGGAAGCGCGCGAGATTGGGGATGGAAAAAGCGAAATCGCACTCCAGGGCTTCCTCGAACTGCTTGCGCTGGCGATCATTCATGATGTCATAGACCAGCGCGTGCACTTCCTTGTGCTCCAAGGGAGGGAGGTTGATTTTGCGCACATCCCCGTTGACACGGATCATGGGCGGCAGGCCGGCGGAAAGATGCAGGTCGGAAGCCTGGTTCTTGACGGAGAAGGCGAGTAGTTCGGTAATGTCCATGTTTTGCGGGAAGCAAGAATGTATGAATGAAAGAAGATGCTGACACAGGGCATCGGAAAGACAGCGGTTATACTACTGCCGTCTCATTTGATGAAAAGCCAAAAATTCGGCGATATGACCTCGATTGCTGCCGCCCTTTGCGCCGTGCGTGCACGCATCGTCGCCGCAGCCCGTGCTGTCGGGCGCGATCCGGCTTCGGTTCGCCTGCTGGCGGTGAGCAAAACCTTTTCCGCCTTGGATATACGCGCCGCGTTTGAGGCTGGGCAACATATCTTTGGCGAGAACTATGCGGGCGAGATGTCCGAAAAGTCCTCCTCGCTGGCCGGGTTGGGGTTGGAATGGCATTTCATTGGCCCTTTGCAGGGCAACAAGACCCGGACTGTGGCTGAATGTTGTGATTGGGTGCATGGTATCGACCGCCTGAAAATTGCCGAGCGCCTGTCCATGCAGCGTGATGCTGGTCGCCTTCCGTTGCAGGTTTGCCTGCAAGTCAACGTCAGCGGCGAGGCAAGCAAAAGCGGCGTGACGCCTGATGAAGCCGTGCCGCTGGCGCATGCCGTTGCCGCCTTGCCGCGATTGCGCCTGCGTGGTTTGATGTGCGTTCCTGAGCCGAGCGAAGATCAGTCCCTGCTTCGCCGTCGCTTTGCGCTGTTGCGGAATTTGTGTGAACGATTACGGACGGAAAGGCTTCAACTCGATACCTTGTCGATGGGCATGTCGCACGATCTTGAAACCGCTATCGCCGAAGGCGCGACTATCGTGCGGGTCGGCACGGCCATTTTCGGCGAACGGGAAAAAACGAACAGGGTCAGCACAGGAGAATTGATCTCATAATGAAAATATCATTCCTCGGCGGGGGCAATATGGCTTCTGCCCTGATCGGAGGCATGTGCGGGCGTGGTTTTGAAGCCACCGACATAACCGTCGTCGAACTGGACGCTTCCATCCGTGAACGGTTGCGGGCAAGTTATGGGGTGGCTGTGCTGGCCGCGCCCGATGCAGGCGTGTTCGACAGCGATGTTCTGGTGCTGGCCGTCAAACCTCAACAGATGAAAGCTGCGCTGGTTCCCTTTGCCGGCGTGTTACGGGAAACGCTTGTCATCAGCATCGCCGCCGGATTGCGGCTGATCGATATCGGCCGCTGGCTTGGCAACATGGGCGTGCCTTATCCCCCGTTGGTGCGCTGTATGCCCAATACCCCGGCGCTGGTTGGCGCGGGCGTCACCGGGATGTTTGCCGCACCCGGAGTCGATGCTGTCGGGCGCGAGCTTGCCGGACGCATCCTTGCCACCGTCGGCAGTATCGTGTGGGTCGACGATGAAACCCGGCTTGACACGGTCACGGGCATATCCGGCAGCGGCCCGGCCTACGTCTTCCATTTCATCGAAGCCCTGGAAACTGCCGGGTTGGCGCAGGGGTTCGATGCGGCGAGCGCCCGCCGCTTGGCCATCGACACCGTGCTTGGTGCGGCCCGGCTGGCGGAAGCGTCAAAAGATTCTCCCTCCACGCTACGCGAAAAGGTAACCTCGAAGGGAGGGACGACCGCCGCCGCGCTCGCGCATCTTGCTGCTACCGGTTGGCATGACGCCTTGGTCGGCGCGGTGGAAGCGGCCAGCGCACGAAGCCGCGAACTGGGTGAACAATTCGGGCAGAATTAAAAAATTCACACGGAAACTCAAGGACGAAACAATATGCTTGCGCAAATCGTGCTCCTTATCACTGGCACTGTATTGGGTTTCATCACGCTGATGCTGTTGGCCCGGTTTCTCATGCAATGGGGGCGGGTGTCGTTCCGCAATCCGATCGGGCACTTCGTCATCACCATCACGGACTGGGCAGTCATGCCGACGCGCCGCATCATTCCCGGCCTGTTCGGGCTGGACATGGCGAGCCTGCTGCTGGCCTGGGTCGCGCAAATATTCTATGTCCTGATTGAAATTGGCTCCGGCATGCCGGTGAGCGCCCCACTTGCCGCTCCGCTCCTGGGCCTTGTCTACCTCGCGCGCATGGCGGCCTACCTTGTTTTTGGCATCGTCCTCATATCAGCCGTGTTGTCCTGGGTCGGGCCGCAGGCTCCGGCAGCCTACCTGTTCAACGAACTGTCCCGGCCCTTCCTTGCGCCGTTTCGGCGGCTGATCCGGCCTCTCGGCGGCATCGACCTGTCACCGCTGGTGCTGTTGCTGGTATTGCAGATCGTGCTACTGGTCATTGAGCGCCTGCGGATGAGCCTGCTGATGCTGCCCCTTGGTTTTTGAGCATCCTGCATGGACGAATGGCTAACCGAGGCCGGTGATGGCAGTCTGATCCTGAACCTGCATGTCCAGCCGGGCGCAAAACGCACCGGCTTCGCGGGGCTTCACGGCGGAGCCGCCAAACTCCGGCTGTCTGCGCCGCCTGTCGACGGCAAAGCCAATGCCGCCCTGTGCGCATTCCTGGCCAAAATCTGTGGCGCACCGAAATCCGATGTCCAACTCCTGGGCGGCGAAACCTCGCGCACCAAACGGGTGCGCATTGCCCCCGCGCCGGGCCGCCAGTCTTGTCTGCGCTCGGCTCTGGCGGCATCCGAACCGGCTTGCCTTGACGCGCCCGGCAAGCCTCACTAGAATCGCCTTCCTCATACTCCGGGTGGTTAGCTCAGCGGGAGAGCACTGCCTTCACACGGCAGGGGCCACTGGTTCGATCCCAGTACCACCCACCATACAATCAAGGGCTTGATGATTATTCATTAAGCCCTTTCCCTTTCAGCGCGGGTGAATCAACTGAAAAAGTTACGGCGCGGGTGATGCAGGTCAATCAGTGGTCTTTGCCCACGGGTTGATAACCTTGACGCTGGCTGCCTCATAGGGTGCTGTATCGCGTGAGGCCACGATGAATCCGCGCGAGGCAGCAATTGCGGCAATGTAGCCGTCGGGTGTTGGAAATCCTCGTCCACCAAGCTTGGCTGTCACGGCCAACTTGGCATAGTGCCGCGCGGCATCGATATCGAATAGAAGCACACGATTCCTGAATAATTCCATCAGACCATCAAGGGTTTGTGCCAGCAGGTCCTTTCTCTTGCCTGCGGGGAGGGACATGATGCCAAACAGCAGCTCGGCCAATGTTACGCTGGACAGATAGAGTGTTTCGGCTGCCTGATCGTTCAGCCAGACCCGCACAACCGGATGTGGATCTGGTTTCATTGCCTCGGAAACGACGTTGGTGTCGAGAACGATCATTCAAACCCCAGCGGCTCGGCTGGCGTCTTGTCTCTCACTTGCTGAAAGACCTCGAAATCCTTGTTCGTAAGGCCAATCTTGCGGCCCAGTGCCGCGAGGGCATCACCCAGGCGGACGCGTGCTTCTGGCTTGACTGCGACTGCCAGAATCTCGCGGACTTCGGCCTCCGCGCTGCGTCCATGTTGCGCGGCCTGTACCCGTAACGCGCGATGCACGCCGTTACCGATGGCGATGATTTCGCCGTCATGCTCGCCCCGGAAGATACCACCGACTGGCCCGCAGGCCCGCTACGGCCGCCGCAACCGGCTTAACGTACTTTGTGATCCGTTTTCTGAGACGGCCCCTATTTGTTTGCCGATATTTATGCATTGACTTTTATTCAGTTTTTCTTTTTTCAATATGAATTTTTCCTTTTCAGTATGACAAAATTTACTTTTCAATATGACAAAACTAATCAAAACTGATGTTGTTGCGGCATCACGCGGCCTCGTTCCTTTTTGGAGCGGGGTCTTGTGTTTACCCCCTGAACATATAGGAGACAAACTATGTCCCTGATATCGCGTCATCGCCGGATCCCGGCCTTGATCCTTCCGGCGTTCTGCCTCGGCCTGGCCTGCGTGCTGTATTTCTCCCCCGCCCTGGCCGGAGAAAACGTCACCTACCCCGGCGCAGCTTTGCAAACAATTTACTTGAAATCCAACTCCCTGGCCCCCAGCGGCAGCGCAGACCCCTATCCCAACAAGAGCAACAGTCTTTCGGGCAATACCGTCATTCTCAACAGCGGCACAGTGAACGCTGTCTGGGGTGCGCTGAACTTTAAAGATACGGATGCCGTCACGGGCAACCAGGTCTTCATCAACGGCGGCACGGTTAATACATACAATGTCTATGGTGGGGAAGCCTGGAACCACACAGGCGTCAGCGGTGCGGCCACGGACAATAGCGTGACCATCAGCGGCGGCCTGATCAAAAATGACGTCCGCGGCGGGCGCGTTGAGCTCTATAGCGGCGGCGCCGCCACAGCCACGGGCAACACCGTGACCATGACCGGCGGCACGGTGGACGGTTATATCTACGCCGGGGGCGCCTACATTTATGACGATGCTCCGGGTGACGGCATTGGCACGGCCACGGCCACGGGCAACAGCGTGACCGTCACCGGCGGTACGGTGGGCGATGGCGACGATTCCGTCTGGGGCGGGCGCGCTTTCGTTGAATCCGGCGGCACGGCCACGGCCTCGAACAACCGCGTGATCATCAGCGGCGGCGTGCTCAATGGTGATGTCCTCGGCGGGTATATTGACAGCGATGCCGGTATCGCCACGACCTCGAACAACATCGTGACTATCAGCAACGGCCAGATCAACGGCTCTGTCTACGGCGGATATATTGATAGCGATAGCGTTGACGTGGGAACCGCCACAAACAACGTGGTAACCCTCAGCGGCGCGCCTATCTTTGCTGCTGCCTCAGAACTGTACGGCGGGTATATAGACCCCGACGTCCCAACCCGGGACGCCTTCACCGGCAACACTCTGAACGTATGGAACTACAGCGGCTCGCCCGTGGGAAGCGTGGCGAACTTCCAATATTTCAACTTCGCTCTGTCCTCGTCCCTGACGGGTGGCCTGCATGTGACCGATAACGTGGATTTCCGCGACCCGGACGTTCCCGGCAGGACGTCCACGGTCACGGGCGTGAAGATCCTGGGCAGCAGCCAAGCCCTTCAACCGGGGCAGAAAATCACCCTCATCCATGCGGACAACGGCTTTGACGGCACAGTATCCAACAACGGCCAGACCTTGGTCGGGAAAAAAGGCGGCCTGACGAATGTGCTTTTACGGCTGGACCAGCAGGTGCTCGACCTCTATGCCATTGTGGAAGGCACAGCGGCCGCGCCGGAAGCGAAGTCCCTGTCCGAAGGCCGCACGGCCTCCCATGTCTTTGTCGGGCAGGGCGCGGATCTTGTAGCCGGCAAGGGCATGGGCGAAGCCGTCCGGGCGGCCCGGTTGGGCGTGGACAGCCACTACGGCCTCAAAGTCTTCGGCGCTCTGTTCGGCGGCTGGAGCCGCTATCACACCGGCTCGCACGTCGATGTTTCCGGCCTGTCCCTGATCAGCGGCCTGTCCTTCGGCGCGAAGCTGTCGCCCGGACTCCTGACCCTGGCCGGTTTTTTCGAGTACGGCAGCGGTTCCTACAATACCCACAATTCCTTCAGCCATGCTGCCGACGTTGACGGCAAGGGCGATACCCACTATCTCGGTGGGGGTATTTTGGGCCGCATGGACTTCATCGAAACCGGTCCGGGGCATTTCTATACGGAAGGCAGTTTCAGGGCGGGCGGCGTCCACAACAAGTACAAAAGCGCCGATTTGCGCGACGGAATGGACCGTGAGGCGGACTTTACCGCCAATTCCGCCTATCACGGTCTTCACTTCGGTGCGGGCTATATCTGGAACTTGAGCGAAAAAGCCTCTCTGGACCTCTACGCCAAATATCTCTGGACGCATCAGGAAGGCAAACGGGTACACGTGCTCGACGACCCCGTCAAGTTCAAGAACATGGATTCGCACCGTTTGCGCATCGGCGGGCGCTTCGCCCATGCGGTCAACGACTATATCGCCCCCTACATAGGCGCGGCCTACGAACACGAGTTCGACGGCAGGGCCAGGGCCACGGTGGACGGCAACAAAATCGCAACGCCCGACCTCATCGGTGGCACAGGCATAGGCGAACTCGGCGTGACTATGAAACCCTCCAAAAACCTGCCCCTGTCCGTTGATTTGGGCGTGCAGGGCTATGTGGGCAAAAGGGAAGGCGTAAGCGGCAGCCTGCATGCCAGATACGAATTTTGACGATTCAACCTATAAAAAAACAACAGCCTAGCCCATGCGCGGCAACCCGGCATTCGTGCCAAGGCCATGCAGGCACAGCAGCAAGCGTGGCTGCAATACCGAGCGTTCCATCGTCTCATAGGAAGTCGGGCTTTTCAGGGCGTCGGTGAAGCCAAGCCGTAAATCCGCCTAGACAGGCAGGCTTGCTATTGTCACCGTTGTGAGCTACAATGTGGCCCATAGAAGGAGATTGCCCTATGCCTACAAACGCTGTTGTCCGTGCCCGTATCGACGAGCACATCAAGGAAGAAGCATCGACCGTGCTGGCGACGATGGGGCTTACCGTATCTGACGCTTTTCGCATCATGCTCACACGCGTTGCGCACGAGAAGGCTTTGCCGTTCGAACCATTGATCCCGAACGAAACCACCATCGCGGCCATGCGCGAGGCCCGCGAAGGAAAGGGCGTGAAGTTCGCAACCATAGATGACCTGATGGCCGATCTCAATGCGGACGATTGAGCGGTTTGGCCAGTTCAAGCGAGACTACAAGCGCGAGAAGAAGGGCCAGCATCGCGCTACGCTTGATGCCGATTTTCATGCTGTCTTGTCCGCGCTGCTGGCGGATCTTCCGTTGGAGCCGCGTCACTGCGACCACGCACTCACCGGCGACTGGAAAGACCACCGTGACTGCCACATCAAACCTGACTTGGTGTTGATCTATCGAAAACCGGACGATGACACGTTGCAGCTTGTGCGCCTTGGTTCGCACAGCGAACTTGGCCTTTGACCAGTGGCCTTGCTTAAT
>JAISPJ010000076.1 GCA_031274995.1 Azoarcus sp.
CACATCCTGGGGCTGTAGCCGGTCCCAAGGGTATGGCTGTTCGCCATTTAAAGTGGTACGTGAGCTGGGTTTAAAACGTCGTGAGACAGTTTGGTCCCTATCTGCCGTGGGCGCTGGAAGTTTGAGAGGGGCTGCTCCCAGTACGAGAGGACCGGAGTGGACGCACCGCTGGTGCACCGGTTGTGACGCCAGTCGCATCGCCGGGTAGCCAAGTGCGGAAGAGATAACCGCTGAAAGCATCTAAGCGGGAAACTCGCCTCAAGATGAGACTTCCCGGGGGGTCCGACCCCCCTGAAGGGTCGTCCGAGACCAGGACGTTGATAGGCGGGGTGTGCAAGCGCGGCGACGCGTTGAGCTGACCCGTACTAATGGCCCGTGAGGCTTGATCCTATACCCCTGGACAGGCCCGTCCGACAGGCAAACACACAGCCGAAGACTTCTTCCCCGCCCTGCCCCCCGGCAGGGCGCCGACCAACGCCTGACGAGCACAGCGCCCCGGGACCACCCCTTCCCATCCCGAACAGGACCGTGAAACGGGGCCGCGCCGATGATAGTGGGCACCCGCCCGCGAAAGTAGGTCACCGTCAGGCACCAGCCAGAACCAGACGCCCGCCCGGGAACCCCCCGCGCGGGCGTCTGGCTTTTTGCGCAGACGCCTCGCGCCGGCGCAAAGGAAAGAACCGCCGGGCGCGCGGCGAAGGCGAGGGCAAGGCGCTACCGGAACCCTACCAGAGGAGCCCTACCAGAATTTCCACCACTTTTTTTTCTTGCGCCGCCGGATGGTTTCACCGGACTGCTCAGACCAACTGTCGAAATCGCTGTATTCATTCGCGGCAAAAAATACGCCGTATTTTTTGTCTTCGCCCAGGATGTGCTTGGTGAGCCAGGTGCGCAGAAAATGCAACAACTCGAAGCTGATCGCCGCTTTGCCTGAGTGAATCTTGTTTTGCAAAGCGACTACTTCCTCAACAAGCTCGTGGTGCAGGGCGCAATGGGCTTCGTATTCAGGATATTTGCCAATGTGCATCAGGCTTTGCTCTAGCCCGAAATGGACGCGTGTGTAATCGACCAGTTCGTCGAGCACTTCCGCGCACGCAGCAGTACCCTTGTGATCGAGAATGGCGATATGCAGCATGTTGACTAAATTGAACAGGGTTTTGTGCTGTTCGTCTATTTCGGGAATTCCAACGCTAAACTCCTCGGACCACTGCAATCTGGCGTGTTTATTTTCGACCGTCATGTTACTCTCCCAAGGTGCCGTGCGACGTATCCATATGCCTTTTGCGTCCTTCAGCTGGTTTGTTGCCCATGATGGGCGGCAAAGCCGCCAATCATGGGCGATATCCTGATTCTTCCCGATTCCTGATTGCTAAAAAATCCCGGCTACCACCATATGGAAGGAACTGATTCTACGGAAAGAACTGATTCTACCAGTCAGGGTGTCTACACGCTACAGCCCGTACAGCCCTTACAGCCCGTACAGCCGACATTTTCTCCCACTTGAAACAGGGCATCATGGTTTATTGTTTTTTTGCATTTGCATTGTCCCGGTTTTCCGGTAAAAGATTTCTCGATACGGTCCAAAATTTCCGGGTTCATGGACGCCGTATTCGCAATGGCATGCTTTTTACCCTGTGCCTAGCGCTTTGTGCCTGTGCGACGCCACAACGTGTGGGCAGCGATTGGACGCAATGGCGACCGTCGCCCAATTACGGGCCGCGCAAGGCCAATTACGTCATCCTGCACCACACCAGCAGCGATACCCTGGAACGTGCGCTTGTTACCCTGAACAGTTCTCATACCAAGGTCAGTAGCCACTACCTGGTTGATCGTGATGGCCGGGTGTTCCAATTGGTCGACGAAAATCAGCGCGCCTGGCACGCCGGAGAATCGTATTGGGGCGGGCACTCGGACATGAATTCCGCGTCAATCGGGATCGAACTGGTCAACAACGGCAGTGAGCCTTTTGCGCCCACCCAGATCAAAGCCCTGCTGGCGCTGCTGTCCGATATTCGGGGCCGCCACAAGATTCCGCGCGCCAACTTCCTCGGCCACGCCGATGTCGCGCCGGGCCGTAAAACTGACCCGAGCGCCCTCTTCCCATGGCAGCAGCTCGCCATGTCGGGGTTCGGCCTGTGGTGCGATCCTCCTCACGAGGCGCCTCCAGAGAGTTTCGACGCCGTTCTTGGCCTTGCGGCACTCGGTTACGATGTTCGTGATCCTTTCAGGGCAATTTCTGCCTTCAAGCTGCATTTTTCCCCGAACAGCGGCAGGGACATAGATGAGACGGATCGCGCGATGCTGTATTGCCTGACGGGCAAGATCATGACCGTCGGACGTGAGTAAAGCGCCTTTCAAGCAGCCTTCTGAGGTTTGGCTTGCAATCGTTTCGCCTTCGCGATATACTGCGCGGCTTTTCGGGGATTGCTTGGTTTGGGCAATCCGTTATCAGTATCAGCGTCGGCCAATCGTAGCCGACGATGAGGAGAACAACATGAGTCTAGGCCTTGTTGGGCGCAAGGTCGGCATGACTCGCATCTTTGCCGGGGATGGTGTGTCTATCCCGGTAACGGTGCTTGACGTGTCCGACAACCGCGTGTCCCAGATCAAGACGGATGACACCGACGGCTATGCCGCGGTTCAGGTTGCGGTCGGCAAACGTCGACCCAGCCGAATCGGCAAAGCGCTGGCGGGGCATCTTGCCAAAGCGGGTGTCGAACCCTGCCGCGTCCTGCGTGAATTCCGTGTGGAAGCCGACAAACTCGCCTCGCTGAAGGCGGGCGATGTCATCGGAGCCGATCTTTTTGCCGTCGGGCAAAAGGTCGATGTCACCGGAACCAGCATCGGCAAGGGTTTTTCCGGTGGGCAAAAACGCCACAATTTCGCTTCCCAGCGCGCTTCCCATGGCAATTCGGTGTCGCACAACGCACCGGGTTCCATCGGCATGGCGCAAGACCCGGGGCGTGTGTTCCCGGGTACGCGCATGGCCGGTCAGCATGGCAACGTGCGGCGCACGACACAGGGGCTTGAAGTGGTCAGAGTCGATGTCGAGCGCCAGTTGTTGCTGATAAAGGGCGCGGTGCCCGGCGCCAAGGGTGGTGACGTGATCGTCCATCCCGCAGTGAAGTCGTAAGGGGGCGGCATGGAACTCAAACTCTTGAACGCTGAAGGCCAGGCCGCATCGATGTTGCAAGCCTCTGATGCGCTTTTTGGCCGTGATTACAATGAGGCGCTGGTTCATCAGGTCGTGACGGCCTACATGGCCAATGCCCGTTCCGGCAACCGCGCCCAGAAAACCCGTGGCGAGGTTTCGCACTCGACGAAAAAGCCGTTTCGCCAGAAGGGTACGGGCAACGCCCGGGCCGGTATGTCTTCCAGCCCGCTGTGGCGCGGAGGCGGACGGGTTTTCCCGAACAAGCCGACCGAGAACTTTTCACAGAAGGTCAACCGCAAGATGTACCGCGCCGGGGTGGCTTCCATTTTGTCGCAGCTCGCACGCGAAGACCGGATCGCTGTCGTCGAGGATTTTCTCATCGAAGCGCCGAAAACCCGCCTGTTGGTGCAAAAACTCAAGGGCATGGGGCTGGATTCCGTGCTCGTGATTACCGATGCCGTGGATGAGAACCTGTATCTGTCTTCGCGCAATCTGTACAGCGTGCAGGTGCTCGAAGTCGAGAGAACCGACCCGGTCTCGCTGGTGCGTTTCCCGAAAGTGCTGGTCACAAAGGGGGCGCTCGCCAAGATGGAGGAGGCGTGGCAATGAGCACTGTCACTGTAAACCAGGAACGTCTGCTGCAGGTGCTGCTCGCTCCGCAGATTTCGGAAAAAGCGACCTATGCCGCCGACAAATTCGGACAGTTCATCTTCAAGGTGGCTCCCGATGCGACCAAGCCGGAAGTGAAAGCCGCCGTCGAGGCGCTTTTCAAGGTCAATGTCAAATCGGTGCAGGTCCTGAACGTCAAGAGCAAGGTAAAGCGCACCGGCCGCATCACGGGTCACCGCAAGGGCTGGAAGAAAGCCTTTGTCAGGCTCGAATCCGGTCAGGAAATTAATTTCGTGGGCGGGGAGTAATAAATCATGGCACTGGTAAAACTCAAGCCTACCTCCGCCGGCCGCCGCGGGATGGTGAAGGTAGTCAATCCCGATCTGCACAAGGGGCGTCCGTTCGATGCCCTGACAGAGAAAAAGATCAGCAAGGCCGGACGCAACAACTCGGGCCGTATCACTGTCCGCCACCAGGGTGGCGGACACAAGGTCCACTACCGGGTGATCGACTTCCGTCGCAACAAGGATGGTATTCCGGCCAGGGTGGAGCGCATCGAGTACGACCCGAATCGTTCCGCGAACATCGCCCTGCTCTGCTATATCGATGGCGAGCGCCGTTACATCATTGCGCCGCGTGGCGTTACGGTCGGGCAAACGTTGTTGAGCGGTTCCGAAGCGCCGATCAAATCCGGTAACGCGATGCCGATCCGCAATATCCCGGTCGGCACGACGATCCACTGCGTCGAGATGCAGCCCGGCAAGGGGGCGCAACTTGCCCGCTCGGCGGGAACCTCAGTGCAACTGCTCGCGCGTGAAGGCTCATATGCCCAGTTGAGACTGCGTTCCGGTGAAATCCGTCGGGTGCACGTCGAGTGCCGGGCCACGATTGGCGAGGTCGGCAACGAAGAACATAGCCTGCGCAAGATCGGCAAGGCCGGCGCGAACCGCTGGCGCGGCATCCGTCCGACGGTGCGTGGCGTAGTCATGAACCCGATCGACCACCCGCACGGCGGCGGCGAAGGCCGCACCGGTGAGGGCCGTGTGCCGGTCAGCCCGTGGGGCACGCCGGCAAAGGGATATCGGACACGCAACAACAAGCGTACCGATGCAATGATCGTGCAGCGTCGTCGCAAGCGTTAAGGGGATAACAGATGGCACGTTCTATCAAAAAAGGCCCGTTTATCGACGCCCACCTTCTGAAGAAGGTCGATACCGCGCGGGCAAGCAACGACAAGCGTCCGATCAAAACCTGGTCGCGCCGTTCAACAGTCCTGCCCGATTTCGTCGGCCTGACCATCGCCGTCCACAATGGCCGCCAGCACATCCCGGTCTATGTTTCCGAAAACATGGTCGGCCACAAGCTCGGCGAATTTGCCCTGACGCGGACTTTCAAGGGGCACGCAGCCTCGAAGAAAGCCAAAAAATAAGGAAAGATGATGGAAACCAAAGCTAGTTTGCGTGGTGTTCGTCTTTCGGCGCAGAAGGGCCGTCTGGTGGCTGATCTGGTTCGCGGCAAGCCGGTCGAGCACGCACTCAACATTCTGAACTTCTCGCCCAAGAAAGGCGCGAAGATCATCCGCAAGGTGGTCGAATCGGCCATTGCCAACGCCGAGCACAACGACGGCGCGGATATTGACCTGCTCAAGGTCAGGACCATCCACGTGGAAGAAGGAACGGTCCTCAAGCGGTTCACAGCGCGCGCGAAGGGTCGCGGCAATCGTATTTCCAAACCGACCAGTCACATTTACGTGACTGTTGGCGAGTAAGGAGCGCATATGGGTCAGAAAATTCATCCCACAGGATTCCGGCTCGCCGTCACACGCGACTGGGGTTCGCGCTGGTATGCCTCGAGCCAGGAATTCCCGAAAAAGCTCGCGGAAGACATCAAGGTTCGGGAATACCTCAGAAAACGCCTTTCTCACGCCTCGTTGTCCCGCGTGATCATCGAGCGTCCGGCCAAGAATGCACGCATCACCCTGTTCTCGGCACGTCCGGGCGTGGTGATCGGCAGGAAGGGTGAAGACATCGAGGCGCTTAAGCGCGACCTGCAAAAGATCGTAGGCGTGCCGGTACATGTGAGTATCGAAGAAATTCGCAAGCCCGAGATTGATGCCAGGCTGATTGCCGATTCGATTGCCCAGCAACTCGAAAAACGCATCATGTTCCGGCGCGCGATGAAACGCGCGATGCAAAACGCGATGCGCCTCGGTGCGCAGGGCATCAAGATCATGAGCTCCGGCCGCCTGAACGGGGCCGAGATTGCCCGTACCGAGTGGTACCGGGAAGGCAGGGTGCCGCTGCACACGCTTACTGCGGACATCGATTACGGTATTTCCGAAGCGAAGACGACTTACGGCATCATCGGCATCAAGGTCTGGGTCTACAAGGGTGAAACGCAGGGCCGCAACGAGCAGCCGGCGGCCACCGAGCCGGAGGCCGAAAACCGCCGTGGCCGCCGTGGTGCGCCGCGTGGCGGTGAGGGTGAAGGTCGCACTGCCCGTCGTTCCGGCCGCCGGCAAGAAGAAAGCAGGAGTGAATGATGTTACAGCCGCAGAGAAGAAAATATCGCAAGGAGCAAAAGGGCCGTAATCGTGGGCTGGCTACTCGCGGCGCGAAGGTCAGCTTCGGTGAATTCGGGCTGAAGGCAACCAGTCGTGGCCGTTTGACCGCGCGCCAGATCGAGTCCGCACGTCGGGCGATGACCCGGCATATCAAGCGTGGCGGACGCATCTGGATTCGCATTTTCCCGGACAAGCCGATCTCCAAAAAACCGGCGGAAGTCCGCATGGGTAACGGTAAGGGCAACCCGGAGTATTGGGTTGCCGAGATTCAGCCGGGCAAGGTGCTCTACGAAATGGATGGCGTCGATGAGGCGCTTGCGCGTGAGGCCTTCCGGCTGGCGGCAGCCAAACTGCCGCTGGACACAGTGTTCGTCACGCGCCAGGTGGGATAAAACATGAAAGCGAGTGAACTCCGCGCCAAGAGCGCGACGGAATTGAACGAAGAGTTGTTGGGTTTGCTGAAAGCGCATTTTTCGCTGCGCATGCAGAAAGCGACCCAGCAGTTGAACAATACGAGCCAACTGGGCAAGGTGCGCCGCGACATTGCGCGCGTTCGGACACTCTTGGGCGAGAAAGCGAAGGCGGGTGCGCAATGAACGAACACGAACAAAGACAGAAGGTTCGCCGCACGCTGCAAGGGCGTGTTGTGAGCGACAAGATGGACAAGACCGTGACGGTGCTGGTCGAGCGTCGTGTGAAACATCCGCTTTACGACAAGATCGTGACCCGCTCGGCCAAGTATCACGCCCATGTTGACAACGGCATGGCGGTCCACGGCGATCTGGTCGAAATCGAAGAATGCCGCCCGATTTCCCGCACGAAGACGTGGCGGGTAACACAAGTCATCGAAAAAGCGCGCGTTATTTGATCTGATCGCCCGCAGCCCCAAAAAAACAGCGGCTTGGCGTGGAATCGCCAAGCCGCTGTGGTTTGTTTTTGTCGTGCTGATGCGCGTGATGCGGCAATCCCCTTCTTCTACTGTTCTTCGTCAGGGGATTTGGAGGGGGAGGCGGTGGAGGTTTTCTCATCTTCCTCGCCTTCATCACCTTCCTCGCCCTCCCTGTCGTCATCGGGTTCAGCAGGCGTTTCTTCCCTGGAGCGGTGAGACTGATAAGGATCTTCGAGGAGGAAAGGTTCGGTCTCCGCATCATTCGAGGACCGCTGCAATTCGGTTGCCCGCGCCGCCGCCACGGCTGCCAGCGCTTTGCGCCTGCGCCAGCGCCAGAAAGAGAGCATGTAACCGGAAAGTGCGTAGCAAACGAACAATCCGAAGAAAACACCCGGCGGATACAGTGCGCCAAGGGCAAACGCCAGCGCCAGCGCAATGACGACGATGAAAGGCACGCTCTTGCGCAGGTTGATGTTCTTGCCGCTCCAGAATGGAAAATTACTGACCATTGAAATGCCGCTGATGAGCGTGAGCAGACAAGCTACGAGTTTCAGCCAAATATATTCTTTCAGCCAAATAGATTCTTCCACGCCACGAGGGAGGCCGTCCTTGGGAGAGAAGCCGTTGTCGATGCTGACCCACACCAGCCCGGCGATCAGCGCCGCTGCCGCAGGGCTGGGCAAGCCCTGGAAGAAACGCTTGTCGACGATGCCTATGTTGGTATTGAAGCGGGCCAGCCGTAGCGCCGCACCGGAGCAGTAGACGAAAGAAACGATCCAGCCGAGCTTGCTCAGATCCATGAGCGCCCATTGGTAGACCAGCAACGCAGGCGCAACCCCGAAGCTCACCATGTCGGAGAGGGAATCGTATTGAGCGCCGAACTCGCTTTGCGTGCCGGTCAGCCGTGCGACACGGCCATCGAGGCCATCGAACAGCATCGCCACGAAAATGGCGATGGCGGATATTTCAAAATCCTTGTTCATTGCCTTCACGATTGCGAAATAGCCGCAAAAGAGCGCCGCAGTCGTGAGGAGATTGGGCAGGATATATATGCCGCGACGGCGTGTGGATGAGAAAGATGAGAGATTCATGTCAAGGGCGGGCGGCATCCAGAACAGGCACGGACACTAATTCTAGCGCATTGTGCCTGTCTGAAAGGATATTCCTCCGCGATGGCACTCTCTCGGGCGGGAAGTCGGCGCGACTTGACCGCTCCTCCTTGCGGCAGGCCACGAAAAATCCCCGGTTTCGATGCCGGAGCAGCTCAAATAACATGTTCGGCGACAGGAAGGGCGTGCAAGGCTTCAGTGGACGAGAGGCTCGTGATGCTCGCCGTCTTCATCGTGGGTATGGCCGTGGGCGAGTTCTTCCGCCGTGGCGGTGCGCACCGCGGTCACGGTCATGTCGAAAATCAGCGCCATGCCGGCGAGCGGATGATTGCCGTCGACCACGAC
Source organism: Azoarcus sp. (assembly GCA_031274995.1). Taxonomy (GTDB): domain Bacteria; phylum Pseudomonadota; class Gammaproteobacteria; order Burkholderiales; family Rhodocyclaceae; genus WRNU01. The sequence goes on from JAISPJ010000076.1 coordinate 8,670, forward strand.
CTTGCCATCGGCAATCTCCGTAATGCGATAAAGAACCTCGCCGGCATCACTGACACGCTCGAAAGCCATGCCGACCTCGGCATCCTCCGGGAACATATCGACGTCTTCGACCACTACCAGTTTCTCGTCGTAATCACCGAAGGCTTCTTCCGGTTGCAGCTTGATCTTGAGGTTCTCGCCGATTTTTTTGCCGTGCAAGACTTCTTCCAGCTTAGGGAAAATGCCGTCATAGCCGCCATGCAGGTAGACAAGGGGCTGGCGGCCATCATCGATCACGGTTCCGTCGGGATCTGTCACCGTGTAATTGAGCGTGACAACACAGTTTTTAACGATTTCATTTTGCATGGCGCAGGATTTATCCTCTGGTCAGACATCCAAACATAGCGCAGCCCGGCCTTTAACTCAAGAACGAAAAAATACACTCACCGTTTTTTTCCGCCATCAGTGGCTATTCGTAACTCACGGCCACAATTTCTACTTCCCGTATGCCCGACGGGCTCATGAAGCGCACCACGTCACCCTCGCGCGCCTTGAGCAGCGCACGGGCAAGCGGCGAAACCCAACTAATCTTGCCGGTGGGAACGTCGGCCTCGTCGATACCAACGATCTGCCAGACCTGTTCGGCGGCGGCATCATCGTCTGCATCGTGGATTGTCACCGTTGCGCCGAAAAACACCCGGTCGCTCTTCTGGCGCACACTCGGATCAACGACTTCGGCATTGTCGATGCGTCCTGTCAGAAAGCGGACACGGCGGTCGATTTCGCGCAGGCGTTTCTTGCCGTAGATATAATCACCGTTTTCGGAACGGTCTCCGTTGCCAGCGGCCCAAGCCACGATTTCCACGATCCTTGGACGCTCGACGCGCAAAAGCTCTTCCAGCTCGACGCGCAGGGTTTGGTAACCCTGCGGCGTCATGTAGTTCTTGCTGCCCGGTGGCAGCCGCAGTGAGGGCGGGAGCGGCTCTTCGTCGTCGCTATCCCCGGTTTCCTTGACAAAAGCCTTGTTCATAGCCTGTTTCGCCGGAAGCGGGAGAAAAATTTAAACTGCCCCGGCATAAAAGCCGAGGATTTCCCTGTACGGTTGAAAGGATATTAAACACTTCTTTTCCGGGTGGCGATTGTTTTCCCGGCAGCGGACACATACCATAGCGTCCAGGAGAAAGTCGATGTGCCAGAGGTCATAATGAACGACGAAATATTCGATACAGCAGCAACCTTGCGTGAGCGTCTTGCTCGCCTGCACGACGAACACCACGATCTGGACGATGCCATCGCCCGTCTGGATGGCACACCCAACAGCGATGAACTGCTCGTCCGACGGATGAAAAAACGCAAACTTGCCCTCAAGGATCGTATCGCCGCGCTCGAACGCCTGCTCGAACCTGACGATCTGGCCTGAGGCCGTCTTGGACGGACATGAAACGTGCCATGAGTGATTCGGCGCGTGAGGCAGCCAGCCTGCTCGAAGCCGAGGGGCTCACGGTGACGATACGCGGCGCACAGCGCACCGTGTGCCCTGTCGAAGGAGTCGGCCTGTCGGTCAAGGCGGGGGAGACTTTTGCGCTACTCGGTGAATCGGGTTGCGGCAAGTCGATGACGGCGCTTGCCATTGCGCGCCTGTTGCCCGAGGCTGCGACAATTTCCAGCGGTCGGGTCAGACTGGGCGGCGAAGAATTACTGGCTCTGCCCGAGTCGCGCATGCGGCGGGTGCGTGGCGGACGGATCGGTATGATCTTCCAGGAACCCGCAACCAGCCTCAACCCGGTAATGACCGTCGGAGCGCAGATCGGCGAAGTCTTGGCGCTACATCGCGGCCTCAGGGGGGAAGCGGCCAGGATCGAGATGCGCCGCCTGCTCGAAGAAGTCGGTATCCCCGCTGCGCGGGAACGGCTCGATGACTATCCGTTCCAGTTCTCGGGAGGGATGAAGCAGCGGGTGATGATCGCAATGGCGCTGGCCGGCGAACCTGAATTGCTGATCGCCGATGAACCCACCACGGCGCTCGATGTCACCATCCAGGCGCAGGTATTGGATTTGCTCGTCCGCCTCCAGGCCGAACGCGGCATGGCGATGCTGCTGATTACACACGATCTCGGCGTGGTGGCGCGCATGGCGCACCGCGTCGGCCTGCTCTATGCCGGGGAATTGATCGAAACGGGGGCACGGGAAGATTTTTTCGCTGCGCCGTTGCATCCTTACGCGCAACGGCTCTTTGCTGCCCTGCCTGACAGCGCGGCGCGAGGGAGAACGCTCGACGCCCTGCCGGGAGGCGTACCCTCGCTCGACCGGAGTTTTACCGGCTGCCGTTTCGCCCCCCGCTGCCCGCGTGCGTTTGAGCGTTGCCGGGCCGATGCGCCCGATTGGAGCGTGGTGAAAGGATGCCGCGTGCGTTGCCATCTCTATGAAAACGGCGGTGAAGCGCCCACACGAAGGCAAATCGTCGGAGGGATGGCGCAAGCAGCAATTTCCTCCCGCTCTTCTTCAAGCAGCTTGCCGGTGCTCGAAGTGGACGAACTGGCTGTACATTTCCCGGTGAAGAAGGGGCTGCTGCGACGCACGGCAGGATGGGTACGGGCAGTAGACGGGGTCAGCCTGCGCCTGCAAAAGGGGCGCACGCTTGCATTGGTGGGCGAATCCGGTTGCGGAAAAACGACGGTGGGCCGCGCCATCCTGCAACTGACGTCGCCCACGGCGGGAGAGATGGCATTCGATGGCGCGCCGTTGCACTTTCATGACCGCGTGGCAGTGCGTGGTATGCGGCGCGCGGTGCAGATGGTGTTCCAGGATCCCTTCGCGTCGCTCAATCCAAGGCTTTGCATCGGCGACATTCTCGAGGAAGGCATGGTGAGCCTGGGCGTCGGTGGCGACACGGAGACGCGGCGGCACACTGTGGATGAACTTCTCAAGCGGGTCGGCCTGCTGCCGGAAATGCGGTGGCGCTATCCGCATGAATTCTCCGGCGGGCAGCGGCAGCGTATCGCCATTGCCCGTGCGCTGGCGGTGTCCCCCAGGGTCATCGTCTGTGACGAACCGACAAGCGCGCTCGATGTTTCCGTGCAGGCACAACTGCTCAACTTGATGTGCGAGTTACAGCGTGAACGGGGACTGGCTTATTTGTTTATCACTCACAATCTGGCTGTCGTGCGCTACATGGCCGATGAAGTGGCCGTGATGTATCTCGGCCGCATCGTTGAGCAAGGTCCGGCAGCGCAGGTACTGGAAGCACCCGTCCATCCCTATACCCGGATGCTTCTGGCTGCCGTGCCCTGTGTCGATGCAGATACAGAAGCGGAAAAAAGCATGGGCACAGCAAAACCTGGCGCAACAGCAGAACCGCCGTCGCCGCTGGCACCGCCGACGGGATGTCATTTCCACCCGCGTTGCGCGCTGGCCGGTGACGTTTGCCGCGCCACCTTCCCGGTTGCGCGGGAATTGGGGCATGAACATATTGTGCGGTGTCATTTGGCGATGGATCTGACGGTAAAGAGCGGCACGTTCTGACAGCCGTCGGCAAGCGCGTCAAACCGGGAGCGTTAAACTTAGACGCTATCGTGTCACAAAAATAATTCATAGCCCGATTTATCTTGGTAGGATGTCCGCTGAGCCCGACAGCAGAGCCGCGCCTGTTCCGACATTATGAAAGTCCTGATTATCGAAGACACCATTACCAGCGCAACCGTAGTATGCAGTTGGCTGACCAACATGGGGTTGTCGGCTCTGCACGCAAAGACGGGCGAGGAAGGGCTGGAAGTATTCAGGCGGGAACGTCCTGATTTGATATTGCTCGATATCATCATGCCGGGGATCGACGGTTTTGAGGTGGCGCGCGTAATCCGCCGTTTCGAGAAGTACCACGGCTGGTGGACGCCCATCATTTTCCTGACGGCCCGCGCTGACGAAAACGATTTGCAATGCGCGATCGATGCCGGTGGCGACGATTACCTGATTAAACCCGTCTCCGAAGTCGTGCTCAAAGCCAAAATCAGCGCCATGCGCCGGATGGCGCAGATGCGCGACTCGTTGCGCAGAACCCAGGACAAACTTCGGAAAGCCAACGACCAGCTACAACGCCTGTCCGCAATCGACAGCCTGACCGGCATCGCCAACCGCAGGTGCTTTGACGCAGCCCTGTTGCGCGAATGGAGGCGTTGTTCCCGTTCGGCCCAGCCGCTTTCGCTGCTGGTGATCGATGTCGACCTCTTCAAGCTGTTCAACGACCATTACGGTCATCAGGTAGGTGATGAATGCCTCAAGATCGTGGCCCATACGCTGCAGGAAACGACGGGGCGGCAGGATGACCTGGTAGCGCGCTACGGTGGCGAAGAGTTCGCGGCAATCCTGCCCGAAACCAATCCCGAAGGGGCGCTTGCAGTTGCGGAGGGCATGCGCGCGGGCATTGCCGGGTTGCGTGTCGACCATGCCTGGTCTACGGTTGCGCCGGTCGTGACCGTCAGTATCGGCGTAGCCAGCATCATCCCGCCAAAGGACAGCGAAGCGGGCATCCCCGCACTCATCAAGGCAGCCGACGATGCCCTTTACCGTGCCAAGGAATCCGGGCGGAACCAGGTCAAACAAGTCAAGGGCGTCATCCGGGTCGCCGGCATCGGCGTTGGAATCACCGGACGGCTGATTTCGAGACGGGGGTGACTTCACCTGTGGAACACGTCCTTCCAGGCGCGTAACACGGTCAGGCAGGTCAGCATGTTGGCCGGGCGCGCACCCCCGCAATGGGCCGTTACCGAGTTGATGACGCTTTCCACATCGGTGCGCAGGAACGGATTGATTGCCCGCTCGATGGCAATTGTGCTGGGCAGTGTCGGCTCGCCCTGCCTGCGCAGCGCTTCGCATCGTGCGGCATAGTGGTCACGCGCTGCGTTCTCCGGCTCAACGGCACGGGCGAAAGCGAGATTGGCGAGCGTATATTCATGGGCGCAATACACCTTCGTTTCGTCGTTGAGCCGCGCCAGACGTCCAAGCGCACATGAGAGATCTGTCGGCGTGCCTTCAAAGACACGCCCGCAACCGGCCGAGAAAAGCACATCGCCGCAAAACAGCATGCCATGGCCGAGATAGGCGATGTGGCCGCGCGTATGGGCTGCCACACCGATGATCTGCAATTCGAGGCCCAGTGCCTCGACGGCTATTTTGTCACCGTTTTCCAGCGGATGATCGACGCTGGCGATATTGTCTCTGCGCGGGCCGTATACCGGGACGCCCGGATAATGAGCGACAATCTCCCGGACGCCGCCGATATGGTCATCATGATGATGGGTCAACATAATGGCAGCGAGTTCGAACCCTTGCAGAGCAGCGAGCGCGGGCCCGGCATCGCCGGGGTCGACCAATGCCGCGTGGTGGCCATTGTCAATGCGCCAGATGTAATTGTCGTGGCCGAAGGGCAACGGAGTGACTTTGAAAGCGGACATGGTCGGTGGAAAGCCGGATGTGATTGGACGAGAGATTAAATGATGCCGCATACCCGTTACCATAGAGGAATCACAATTATGTTGCTTCTGCCGTGAATGTTTCTTCTTCCGCCATGCCGTCATTGTTGCAGACACCGCTCGGTAGCTATCTGATCGCTTGGGAACAGGCGCGGCTCGATACCATGCTCGCCGACATTTTCGGCTACAACGCGCTCCAGGTCGGGCTTGCGGAGGTGGATCTGCTGCGGGCCAGCCGCATGCCGCTGCATGTCTGCGCCGCTCGCGCCGCCCATGTGGCACGAAACGGCGAAAGCTTGTCGGCGCGTCTCACGGTGATGTGCGATGAAGCAGCGCTGCCGTTCGCCGGTACCAGCCTCGACCTGGTGGTGCTTGCGCACGAGCTCGAGTTTTCCGCCACTCCGCACCAACTCCTGCGCGAGGCTGAGCGCGTACTGGTGGCTGAAGGCAGCGTGGTGATCTGCGGTTTCAATCCGTACAGCCTCTGGGGCCTGTGCCGTTGCTCGCATGGCCGGTGGCCGTGGCACGGGCGCTATCTTTCCGCAGCCAAAGTCCGCGACTGGCTAACCGTGCTCGGCTTTGAGGTACAGTCCGGGCAATTCGGTTGTTACGCGCCAGCGGTGGGTTCCTCCGAGTGGTTGGGCCGCTGGAAATGGCTCGATCATGTTGGCCGACGTTGCTGGCCCATGTGTGGCGCGGCATGGATCCTGCACGGTATCAAGCGTGTGCATGGCGCACGTCTCATACAGCCGAACTGGCGTGAGAAACGCGCGCGTGCCAAGAACCTTCCCGCAGTGGCGCACAGGCTGGGAGGCTCAAATGGGTTGTCGGGCAAAATCAGCAGTAAAACCGGAGAAACATGGAATCCATAGACATTTACACCGATGGCGCATGCAGCGGCAATCCCGGCCCCGGCGGATGGGGCGCGGTCTTGAAAAGCGGCCCGCACAAGAAGGAAATCTGGGGCGGTGAGCCGCAGACAACCAACAACCGCATGGAAATCCTCGCCGTCATCCGCGCCCTCGAACAACTCAAGCGCAAAGGAATGGCGGTGAAAGTGCATACCGACAGCCAATATGTGCAGAAAGGCATCTCCGAATGGATACATGGCTGGAAAGCGCGTGGCTGGATGACGTCGGGCAAGAGGCCTGTAAAAAACGCCGACCTCTGGCGAATGCTCGATGAAATCGCCGCGCACCATACCGTTGAGTGGCGCTGGGTCAGGGGGCACGCCGGGCATCCTGACAATGAACGCGCCGACGCCTTGGCTCGCCGTGGCGTTGAAGCAGCGTGCCTTGCACACCCTGAACCTGGACAAATATTGCAACGATGAGACAAATCGTCCTCGACACAGAAACCACCGGACTGGACTGGAAAAACGGCGACCGCGTCATCGAAATCGGCTGTGTCGAGCTGCGCAACCGCGTACTGACCGGCGGGCGTTACCACGTCTATATCAACCCCGGACGCGCCGTCTCCGCCGAAGCACAGGCAGTGCATGGCATCGATGACGAATTTCTGGCCGACAAATGTGTATTTGCCGCGATTGCGCAGGAGTTCGAAGATTTCGTGCGCGGTGCGCAATTAGTGATCCACAACGCCATGTTCGATGTCGGGTTTCTCGTCAATGAACTGAGACTGGCAGGGCGGCCTGCCATCAAGGAACTGAACAGCGGCAACGTCATCGATACCCTGGCACTGGCGCGCGAACAGAATCCCGGCAAAAAAGCCTCGCTTGACGCCCTGTGCGAACGCTTCGGGATCAGCAACGCCCATCGTACCCTGCACGGCGCCCTGCTCGACGCCGAACTGCTTGCCGAAGTCTATCTGGCGATGACGCGCGGGCAGGAAAGCCTGATGATGGCGCTGGAAGAAGAACCTGGGCCCGATACTGGTACGAGCCTTGCATTGGGTACGGAACGCCCCCTGTTGAAAGTCCTGCGCGCCTCAAGCGAAGAACTGGCCGCGCATGACGCGGTGCTGGCGGATATCGAAAAAGCGAACAAGGGCGGATGCCTGTGGCTGCCGGAACGGGAGACAGTGACAGGCGCTGCGGATGTTGACATTTGACGGAAGATTATGTTTGACAGTCCGTCTGTCTTGGCTCTATAGTATAGAGCTTCGTGTTTGGAGGGGTTACCCAAGCGGTCAACGGGTCCGGACTGTAAATCCGGCGGCACAGCCTTCGAAGGTTCGAATCCTTCCCCCTCCACCAGGCATTAACAGGTGGACAGGTGGGGCGGCTTGGGTAATTGGCGGGCGCTGGGCGTGGGCGGGTGTAGCTCAATGGTAGAGCAGAAGCCTTCCAAGCTTATGACGAGGGTTCGATTCCCTTCACCCGCTCCAGTGGTTACAGGTTTTGTGTTGCCCATGTAGCTCAGTGGTAGAGCACTCCCTTGGTAAGGGAGAGGCCACGTGTTCAATCCACGTCATGGGCACCATCGTGGTTGTCTTGTCGTCGGGGATGGTGGCGCTGTTTGTGCGCTAACTCGTGTTTTCCGGTTTTTCTGGTTTTGTTTGAGGGTGTCGATATGGCTAAGGGAAAGTTTGAGCGTACAAAGCCGCACGTGAACGTGGGGACGATCGGTCACGTGGACCACGGCAAGACGACGCTGACGGCGGCGATCACGTTGATCCTGTCGAAGAGGTT
>JAISPJ010000093.1 GCA_031274995.1 Azoarcus sp.
ATTCCTACATCATTCTCGTAAAATGGAAGCACTATCGGGCCTCCATCATCGTGGATATCCAGCGTACTGACACCAAATAACAATAAAAATCCAGAGCGGTTCTGATTTTAGCCTGTATGGCATAAATTGGCTCTTGTTCAGACATTGAACAAAAAATTCATGACGTCCCCGTCTTTTACCACGTAGTCTTTGCCTTCAGCGCGCATCTTGCCGGCTTCTTTTGCGCCCGCTTCGCCCTTGCACTGGATGAAATCCTCGAAGGCGATGGTTTGGGCGCGGATGAAACCACGCTCGAAATCGGTATGGATGACGCCCGCAGCCTGGGGGGCGGTGTCGCCGACGTGGATCGTCCAGGCGCGTACTTCCTTTACCCCGGCAGTAAAGTACGTTTGCAGGCCAAGGAGCTTGTAACCAGCGTGGATCAGGCGATTCAGGCCAGGTTCGTGAAGGTTCATTGATTCGAGGAAGTCTGTCTTGTCCGCGTCGTCGAGGTCGGCAATCTCGGCTTCGATGGCTGCGCACAGGGCAACGGTTTCTGCGCCTTCAGCCGCCGCGCGATGTTGCACGGACTCAAGACAGGGATTGCCGGTGAATCCGTCTTCGGCCACGTTGGCGGCGTAGAGCACGGGTTTTGCGGTGATGAGGCACAGCGGCGCAATGAGGGCGCGTTCTTCTTTGGTAAACGCCAAGGCGCGTACCGCACCGCCGGTATCAAGTTGGGCGAAGCATTTTTCCAGCACGGCAAGCAGTGCTTTGGCTTCTTTGTCGCCCGCATTGGCGGGGCGCCTGGCACGGGTAATGGCTTTGTCAATGGTAGCCAGATCGGCCAGCGCGAGTTCCGTGTCGATGATTTCGATGTCCCGCATGGGGTCGATGCCGCCGGAGACGTGCACGATGTTGTCATCGGAAAAGCAGCGGACGACATGCACGATGGCATCGGTTTCGCGGATGTTGGCCAGGAACTGGTTGCCCAGTCCTTCCCCTCTGGATGCGCCCGCAACAAGTCCGGCAATGTCGACGAATTCGACAATGGCAGGCTGGATTTTTTGCGGTTTAACGATGCCGGCGAGTTGCTGGAGGCGCGTGTCGGGCACTTCGACGATGCCGATGTTCGGCTCGATGGTGCAGAACGGGTAATTGGCCGCGTCGATGCCCGCTTTGGTGAGGGCGTTGAAAAGCGTTGATTTTCCGACGTTGGGCAGGCCAACGATGCCGCATTTGAGGCTCATGATGGAGTTTCCTTGCCGTCCTGGCCGAGAAGCGGAGGTTCTTGTTTTGGAGGTTTAGGGCGGATATTCAGGCGTTGGGTGGCCTTCTCCCAATCGCCGCGCACCAGCATGGGCCAGGCGGTCAGCGCACGGTCGATGGCCTCGAAGATGGAAGCGCGTTCTTCCTGCCCCGGAGGTTTAAGGACATAGCTGATGACTTCGTCGCGACCACCGGGGTGGCCGATGCCGATACGCAAGCGCCAGTAATCCGGGACTCCGAGATGGGCGGTGGCATCCTTGAGACCATTGTGCCCGCCGGAACCGCCTCCGAACTTGAGGCGCGTTTGTCCGGGCGGCAGATCGAGATCATCATGAATGACGAGGATTTCATTCGGAAGAACGCGATAGAAGCAGGCCAGCGCAACGATGGCTTGCCCGGAGCGGTTCATGAAAGTCTGCGGCATGAGCAGCCACAATGGCGCTTTGCGGGACTCTTCCCGCACCGGGGCGACATAGCCATGGAAACGGGCCTCGAACGCAAAACGTGCGCCCAAGTCGTTCGCCAGTCCTTCGCAAAACCAAAATCCGGCGTTGTGCCGGGTTTTGGCGTATTCCGCGCCGGGGTTGCCGAGGCCGACAATGAGCCGGGGGGCAGGAGCCGCCGTCGACATCGTTGACCGTGCGCCTCGGCAACGTGGCGTCAGGCCGCAGGCTCGGAACCGGCCTGTTCGCCAGCGTCTTCGGCAGCCGCATCGAGGCGGCTTTGTTGTGCGCTGACGACCACGGGGTCGGTGTCGGTATGTTGCGCGAGTTCAACGCCATTGGGCAGCTTCAGGTGCGAGACATGCAACGACTGGCCCACTTCGAGATGGGTGAGGTCGACGTCGATGTACTCAGGCAAATCCTTGGGCAGGCACTTGATATCGAGTTCGGTCATGACGTGGGCGATGATACAGGCGCCCAGTTTGACCGCCGGGCTGACTTCACCGTTGGTGAAGTGCAGCGGAACCTTGATGTGAATGGCTTGTTTGGCATCGACGCGCTGAAAGTCGAGGTGCAACGCCTGCCGCTTGTACGGATGCCATTGGGTATCGCGCAGAACCACGGTTTCCTTGGCTCCATCGACTTCCGCGGTAAGAAGCGAGGAATGGAAAGTTTCTTTCTTGAGCAGGTGAAAGAGGTCGTTGTGATTCATGAGGATGGGTGTGGCTTGTTTGCCGGCCCCGTAGATGATGCCCGGCAGTTGCCCCGCACGGCGCAGGCGGCGGCTCGCACTCGATCCCTGCTGTTCGCGGCGGGTGGCCTTGAAGGTAATGCTCATGTGTTATAGCTCCTGTAAAAATCCCGCCCGCGACCAGGCGGGAATGAAAAAATGTTTATTATTCGCCGAAAAGGGAGGAAACGGACTCCTCATTACTGATGCGCAGCATCGTGTCGGCAAGAATGGTGGCAATCGAAACCTGACGGATGAGCGGGCAGGCAAGCGCGTCTTCACGCAGGGGAATGGTGTCCGTCACCACGAGGCCATCAAGCGAGGATTCGCTGATGCGTCCGACCGCGTTGCCGGAGAGTACCGCGTGGGTACAGTAGGCAAGCACCTGGCGCGCACCGTGCTCCTTGAGGGCATCAGCAGCGTTGCACAGGGTTCCTGCGGTGTCGACAATGTCGTCCATGATGATGCAGGTGCGGTTCTCGACTTCGCCGATGATGTTCATGACTTCAGCCACGTTGGCTTTGGGGCGGCGTTTGTCGATAACCGCCATATCGCACTCCAGCCGCTTGGCGAAGGCACGGGCGCGCAGCACCCCGCCGACATCGGGAGAAACGACCAATAAATTTTCGTAATTCTTTTGCCCGAGGTCAGCAAGCAGCACCGGGGAGGCGTAAACGTTGTCGACCGGAATGTCGAAGAAACCTTGTATCTGGTCGGCATGCAAATCCATCGTCAGCAGACGGCTGACACCGGCGGCCTGGAGCATGTTGGCTACGAGCTTGGAAGTGATCGGAACCCGTACCCTGCGCGGGCGTCGATCCTGCCGCGCGTAGCCGAAGTAAGGAATGGCAGCGGTAATGCGTCGCGCCGAGGCACGTTTGAAGCCATCGGCCATCACCAGCAGTTCCATCAAATTTTCATTGGTAGGCGCACAGGTGGGTTGCAGGATGAAAACATCTTCACCGCGCACACTCTCATGCAGTTCGACCTGCACTTCGCCATCGGAGAAACGACCCACTGTCGCCGCGCCGAGCGAAATGCCCAGCCGGCGGACAACATCCGCCGCGAGTTTTGGGTTTGCGTTACCGGTAAAGACCATCAGGCTGCCGGATGGCATGGCTGCGCTCCAGTGGCACAATTCAGCTTCAGCAAAAGCGGAGCCAAATCGCGCTTTCAATACGGTACGGGCAGGCCCTAAAGGGCCTGCCCGTCATGACAGGGCTGGGGAGGAAGGATTCGAACCCTCGAATGCCGGAATCAAAATCCGGTGCCTTAACCGGCTTGGCGACTCCCCAATTTCAAAAAAACCGGTCACGTTTCAAGACGCCAGACCGCGCATCGGATGCCGTTCCAGACTCGCCGCTTGCCATGCTTGCCAGTGCGCCGGACATTGACCAACGATCCGTGCCGCATGTTCGGGAGAATCGGCCAAGGCAAAGACACATGCGCCCGATCCGGTCATCCGCGCCGGGGCAAACTGCCCAAGCCATGAAAGCGCATCCAATACTTCCGGGAAGAGCTTACAGGCAACCGGCTGCAAATCGTTGCGGGTTTGACCAAACGTGAAGCCGGGCATTCTAATTGGGGGCGTATTTCGCGTCAAGTCCGGCGAGGCAAAAATCCGCATTGTCGGTATGCTGGCGCCGGGTGCGAGCACGACATAGCAAGCCGGAGGCAAAGTGACCGGTTGCAGGATTTCGCCGATGCCTTCGGCGAAAGCATCGCGCCCGAAAAGGAAAAAAGGGATGTCCGCGCCCAGCGTGATACCGATTTCGCACAATCGGGCCAAGCCAAGCCGCGTCCCCCAAAGATAGTCGAGCGCCATCAGCGTAGTAGCGGCATCCGAACTGCCACCGCCAAGCCCGCCGCCAAGGGGTAGGTGCTTGTACAGAGTAATGTCGGCCCCGAGCGGGCAGTTGGTGGCCTGTTGCAAAGCGCGTGCCGCGCGCACGCAGAGATCGGCTTCCTCCGGCACATCGGCGAGGGGGTTCGTTCGATGAATTCCGCCATCTCCGCGCACGGCGAAATCAAGAGTGTCGCCCCAATCGAGCAGACGGAACACGGTTTGCAGCAGGTGATAACCGTCAGGGCGCCGCCCGGTAATGTGCAGGAAAAGATTGAGTTTGGCTGGAGCCGGACAGCCTTCGAGCCGACCGGGCGAGACCGGAACCGGCGGCATCATCCGGGAAGAGGGCATCATGGCGTTTCCGTTTCCCAGCGGTCAACGACCAATCTCAGGCGGAATTCTCCACGGGAAATCTCGACAAGACGCGGCATGGCTTCGGGAGACTCGTCCCGGTAGCCGAGGTAGTCGACGACCCAGCCCCGATCAACGAGCCGCGCGGGACGCCCCCATGCGTCGAGAGTACGCACTTCGGCATCACCGGGAGGCGCAGCCTGCACCCAAGCGGCCAGACGATCAGGCGGCAGCCCGGCTCCGGCTGCGCCGGGAAGCAGTATCGGAACCAGGTCGGCGACTTGCGGGGCATACCGGCGCTCGCCATCGGCAAGCAAAACCTCCGCCCCCTCCGGGCCGGAGTCGATCTGAGCGACGATTTGCCCAAACGGGCCGGAGACCGTCCAGCGATCCATTTCGATGCGGTGCTCCCAATCCAGCCGCCCCGAAGCGGACTGCTCGCCGTCGCTGGCGGAAAGGCGGCCCGAGATCGAGAAAACATCAAACATTTTCCGCGCCACAGGATCGACCGGCGGTGCCACCGGGTTGAAGGTGCAGGCAGCCGCGAAGAGGCCGACAGCGAAGATGGCATTGTTCAGGCGCAACGACAAACGGTTCAACGCTTCTTCCTCGTCGCTTTCTTCTCCAAAACTTGCTCCGAGGCGGGGTACAGGCGGAGGATCGTCTCTTTCAGCGTGGCGTTACCGGGATTCGCCGTTTTCGCTTTATCGAGGACGCGGCGGGCTTCGTCGCCACGACCCAGCCTCAACAGCACTTCACCGAGATGGGCGGCAATTTCGGGATCGGCTCGGAGGGTATGGGCCTGTTCGAGCCGTTCCAGCGCACCGGCGAGGTCGCCGCGCTTGAAACGCACCCAGCCCATGCTGTCGAGGATGTAAGGATCCCTGGGAAGGATTTCCAGCGCGCGGGCGATCAGTTTCTCGGCTTCATCCAGGCGCTCTCCACGATCAGCCAAGGAGTAGCCGAGCGCGTTGCAAGCATGTGCATGGTCGGGAACGAGGGCAATGAGCTTGCGCAAACGGCTTTCCATAGTCTCGTGCAGACCGATGCGTTCGGCGAGCATGGCGGAATCATAGAGCAGGTCTTTGTCGTCAGGATGCTCGCGCAGGGCATTCTCGATGAGATCGAACGCCTGCCGTGCACGGCCTGCTTCCACGAGCAGTTGAGATTCGGCTTGCAGGTAACGACGTTGAATTTCGGGATTCGGGGCATCGCGCAGGAGCTTGCGGGCCTGGCCGAGACGACCTTCCTTTGACAGGCTCCGGGCGCTGTGGATGCGCGCTTCGACGGCGTACCCGCCAGGACTCACGGCGTCGAACCATTGGCGCGCAGCGGCATGTTCACCCCGTTCAGCGGCAATTTTTCCAAGCTGGAGCCGAATGAGGTCGGCTTGCGGATGACCGGAGGCCAACGCCTTTTTCAACAGCAGTTCGGCGGAGGCATTATCGCCGATCTCGGCGGAAAGCATGGCGACGGTATAGAGCAGGTCACGGTCGCCGGGCGTAGCGGCAAGCAAAGCATTGAACTCATCACGAGCGGCAGCGAACCTGCTGGCGGCGATCAGACTGCGGGCATAGGCAATCCGAAGTTCACGGTTGTTCGGCTCGCGTGCCAGTACCGCTTCGAGCATCTGATTCGCCTGATCAGCCGCGCCGACCTCAACCAGAATGTGGGTCTTGAGCATCAGTGCCGGCAGCCAGTCAGGACGCAGCTCAAGAGCGCGGTCGAGCGCACCCGCCGCTTCCATCGGGCGTTTGGCGACCAAGGCGGCTTGGGCGCGTGCGAAATGCGCCTCGGGGTGCATAAGATAAGGTTCGGTCGCGCGCTGGATGAGATTCCGTGCCACGTTCTTGTCTTCGACCTTCGACAGGGCACGATTGAGGCTCATCAGATTAGGGGCGAGTTTCTCGGGGTTCTGAGCCAAAGTGCGAGCCAGGACTTCCCGGACTCTATCGAGAGCGGGACTGTGGCCGCGTTCGATGTAGTCCGCAAACTGGCGGGCTTCTTTCGAGTTGGGGGCGATCTCGGTCCACAGCCGCGCGGCCTCAGCAATGAGCTGAGGTTCTTTCGCATGTGTGGCGATATACGCGGCGCGATGAGCGATGCGCGGATCACGTGTCTTGCGCGCGAGCGCGATATAGGCTTGCGTCGATTCCCGGAACTGGCCGCGCGAAGCGGCAATTTCGGCGATCAGGAATTCCTGGAGCGTTTCCGCGCTCAATTCCTGGTCGGGAAATTTACCCGGGTCAGCGATGGCAGGCGCACCGGCAGCATCAGCGCCGGACATATCAATATCGCCATTGGCATCGTCATCGTCATCGTCATCGTCCGCACTGATGTCCGTATTTGTGCTGAACTCAAACGAGTCCTCCGGGTTTTCCGCGAATACGGGTGTAGCCGTCAGGCAGAATGCCTGAATGATTCCAAGAAAAACGACAACCCGGGCGAGCGAATACTTCATGGCAAACCATCCAGCAGTGCGATAATTACGGAAAAATCTGATGCTTCTGCGAACCTGATACGTAAAAGGCCCAATGTATTATGGTAGGCATTTTGGTAGGGTAACGGCAAGCTCGGATACGGATAATGTCCGCGACATGGCATAAATCGAAAACGCGGGGTCAGTTACGGGTATCATCGGTCTCTGACCGAGGGATTTTGAGTCACCCTGGACCGAAGGCAGCTCACCGGATGTTTCAGGGAAGCCTCAAGCTTCGTAAATACTTGCAAGCCATCACTTGGAGGTTCCGGTTCCCCACCATTCGTTATAGAAATTGAAGCATGGAACATGTTCATGCAATAACGTTAATTTGTGCTAAATTCCAGCTTTATTCAGGGTTTATAATGGGGAAATACCCGGGGATACCGGGCCACGGATGAATTGACATGACTCTGGCCGAACAGTTTTCAGCTTATAGCCGATGGCGCAACGAGACGATCGATGCGGTGCTGAAATTACGCAGCTGGTTGAACAATAACGATGTTTGCGATGCCCAAGCCGATCAGCGCCTGTACTACCTGATCGAGCGCCTGCGCGCCGACAAGCTCATAGTCGCATTTGTTGCCGAGTTCTCGCGCGGTAAATCTGAACTTATCAACGCAATTTTTTTCGCCGGGCACGGTGGCCGCATTCTGCCTTCAAGCGCCGGACGCACGACGATGTGCCCCACGGAATTGCAATGGACACCTGATTCCACCCCGGAACTGCGCCTGCTGCCAATCGGGACGCGCGCGCGCGTGGAGCCGGTGAGCGAACTCAAACTGCTGCCGGAATGCTGGACGGTGGAACTGCTCGACGCCGGATCAGCCGCCAGTCTCCAGACAACATTGGCGCGAGTGAGCGAAGTCATCAGGGTGTCGGAAGAAGTCGCGCTGGATTTGGGTTTCAAGATCGACCCGAGCGGTGAAACGGGACTGAAACCCGGAACCGACGGTCTGGTCGAAGTGCCGAAATGGCGTCATGCCGTGATCCAGTTCCCGCACCCGCTGCTCGAACAGGGACTGGTCGTGCTCGACACGCCAGGACTCAACGCGATTGGCGCAGAGCCGGAACTGACGCTTTCACTGCTGCCGAACGCCCATGCCGTACTGTTCATCCTCGCCGCCGATACAGGCGTAACTCTGAGTGACATGACGGTATGGCGCGACTTTGTAAGCACCAGCACACGGGAAAAAGGCCGTCTGGTCGTGCTCAACAAAATCGATGGCCTCTGGGACGGTTTGCGCGAAGAAGCCAGCATCGACTCCGAGATCGAACGGCAGGTGAAATCGGTAAGCGAAACGCTCGAAATCGGCAAGGATTCGATTTTCCCGGTCTCGGCACAAAAAGGACTGGTGGCCCGCGTCAATCACGACAAAGCCCTGCTCGAAAAAAGCCGCCTGCCGGCCTTGGAGCAGGTACTGTCAGAAGATTTGCTGCCCTCCAAACAGGAAATCGTCCGCGACAACACCCTGGGAGAAACCCGCGACCTGATCTATCAGGCCAGCGTGCTCCTCCAGGCGCGGCTTTCCGGGGTCAAAGGGCAGCTTCAGGAACTGGACAGCCTGCACGGCAAGAATCGCGGCGTCGTCGAATACATGATGTACAAGATTCGCGTGGAAAAGGACGAATTCGAACAGGGGCTCAAAAAGTATTACGCCGTGCGGTCGGTCTTTACCGGGCTATCGAACCAGTTGCTTTCCCACCTTGGGATGGACACCCTGCGCACCGAAACCCGCAAGGCCCGCGATTCCATGCTCGAATCGCGCTTTTCACTTGGGCTGCGCGAGTCGATGAAGGATTTCTTTCAGCGCATGCGTACCCATATCACCGAGGCCGAATCGGACATTTCCGAGATCTATCGCATGCTCGACGCTATGTACAAGCGTTTCAGCGTCGAACACGGACTCAAGCTCACCCCCCCCGAAAAGTTCTCGGTGCGGCGTTGCGAGGCTGAACTCAACCACCTGGAAAGCGTTTGCCATCGCCATCTCGGTACCACCCTGATGTTGCTGACGACCGAGAAGCATGTGCTGATGAAAAAGTTTTTTGAGACGGCTGCGGTTCAGGTGCGTCGCATTTTCGAGGTCGTCAACCGCGATGTCGAACAATGGCTGCGGGCCGTAATGGCCCCGCTTGAAATCCAGGTACGGGAATACCAGTTGCAACTCAAGCGTCGGCTGGAAAGCGTCAGGCGCATTCATCAGGCGACCGATACCCTTGAAAACCGGGTTGAAGAACTCAAGCAGGGCGAACTATCCATCGAGACACTTATTGAAGAACTCACAGAGTTGCAGGAAGGCATCCGGCAGGCTCTGGACTCTACGATCAGAAGAGAAGAGAACGCTCCGCGTCTGGCTGTCGTGGCCTGACCCCCCGCAACCGCCCTGCCCCTGGCATTTACATTTCCTGGATGCGATGCTCACGCCACAAGGGTAGAATCCGCCCCGCACGTCCCGTTTCCTCCACACGGACCCGTCCGGCAGCCTCGATCGCTTCCGGCTGTACTCACCCACTGACCGGCTTCGCGCGATGACTCTGGAAAAAGACCTGCACGCCGACGAACAGTTCTACGACGACGAAGGCGCGGGAATACATCCCGACGAACTCCAGCAACACCTGCACAGAGTGCAATCGGTGCTGGCACATTCGCACGCGGCGGAAGCCGCCGCCGACGCCCCCTATTCCGAAATATCCGCCCTCGTTCTGCCCACGCCGGAACACGCCGCCGAACTGCGGGCCCAGCTCGACACACTGCATCCGGCGGACATTGCCTACATCCTCGAAGCCCTGCCGCTTGAAGAGCGCCGCTACGTCTGGAATCTGGTCAAGGCAAACCGCGACGGCGACATCCTGCTCGAAGTCTCCGATGCCGTCCGTGAATCCCTGATCGAGGTCATGGCACCGCACGAGTTAAAAGCGGCCGCCGAAACGCTGGACGCGGACGAACTCGCCGACCTCGCACCCGATTTGCCCCCGGAAATCATCGAGGATGTTTTCAAGGCGCTCTCCAGCGACGAGCGCGAGCAATTGCGCGCGGCAATGTCCTACAGCGAGGAGTCGGTCGGCGCACTGATGGACTTCGACCTCCTGACGGTGCGGGAAGACGTGAGTCTCGAAGTCGTGCTGCGCTACCTGCGCCGTTTCGACAGTTTTCCAGATCACACCGACAAACTTTTCGTGATCGACCGCGAGGAACATCTGGTCGGCATCCTGACCCTGGAAATGCTGCTCATCAGCGACACGGACAATAAAGTCCAGGAAGTGATGCACGAGCCGAAAGTCAGTTTTTCGCCAAGTGACGACGCCGGTGATGCGGTGCAGGCGTTCGAGCGTTACGACCTCGTGTCCGCGCCGGTAGTGGATCGCTCCAACAAACTCATCGGGCGCCTCACCGTGGCCGACGTGGTCGATTTCATCCGCGAAGAATCTGATGCCGAGATTCTCAACCAGGCCGGCTTGCGCGAAGAAGAAGACGTTTTCGCCTCAGTGTGGGATTCGGTGAAGAACCGCTGGGCCTGGCTGGCAATCAACATGGTAACGGCGTTCATTGCCTCTCGTGTCATCGGCGCTTTCGAGGGCACGATCGAACAACTCGTGGCGCTGGCGGCGCTGATGCCCATCGTCGCGGGCATTGGCGGCAACTCGGGCAACCAGACCATCACGATGATCGTACGCGCCATTGCCGTCGGCCAAGTCGAGCAAGGCGCGCTCAAGCGCCTGATCAAAAAAGAACTCGGGGTCGCCCTTTTCAACGGTATCGTCTGGGGAGGACTACTCGGCGTGCTGGCCTGGTGGCTCTACAAGAGCATCCTGCTCGGGGTGGTGATGACCTCGGCGATGACGCTCAACCTGCTGCTCGCCGCCTGTGCCGGGGTAATGATCCCGATGCTGCGGCAACGGCTTGGTACCGACCCGGCAATTGGCAGTTCCGTCCTGATTACCGCACTCACCGATTCGGGAGGATTTTTCATCTTCCTCGGGCTGGCAACACTGTTCCTGATATAAAAAAGAACGTGATGAAAACCGCGTCCTTCTTGCTCATCCTGGCGTTCCTCCTAGTTACGCCGCCGCCCGCCGCCGCAGAAGAAAACGCATCCGATAAAGTGCGCACCCAGGAACTCCTGAAACTGGAAGCTGAAGTCGAGCAACGCAAACAGGCTTTCCAGCAACGGCAACTTCTGCGCCGCAAACAGATCGCGGGAACCATGGAAAACCAATGGCTTGAAAAATACCTGGTGGGATTCCGGCGCAAAATCGCGTGCAGTGCCTCGCTCCATTACCCCAAGGCAGCACGCGGGAAGGTTTACGGAGAAATGATCGTCACGGTTTCCATTCTCGCCGACGGCTCATTTGAAAAAGCGCATATCAATCAAAGTTCAGGCCACAAGGCGCTCGACGAGGGTGCCATCGACATTGCCCGGCGGGCCGCGCCTTTCGAGCCTTTCCCGCCGGAGATCCGCCGCGATACAGACGCGCTGGAAATCACGCGCACCTGGACATTCACCCATACGGAAGAAACCGCGGCAGAGACGGACGATCCGTGCATCTAAATGCAATGCTTTCGCTTATGTCAGCCAGACGCGGCCCCGGCGGCTGTGGCAGGTGCGGTCTCCGAGTGGCAGGCACAATGGCCCGGAGACCGTGCGCAATTGGCGCAGGGCCTCGGACAACCGGGCCGAGGACGGCGGCGCCGAACCGAGCCGCCGAAGTTCCCATCTAAACAGATTGGCAAGCCGCGCAGGACTCAAACTCAGCAGGAATGCCCGGCTGAATACCCTGTGTCCGACCTCCCCTTCCTCGCAGGTTTCGCAGGTGGCCGCCACGGCATCGGCCTGGGCGAGTTCATCGAGCAGCCCGGCGGCTTCGCGGAAGTGCGATGCGCAGCGGGCCAGGGTCAGGCGGGCCGCCGGAAAACGGGTCTCGATGGCGGGCAGGATGCGGTGCCGCAGGTCATTGCGGGTGAAGCACAGGTCGGTGTTGCTGGCATCCTCGATCCATTCGAGGTTTTTTCCACGCGCATAGGCAAGGATTTCTTCCCGCCCGGTTTCCAGCAACGGGCGCAGACGCCCTGCCCGTCCAGTAGCCTCCGCCGGATGGTCGATGGCAGCCATCGCCGCCGCGCCATGGGCGCCCGCGCCACGCAGCAAACGGAAAAGGACAGTCTCGGCCTGGTCATCGCGGTGATGCCCCAAGGCGAGCCAGTCGCAGGCAATGCGGGAAAACGCGGCATGACGGGCGATGCGTGCGGACTCTTCCAGTCCTCCGGGGTGATCGCGGGACACTTCGACTCTGAATATGCGCAAGTGGATATCGCGCCGATGGCAGATCCCGGCACAGAAATCCTGCCATTCGTCAGCCGCCGGGCTGAGTCCGTGATGAACGTGCGCGGCCTCCAGCGTATATCCGAACCGCTGCCGCAGGGTATCGAGCACATCGAGCAGCACGGCCGAATCAATCCCCCCGGAGAATGCGCAACACAGGCGGTGACGGGAATCGATACCCGCTGCGGCCAATATCGCGGCTGCGACCTCAAGTACGATTGGCACGGCTTGCGTCACCCCGGCGCACATGGCCCTCAGGCAGCAAGTTCCTTGAAGCGCCCATAACTCATGAGTTTTTCCATGCGCCGTTCGACGAGTTCGTCGGGTGAAAGGGACGAAAGCTGGCGCAGGCCGTCAGCCAAGGCGCTCTTCAGGCTTTTGGCCATGCCTTTATGATCCCGGTGTGCGCCACCTGCCGGTTCGTTGACCACTTTGTCGACGAGGCCGAGCGTTTTGAGGCGCGAAGCGGTGATACCCATCGCCTCGGCAGCCATCGAGGCTTTTTCCGCGCTTTTCCAGAGGATGGAAGCGCATCCCTCGGGCGAGATGACCGAATAGGTGGCGTATTGCAGCATGATGATCTGATCGCCCACGGCGATGGCGAGCGCTCCGCCCGATCCGCCCTCACCGATAATGGTGCAGATGATCGGGATGCGCAATTCGGCCATTGCGTAGAGGTTGTGACCGATGGCTTCGGACTGGCCACGTTCTTCGGCCCCGATGCCGGGATAGGCTCCGGGAGTGTCGATGAAGGTGAAGAGGGGCAGGCGGAATTTTTCGGCCAGTTTCATCAGGCGCAGTGCCTTGCGGTATCCCTCCGGGCGCGGCATGCCGAAATTGCGGGCAATTTTCTCCTTGGTATCGCGCCCTTTCTGGTGGCCGATGACGAGACAGCTTTGCCCATTGAAGCGGGCCAGCCCTCCGATGATGGCGTAGTCGTCGGCAAAGACGCGATCGCCGTGCAACTCGTTGAAGTCGGTGAAAATGTGTTGCACGTAATCCAGTGTGTAGGGGCGCTGCGGATGGCGCGCCACCTGGGCAATTTGCCAGGGGGTGAGCTTGGCGTAGATGTCGCGCGTGAGGCTCTGCTTCTTGCTTTCCAAGCGGGAAATTTCTTCTGAAATATCCACGGCGGAATCGCTTTGAACAAAGCGCAGTTGCTCGATCTTTTCTTCAAGGTCGGCAACCGGCTGTTCAAAATCGAGAAAAGTGGTTTTCATCGAAAGACCCTCGGGTTGAAATGGTCAATTGTACCGCCTCCCGCCGCCTTGGCACTCAAGGTACGTCAAAGTACGTATCTGGCAAGGTCTTCACGACCCGCCACGCCTTCGAGACGGGCATCGACATAGGCGGTGCCTATGGTGATGGCTCCGGCCTTGCCATTACCGGCTTCGAAAGAGATTTCTTCAAGGAGTTTTTCCATGACTGTGTAGAGCCTGCGCGCACCGATGTTCTCGGTTCTCTCGTTGACCTGAAAGGCAATTTCGGCCAAGCGGCGGATGCCATCCGCGGTGAAATTCAGGATCACGCCATCCGTGGCGAGCAGTGCTTCGTACTGGCGGGTAAGACAGGCATCGGTGCTGGTCAGGATGCGCTCGAAATCCTCTACGGACAGTGAATCGAGTTCGACCCGGATCGGGAAGCGCCCCTGCAATTCGGGAATCAGGTCGCTTGGGCGCGAGAGGTGAAACGCGCCACTGGCAATGAACAGGATGTGATCGGTCTTGACCATGCCATACTTGGTCGAGACGGTCGCGCCTTCGACCAGTGGCAGCAGGTCGCGTTGCACGCCCTGGCGGGAGACGTCCGCGCCATGTGTTTCGCCACGCGCAGTAATTTTGTCGATTTCATCGAGAAAAACGATACCGTTCTGCTCGACCATACGCAGGGCTTCGCTTTTGATTTCGTCGTCGTTGATGAGTTTTGCGGCTTCTTCGTCGGCCAGGAGCCTCATGGCTTCGGCAATCCGCAACCGCCTCATTTTCTTTTTGCCGCTTCCCATGTTCTGGAACATGCCCTGAATTTGCTGGGTCAATTCTTCCATGCCCGGCGGGGCAAAGATCTCGGCATGCATCAAAGAGGCGGAGATTTCAAGGTCGATTTCCTTGTCGTCAAGCTCTCCTTCACGCAGTCTCTTGCGAAATTTCTGCCGCGTGCCGCTGCCCTGCGTCTTGGCGCCGTCGTCTTCGATATGCTCGCGTACCGGGGGCAGGAGCGCGTCGAGCACCCGGTCTTCGGCGGCATCGAGAGCACGGTCCCGGACAAGCCTCATGGCACGCTCGCGTCCGTCCTTGACGGCAATTTCCGCCAGATCGCGGATGATCGTGTCCACATCGCGCCCAACATAACCCACTTCCGTGAACTTGGTGGCTTCGACCTTGATGAACGGGGCTTGCGTCAGGCGGGCGAGGCGGCGTGCAATCTCGGTCTTGCCTACCCCGGTGGGGCCGATCATCAGGATATTCTTGGGGGTGATCTCGCTACGCAGGGGCTCGGCCACTTGCGCGCGCCGCCAACGGCTGCGCAAGGCAACCGCCACGACCCGCTTGGCCTGGTGCTGGCCGATGATATGCTTATCGAGTTCGGAGACGATTTCTGCCGGTGTCATCCGGTTCATGGCTTCACTCATTCGTCCAGTTCCTCGATGACGTGGTTCTTGTTTGTGTAAACGCATAAATCTGCGGCAATTGTCAGGGATTTCGAAACAATTTCCTTCGGCATCAACTCGGTATTCTCAAGCAGCGCGCGCGCGGCAGACTGCGCGTAAGGGCCGCCGCTGCCAATGGCGACTATGCCAAACTCGGGTTCAAGCACATCGCCGTTGCCGGTGATGACCAGCGAGTGCTCGCGATCCGCCACGACAAGCATGGCTTCCAGCCGCCGCAACATACGGTCGGTGCGCCAGTCCCTGGCAAGTTCCACCGCGCTGCGCATCAGGTTGCCCTGGTGCTTTTCAAGCTTGGCTTCAAACCGCTCGAACAGAGTAAAGGCATCGGCAGTGCCTCCGGCGAAACCGGCGAGAATGCGCCCTTCAAAAAGAGTACGTACCTTGCGCGCGGAAGCTTTGATGACGATATTGCCAAGCGTGACCTGCCCATCGCCGCCAAGCGCGACCCGGTGGCCACGGCGAACCGAAAGGATAGTCGTGCCGTGATACTGTTCCATAAATGTTCCTGGGGGATTGCCTGTGCGTCCAAAAAAAGGGGGAAATTATATCGCATATCGCGCCGGTACGGCCCGAACGGGCGCGTAACAACACGCCACAATATGCAGAGCACAGAGGTCAGCCGCGCAACATGACCTGCGCTACCTGATCGATACTCATGACCCGCATCAGCGCGCCAACCATTGCGTTTACTTTGTGCAACTGGACGGCCTTGCCGTTCGCCTGGAACGAGGCAAGCGTATTGAACAAAGTACCCGCCGCCACGAAATCGACCCGCCGTAAATTCCCGCAGTCGATTACGACCGTCTGACGGGTGGAAGCGAACCCGTCCAACTTGCGAATCACCTCGCTGCTCGATCCGGTCAATTCGCTGTCGAAAAAAAATTCTTCCTCGCCGCGCCCTGAAGAGCCTTCGTCGGCCGCAGGCTGCTCCTCACCCGGCAGAGGCTGTTTCGATTCCCACGAAGGGGGCGATTCCTCGAAGGTGATAGCGTAATCGACCGCCAAATCCTCGAAGCGCGAATACTCGCCAGTGTATTTCAGCATTTCCAGCATCAACATCCAGTAATCGCGGTTCTCGGCCTGGCCGGGTTTGACCTTGGGCGACAACAGGTCAACGAACCTGGATGCGTTGAAAATGACCAGCTTGACCCGGTCGGCAGCCAGCCGTTCCAATGCCTGCCTGACCAGCAAACAGCCCTGGTCGTCAACGGAGCGCACCCGGCCGAGGTCGATACGAAGCGTGCCGCTCTTGCGGCCAATCACGCAAATTTGCTGAAGCTGCTGCGCTGTCTGCGCGAGCAGCGCGGCAGGCAAATTTATCAGGGTGGACGCCTCAGTGTGCCGTTTCGCGGGCTGGACCGACAAATCTTCCCACGCCGGGGGAGAACGCTCGAAACAGCGGGCATAATCGATCACCCTGGTATCGAAACGATCACGCTGCCCGGTCAACCGGTAAAGATCGAGCAGCATCATCCAGAGCCCTTCACCCACGGTAGCCGTGGGATCATCAAAAACAGCCGTGAGAAGCTGTTCGGCGTCGCGGTCATTCCCGTTCGCAAAAAGCACCGCCGCTTCCTCATAGATCACGCCGATGCCAGTCGCAATTTCCGTGACCTCAATTGCGCCCTGCTGGCTATGGGAAAAATCGAGTGCGGAAAGCTCGGTCTTCGGTGGCACGCCGCCATTGCCTGCGGCGGATGGATCGGCGCCCCCGGTCTGCTGCGGCTGGTCTGAGGAAGATTTCTTGAAAGGATTAAGGTTAAAGGCCACGCTGGGAAACCAGTCAAAATCAAAATATTGCGTTAAGCATCGACACGATTGTCAAGGATAGCACCGGGTCCATGTTTTTTGCAGCATCCCACTGTGTCACGTTCCGCACCTCTCCTTATCATGACCACGCAAAAAATATTTTTCTGGTTGCTGTAAATGCAATATCCAACAATAGCCGCTATGCGTTGCGCGGTCTCGGCTAGAATGGCGGGATGCATATGACTTCACTGTGCCCGTCGGCCACCTTTTCTCTTCCCGTGCGCATCTACTATGAGGATACCGATGCAGGCGGGGTCGTATATTACGCCAATTACCTGCGTTTTTGCGAACGGGCCCGCAGTGAATGGCTACGGGCTCTTGGTTTCGGGCAGCAGCAGTTGCTCGCGGCGGGTGGGCCGCTTTTCGTCGTGCGCAGCGTGCGGGCCGATTACCTCGCCCCCGCCCGTCTCGACGATAGCCTGACCGTGGTCAGTACGATCCACAACCTGAAAAATGTTAGTGTATTATTCCTTCAGCGTATTTTTCGCGAGGACAGACTGCTGTTTACCGCCGAAGTCAAAATCGTTTCCGTTTCACTCGCCAGCGGCCGCCCTGTACCTTGGCCGGATGCAGTTCGCGCCCAATTCCACGACCAACTCTTGCCTTACCCGTCCCGATGATCATTACCCACGATCTTTCCATCATCAGCCTGGTCATACAGGCCAGCCTCCTCGTCAAACTGATCCTGGTCCTGCTGGCCCTGCTCTCTCTCATGTCGTGGTACTGGATATTCCGCAAATGGTTCCAGATCAATTCCGCGCAATCCAAGGCCGGGCGTTTCGAGCGTGATTTCTGGAGCGGAGGCGATCTCGACCTGATGTACCAAGCAGCGGCGGGCGGGCGTTTCCGCAGTGGCGGCATGGAGCGCATTTTCGAAGCGGGATACCGTGAGTTCACCAAGTTGCGCACCAAGGGCCACGACCACGCCGCCACCATCGATGGTTCCCGTCGCGCGATGCGCGCCACTTACCAACGCGAGGTCGACGATCTCGACGGCCATCTTTCATTTTTGGCCTCGGTCGGCTCGGTTTCACCCTACATCGGCCTGCTCGGCACGGTGTGGGGGATCATGAACGCCTTCCGGGGGCTATCCAACGTCGGCGCGGCCACGCTGACCCACGTCGCGCCGGGGATCGCCGAAGCACTGATCGCCACGGCAATCGGCCTCTTTGCGGCCATTCCCGCCGTGGTGGCCTACAACCGCTTCGCCCATGACATCGATCGGCTTGGCATCCGCTTCGAGAGTTTCATGGAAGAATTCTCCAACATCCTCCAACGCAACCTGCGCTGAGGCCCCTCCTCCCATGCGCCAACGCCGACAAAAGAACGAAATCAACGTCGTCCCTTACATCGACGTTATGCTGGTGCTGCTGGTCATCTTCATGGTGGCCTCTCCCCTGATGCA
Source organism: Azoarcus sp. (assembly GCA_031274995.1). Lineage (GTDB taxonomy): Bacteria > Pseudomonadota > Gammaproteobacteria > Burkholderiales > Rhodocyclaceae > WRNU01. Next base: position 18,304 of record JAISPJ010000093.1, read on the forward strand.
GTCCGGCAGCATCGATGTCCCCTCCGCAGGGCCGCTGGCTACGCCATCGGTGGAAGCCGCGATCATCGAAGTTGGCAAAGACGGCAAACTTGCGCTGAAACGCACTGCCAACGACAAGGCAACCCCTCTTTCGCCCATTGAGTTTCAGCGCGAACTGAAAAAACTGATTGATGCCGGTCAACCCATCCTCGTCGCCGCACATAACGAAATACCTTACCAAAAAGTGATCGACGTACTCGAAGCCGCGCGTGAATTAGGCGTAAAAAAGATCAGCCTGCAAACGAAATCAGGCCACACGGGCAAATGAACGATTTTCATCCAGACCGCCGCCCTTACCAAACACCGCCGCGAAAAATCCTGTCGTTCGTTCTCACCGTCGCCGTTCATATCGGATTGCTGTCATTCCTGTTTTTTGGGGTCAATTGGCGGAGCAAGCCCTTGGTGTCGCTGGAAGTCGGTCTGGTCGGCGCACCTTCCGCCTCCACCCCGGCCCCTGCCCACCCGCCAGAGCCGCCAAAACCCGAACCGCCCAAGCCTGAACCACCGAAACCCGAACCACCGCCGCAGCCCGAGCCTGAGATCGCCACGAAAAACCCGGAGCCGCCCAAAACGGAAAAAAAGCCCGGACCGGAGAAAAAACATGAACCGGAGAAAAAGCCTGAACGCAAACTGCCCGAGCCGTCCCTCAAGCCGATCGACATCCAGAAACAGCTTGAACAAAAACTCGATCAGGATATCAAGCGCACTGCCGAGGCCAAAAAGGCCAACGAGATACTGGGAGGCAGGCAGCAGGGACAGGGTAGCCAGCGCGTCGGCAACCCCGGAGAACTCGACGCCTACCGGTCGGTCATCTCTGCCAAGATCCGCCGCAACCTGCCCCTCCTTCCCGGCCTTTCCGGCAACCCCAGTGCCGTATTTGAAATTGAGCAGGTCATGGGCAGCGGGGGCGGCGAAGTCATCAACGTCAAGCTCAAACAGTCTTCGGGCAACCAGGCGCTCGACGAAGCAATCGCGCGCGCAATCCGCAAGTCCAGTCCCTTGCCGCCGCCTGATGACCCTGTCCTGTTCAACCGCAGGCTTGAAATCACCGTCTGGCCATTGGAAGAATGAAACATCTTTTTAAAATTTAGGTCTTATGGCGTGCATCCCTCTTTTCAAATAACATATCTCGGGTAGGATTTGCCCGTACTTTGCATATTTATGCCATGAACAATATCGTTATTCCTTCTTGTATCAACACCATTTTCAGTAGCTTCCTCCGGTTGACGTGCGTCCTTGCCATGACTTGCCTGGCTGTGGGCACGCGTGCGCAGGACGCGCTCGACATCGCTGTCATCGGTTCGGGTGAGCGGCTTTTCCCCATCATCGTCCCGGTCTTTCAGGATGAAGGCAACCTGCCGCATTCCATCTCCGAAGTCGTGCGTGCCGATCTTGAACGCAGCGGCCTGTTCAAACTCATCGACATCGGCCCCATGACGCTGCCAGAGTCGAAAGTTCCCGATCTCGCTGCGATGGCAGCGCGCGGGGCCGATGCTGCGCTGTCCGCCACGGTAGTTGCCTCATCCAGCGGCCGCCATGAAATCCGTTTCCGTCTCTTCGATACGACCCGCACGGACTCGAAGCCCGAACTGGGTGGGATGATTCTGCGGATGTCGCCGGAACAATACCGGATAACCGGCCACCGGATCGCCGATTTCATCTACGAGAAACTGACCGGCATACCCGGGTATTTCGCCACCCGCATCGCCTATGTGGTCAAAAACAGCCAGCGATACGAACTGCACATTGCCGACTCCGACGGCATGAACACCCAACCGGCACTACGCTCCCACGAATCGATCATTTCGCCATCATGGTCACCGGACGGGCAGCAACTCGCCTATGTCTCGTTCGAGACCCAAAAACCTGTCATTTATGTTCACACGCTCGCCACCGGCCAGCGAAGGATACTGGCCAACTTCAAAGGTTCCAACTCCGCGCCGGCCTGGGCACCAGACGGCAAACGGCTCGCGGTGGTTCTCACCAAGGACGGCTTGTCGCAAATCTACCTCATCAACGCCGATGGTTCCGGCGCACGCCGTCTGATGACATCAAGCGGCATTGACACGGAACCGGCATGGTCGCCCGATGGACGATTCATCTACTTTACCTCCGACCGTAGCGGCAGCCCGCAAATCTACCGGCTTGACGTTGCCGGTGGCGGCGTTGAGCGCATCACGTTCGATGGATCCTATAACGTTACACCTCGCCCTTCCGCCGATGGCAAGAAGCTGGCTCTCATGACCCAAACCGGTGGAGGCTACCGGATTGCCGTACTGGATTTGTCCAGCCGCCAAATTGTGATCCTTACCAATTCGTCGCGTGACGAATCGCCCAGCTTCGCCCCCAACAGCAACATGATCCTCTACGCCACCGTAAACGGAAACAAAGGCACATTGGCGGCAGTATCCGCCGATGGCCTGATAAAACAGCAACTTTCAATACAGGCTGCCGATGTACGGGAACCTGCCTGGGGTCCGTTTCAAAAGTAGCCTTTCTGTCCTTTCTGCCTGTTTTTGTTCCACTCACTGGAGAATGTCACCATGAAAAATTTGTTGTTTCCTTCCTTGCTGGCTCTCGCGCTCGCCGCATGTCAAACAGATACACAAGGCACAAGTGCCAAAATTGATGACGAATCCATGCAACAACCTCAACAAACTCGTGTCACAGCCGTGGATGCAACCAAGCGGGGAGACGCCAGCGACCTTCCTGACTGGGCCAGGGATTCTTCCAGAAACAGCGTGTTTTTCGATTATGACAGTTATGTCATTCGTTCCGATGCCCGCCCGGTGATTGAAGCCCATGCCAATCTCCTGGCCCGGCAACCCGACCGTAAAGTGACCATCCAGGGCAATGCGGACGAACGCGGCAGCCGTGAATACAATCTTGCTCTTGGTCAAAAGCGCGCCGAAGCCGTGCGTCGTGCCATGAAGCTTCAGGGCGCGAACGACATGCAGATCGAAGCGGTCAGTCTGGGCAAGGAACATCCGCGTTGCGCCGCATCCACGGAATCGTGTTACGCTCAGAACCGTCGTGGTGACTTTGTCTATTTTAGGTAAGCGATGAAACCCCTCCTGCCCTTGGCGGCGTTTGCCGCGCTTTTCCTGGCCGGACCCGCCCAAGCGGGTCTGTTCGACGACGCGGAAGCCCGCCAGCAGATCAACAATCTGAAACAGGAATTACAAAGCCGGCTCGAAACCGTCTCCAACGGTCAATTTGAGTTGGCCAACCAAGCAGAGGAAATGCGTGCCGAGGTTGCCCGTTTGCGCGGGCAACTTGAGGTATTGCTCAATGAAATAGAGACGCTCAAGAACCGGCAGCGCGATTTTTACATCGACCTCGACAGCCGGATGCGCCAACTCGAAACGAACGCGCAGCAAACCACTGCCCCGGCTCAAACGAGCGGCGCGGGCGACGGCGGCGGGAACGGTAGTTACGAGGCTGCGCTTGGTCTCCTGAAAGAAGGCCGCACCGCTGAAGCGCTCGCTGAACTCGATACCTACATCAACAACCACCCTGACAGCGACAACCTGCCCGAAGCCCACTTCTGGGCCGGTACTGCCGCCCTGCAAACCAAGAACGTTGCCGCTGCCAACAAATACTTCAACATCGTGCTTGGCCGTTGGCCAAAGAGTGCGGTCGCCCCTGACGCCATGCTCGGTTTGGCCAACGGACAGCTTGCCATCAATGATCGGCGCAATGCCAGACTGACGCTGCAATCCCTGATAAACCGCTATCCTTCATCCAACGCGGCCATAACAGCCAAGCAACACCTCTCCTCCTCCCCTTCCTCGGCGGCACGTTGACCAATGCCCTCCGGGCAAGACCACGCGCTGCGTGTTTCTGAAATTTTCGCCTCCTTGCAAGGGGAGTCGACGCGGGCGGGGCTGCCCACGGTGTTCGTGCGCCTGACCGGCTGTCCCTTGCGCTGCGTCTGGTGCGACACCAAATATGCCTATCACGGCGGGGAAGACCTTGACCTGAAAACGATACTCGATGATGTCGCCGTGCATACGCTGCATTACGTCTGTGTAACGGGCGGCGAACCGCTTGCCCAGCCAGATTGTCCAATATTGCTCTCCGCCCTGTGTGACGCAGGCTACTCTGTTTCACTGGAGACCGGCGGCACATTCGACATTAGCGGCATCGACCCAAGAGTGTCCCGTGTCGTCGATCTCAAGGCACCCGGATCGGGCGAGTCCGAGCGTAACCGCTACGACAATATCCCGCTCCTGAACGCGCAGGACGAAATAAAAATCGTGCTTGCCGATGAATACGATTACCTGTGGGCGCGGGAACAGATTTCATCCCTTCGCCTGGCGGAACGTTGCCCGGTGTTGCTGTCGCCCGTCGCCGGCTGGCTCAATCCCGCGCATCTGGCCGAATGGATCGTACGCGACCGTCTCCCGGTGCGCTTCCAGATCCAACTGCACAAAGTGCTGTGGCAAAACGCCAGGGGGCGATAGCCGTCCCCAAAGGTTCGCCATAAACAACCACCCAGCGAAATACGCACGCCATGCTTTCCTCTCCACGCGCCGTCGTCCTGCTCTCTGGAGGGCTTGATTCCGCAACTTGCCTCGCGCTTGCCCGGCAACAAGGTTTCAAATGCCATGCCCTGTCGGTAGCTTACGGCCAACGCCACGCCGCCGAGATTGCCGCCGCGCGGCGCGTCGCCGCCGCACTGGGTGCGCATGAACACAGGCTGGCCCATGTCGAACTCGGCCAGTTCGGCGGTTCCGCCCTGACCGACCCCGGTATCGCCATTCCTGAAGACCGCGCAGGCGACGGCATTCCCGTGACTTATGTTCCTGCCCGCAATACCGTCATGCTGTCGATGGCGCTGGCCTGGGCCGAAGCGCTTGGCGCATGCGACATTTTCATTGGAGTCAATGCCGTGGATTACTCCGGCTATCCCGACTGCCGACCGGAATTCATTGCGGCTTTTCAGGCAATGGCCAGACTCGCTACCAAGGCGGGCGTCGAAGGTTGCCCGCTGTCAATCCACACACCACTGATTGGATTATCCAAAGCTGAAATCATCCTCCAGGGAATTGGTTTGGGAATCGATTATGAGATGACTGTCTCGTGCTATCAGGCAGACAATGAGGGGCGAGCCTGCGGCCATTGTGACGCATGCCGCTTGCGCCGCGCCGGTTTCATGGCTGCAAACATCGCCGATCCAACCAGATATCGCACTTCATTCTGAATTGAACAAGGTGCCGTCCTGATTTCCAGTCACAGCTTTAGGAAGCGTAGAAATGAATCAGAAATTAACGACCTTTCTGGATCATTGTAATTTCACCTATATTCATCTATAGCAGGTGAACTCTGTAGTTTCTCCATCCACGGCAGACTGATTTTGAAATTTATTTTTCTTCAGGAACATCGTCACTCCCCGACAAAACAAAAAGGAGGAAACTACTATCAAGGTAGCGGTTTCACAATGGAAACCATTCGAACCCGCTGCCTGCAGAACATATGTTAACGGTATGTCTACATGTCAATTGCACAGTTTTACTCTCAAATTCTCGAACAGGCGGAAAATGCCATCATAATAGTAAATGAAAACGACGACATCGTTTTCTTTAACGGCAATGCCGAACGGCTGTGGGGGCGCAGCCGGAGTACCGTGCAGGGAGCCGACATCTCACTCCTGATGCCTCCCCTGAAAGACGACCAGCAGACACAACTCCCGAACCAGTCCGGTATCGGCCTTCTCGTCGGCCACTATGTGGAGTTACCCATCGAACGCCCCAATCACACACGGGTGTGGGCCGAAATATCCGTTTCGCGTATTGAGATCACTGGCCACATCCTGTATCTGATCATTGCCAGGAACATTACGCTCCACAAGGTGCATAAGGCACTACGCCAACATGTCCTGCAGGTCATGGCCAACACGGAATCGCTGCAAGAGGTTCTGAATCTGCTCTGCCAGGAAATCAACCGTATTGCGCCCGAAATTTCCGTCACCATCGCCCGGCTCAATAGTGACGGACGTTTGAACACGCTGGCCGCGCCGGGTTTTCCATCCGAATACATCAGTCAAACCAACAACATTGAAATCGGTCCCCAATCCTCTTCCCTGGGGCTCGCCGCTTTCCGTGGCGAGCCAGTAGTCGTCAGGGACATCGAGAACGATTCCAACTGGACGGTCGGCAAACATGAAGCACTCAGGCTGGGTTACAAGGCATGCTGGGCGGTTCCAGTCAAGGCGCAGGACAGCAACGTGATCGGCATCCTGGCCTTTTACTACCGTGTATGCCGACGACCGAACAAATTGCATACGCAACTGGCCGAAGTCGCAACATCCCTGTGCATGTTGGCGATGGAACAGGCACAGTCGCGCGCGCGCATCCATCATCTGGCCTTTTTCGACAATCTCACCAACCTGCCCAACCGCAGCCTCCTGCATGTCCGGGCCGGTCAGGCCATCGCGCAAGCCGTCCGCGACAGAACGCAACTGGCAGTGCTGTTCATTGACGTCGACCGCTTCAAGCAAGTCAACGATTCTCTCGGGCATCCTGCCGGAGACGCTCTGTTGTGCATCGTCGCCGAGCGCCTGCGCGAAGCGATACGCGAAGTTGACATTCTCTGCCGTTATTCGGGAGATGAATTTGTTATCGTACTGACACAATGCGACAGCGTACATGCCTCTGACCTTGCCGGCCGTCTGCTCGCCGTGCTCTCCGCGCCATGCCAGGTCGGCGAAGTCCCCCTGTTTCCGGCGTGCAGCATCGGCATCAGCCTGTTTCCCGAAGATGGGCAAGATATGGACACTCTGATACATGCTGCTGACATGGCAATGTACCAAGCCAAGCAAAAAGGCCGTAACTGTTTCAGCTTTTTCAGCGGCCAGTTGAACCTGCTCGCCAGGGAGCGTTTCGCACTCGAATCGGCGCTACGCGAGGCGCTCGAAACCAATCGGCTCAAACTTTACTACCAACCTCAAGTCAACATCGAAACCCATCTGCTGCACGGCATTGAAGCCCTCGCACGCTGGAACGACCCTCAGTTCGGGTACATTTCCCCGGCCCGTTTCATTCCTCTGGCCGAAAAATGTGGCTTGATAAATTACCTGAGCCAGTGGGTATTGAACGAGGCCTGCCGTCAGCTTGCGCAATGGCGCCAGCATGGCTTCACCGTTCCTTCTGTATCAGTTAACCTGTCTCCCAGCGATTTTCACAATCTGAAGCTGCCACAATATCTTGAGGCCATTCTTCGTTCCCACGGCCTGCTTCCAGGTGACCTCCTGATTGAAATAACCGAAGGTGTGCTGATGGATTCCAATCCGAACGCAATGCGGACCGTCAACGAAATCCACGCCCTCGGTGTGCGCCTGTCGATCGACGATTTCGGGACCGGTTATTCCAGCCTGGCTTACCTGCGCAGCCTGCCAGTGGATGAACTCAAGCTCGACCAATCCTTCGTGCATGACCTTGTCCATGACAAATCCACGCGGGCGCTGACCAACGCCGTCATACATATCAGCGACAGCATGAACCTCGTGGCTGTCGCCGAAGGTGTTGAACACTCGACACAGCGTAATCTTCTCAAGGCCCAGGGCTATCAGGTCGTCCAGGGCAACCTGTTCTCCCCCCCATTACCGCCGGAGGAATTTGAAAAATGGCTGGACAAAAACATCTCCTTCACCCAATGGAAGTAAAAAACAGAAGAAATTCGCCATGATCGGTCGCATCTCGGGCATCCTGCTGGAAAAAAAACCCCCGCAAATCCTCGTCGAAGCAGGCGACATTGGCTATGAAATAGACGTGCCGATGAGCACCTTTTGTGATTTGCCTGCCTGTGGCGAGAAAGTGGCGCTCTACACCCATTTCGCCGTGCGCGAAGATGGACATTTTCTCTATGGTTTCGCCACCAATGAAGAACGCGCGGTTTTCCGCCAACTTATCAAGATTTCCGGCATCGGCGCACGCACGGCCCTATCTGTGCTTTCCGGCCTGCCGGTCAGCGAATTGGCTCAGGCCGTCGCATTCCAGAAATCGGACCGCCTGGTGACAATTCCAGGTATTGGCAAAAAAACTGCCGAACGCCTGCTTCTGGAATTACGCGGAAAACTCGGCCCTGTTTCGGACACCCTGGAACAAACACCTCATTCTGGCGTATCCGCCTCCGGCAATCGCGCCGACATTCTGAATGCCCTGCTCGGTCTCGGCTATAATGAACGCGAGGCGCTCACCGCCATGAAAGGACTTATCGACACCGTAAACGTCGCCGACGGTATACGGATGGCGCTAAAGCAACTGATGAAAATATAACAAGAATCTCCAATAAGAGACCAGAAACCGCGTCCCGCCCGACACGGGTTTCAAGTCCCTGGCCGAACTCGGGCCTGCCGTCACCGACGCAGCGCACCAACCGGGGCCGACAGCCGAACCCCTGCCGGTCGATGGGGATGCTCCATGAGTTCCCAGGCTTTCGGTGCTTACTTGTGTCTGATAAAAAACTCGAGCGCATTGTCCGGCATTTCTCCCTGACGCATCAATTCGTGCCCGGTCTGGTTGGTAAAGGCTTCAATATCCTTGATTGAGGCGCGATCGGTGGTAAGCACACGCACGATCCGCCCGCCAGGCACTTCGGCCAGCGCCTTCTTGAGCCTCAAGATAGGCAACGGGCAGGCCAGCCCGCGGGCATCGACTTCCTTGTCAAAATCCATTCTCTTCTCCGTCATCAACGTTCGTTTTTCCGCTGTTGTGCCGCCCGCCTTTCCTCGTCCGCACGGGCACGAATTTCACGCAGGCGGGCATCGGCTGCGGACAACTCGTAAAAATCTCCGTCCCCTGCGCGGTGCGCCAGTTCCAGTTGCTCAACTGCGGCACGGTAGCCACCCTGCAAAAAATGAACCTCGGCCTGAGCGCGATGCTGCGCCGTGCGCTTGCCCAAGGCCGCATTGGCGCGCGCAAGCAGGCCCCACAGGCGCGTATCGCTGCTGCGGCCGGTCAATGCCCGGCGCATGCCCCGTTCCGCGTCCTGCGCGTGCCCACCGGCAATTTGCGCATTGGCCAAAGCATAGACTGCGCTCATGCTTTCCGGGAAAACCTTGCAAGCGGCAGCAAGCATATTGATCGCCCCATTGGTATCACGGCGGGCCATCGACACATCACCGGAGAGTATGGCAATGAAGGGCGAAGGCTTGGCACGACGGCGCAACTCATCGAGTGTGCGCACGGCATCATCCAGATGCCCGAGCCGCAACTGCGCAAACGTCAGCCCGTAACGCAACGACGCATCATCCGGGCTGGCCTCGACCAATCCCGCAAACGTCCGCAACGCCTCGGCAGCCGGCAGCGATTGCACACGCAAGCGCGTGCGCACGTAATTGAAATCCGGCGAATCGGGTACCTGGCGATAGCGCATGCTCATCACCCGGTTTTCCATGTCGGCGATACGCTCGGTGTTCAGCGGGTGCGTACGCAGATAAACAGGGGCATTGTTTTCATACAGGCGGGTGGCACGTTGCAGGCGCTCGAAAAAACCCGCCATCCCGCGCACATCAAGCCCTGCCGCTTCTAGTGTCTGTAGGCCGAGCCGGTCGGCTTCGCGTTCAAAATCGCGCGAATAGGACAATTGCGCCTGTGTCGCCCCTGCGACTCCGGCGCTTAGCGCCGCCTCGCTCACCCGCGAATCTCTGGCCGCAACCGCTGCCAGTATGGAAGCCAGCATCACCATGCTCATCTGCTTCTGCTTGCCGATGAGTTGCGCAATATGCCGCTGCGTGACGTGCCCGATTTCATGCGCGAGCACCCCGGCCAATTCCGATTCCGACTGCGCCGCAAGAATCAGCCCGGTATGCACGCCGATATAGCCGCCCGGAAGGGCGAAGGCATTGAGCATGACATCCTTGACCACGAAGAACTCAAACACGCGGCCAGAATCCGCGCTTGCCGCCGCCAACCGCCGGCCCAGGCGGTTGATGTATTCTTCGACCTCGGGATCATCGAGCCATGCGGGATCCCTGCGCACCTCGCGCATGATCTCCTCGCCCAATTGCCGCTCCTGCGTCGGCGAGAAATCCTCGATACCCACCACGTCACCCAAGTCCGGCAGGCCAGCCGCAGACACATTGAACGCGAGGCCGTTAAGGAGCACGAAAACGAAAGTGAAGAACTGGCGCATGATCTGGCGCATCATACCGTGTCACGGCTGCAATGAGGCAGCATGAAGGACAAATGGAGGGAAACCGGAGTGGACAAACTGCGTGGCGTCAATCTCGGGAACTGGCTGCTGCTCGAAAAGTGGATGAAACCGAGCCTCTTCGCGGGGCTGGAAGCAACCGACGAAACAACCTGGTGCGCCGAACTGGGCAGTGCCGCACCCAAAAAATTGCGCGCGCATTGGGAGAGTTTCATCACTTATGAGGATTTTGCCTGGATCGCCGAACGCGGGCTGAACGCAGTACGCATCCCGGTCGGGCACTGGATTTTCGGTCCTGACTACCCGTATCACCCCAAGTATGGAACCAATCCCCATCCGTTTGTCACGGGCGGCATCGACGTGCTCGACCGCGCCCTGGATTGGGCGGCAAGACTCGGGCTCAAGGTAATGATCGACCTGCACGCCGCCCCCGGCTGCCAGAACGGATTCGATAACGGCGGCATCAAGGATGTGGCGGAATGGCACACGAAAGAGGAATACCTGGAACATTCGCTTGCAGTACTTGAACGTCTGGCGGAACGTTACCGCACGCATCCGGGGCTCTTTGCCATCGAAGTGTTGAACGAGCCACGCTGGGACGTGCCAACCGATATCCTGAAACGGTATTACCTCGCCGCCTATGACCGCATCCGCAAGCATTGCCCGCCCGAGCGTGTGGCAGTGGTCTTTCACGACGGTTTTCGCTCTTACCGTGAATATCTCGGTTTCATGCAGCCGCCGGCCTGGCAGAACGTTATTTTCGATTACCACCGCTACCAGTGCTTCGAGCGCCGCGACATCGACTCCGACATCTTCGAGCACATCCACAAGGCCACTGGAGAGTGGCGCGATGAGGCGGATTCGATCAACGCGGCCCTTGGGTTGCCTGCAATCTGCGGCGAATGGAGCCTGGGGCTCGACCTCAAGGTCGTCTCGCTATGGGCCGAAGGACCCTATAACCACGCGCTCGAACGCATGGACGCCTTTCAGCAGGATGTCGCCAGCCGGGGCTACGCGGCGGCGCAACTCCTGGCCTTTGAAAAACTTCTCGGCTGGTTTTTCTGGAGTTACAAGACCGAGACCACCCCGGGCTGGTGCTTCCGGGATTCGGTTGAACGTGCCTGGTTGCCAGCAAAGTTCAACAGCGAATGAACGAGAAAAATGCGTGCGATGCCATTTTGCATAAATACTGTTGACATAGCATGAAAGAATATTTATTATGCGTACTCCTTTACCGTCAAGGAGTATCGTCATGCTTCGTTTCCTGCGTTCCCTGCTTCTTTCACTGGCCTTGTGCCCATTGGCCGCAATGGCGCTGGAGCCGGTCAACATCAACACTGCCGACACGGCCGCCCTGCAACAAATCAACGGCATTGGCCCTTCAAAGGCCAATGCCATCATCGAGTACCGCAAGGAGCACGGACCATTTGCCTCAGTTGATGACCTGGTCAAAGTGCCTGGTATCGGAGAAAAATCATTGATGCAACTAAAGCCGCAAATAACGGCAGGCACAACAACCGCCGCTGCGGCTCCTGCGGGCAAGGGCGGGGCAGTCAAGGGCAAAAAGTAAGGTTTCAGCATCCCCGACGACACAACGCCCGCAGCTTCCATGAAAAGCCGCGGGCGTCTCAATACAACCTACAACCGCATCAGCACATCCGATAGAAAGTCACCCCGCGATAGCAGGGCCGCTCAACCAACCAGGCGTCCACATGCTGCTTGAGTGCTTCAATATTGGAAAGCGGCACGTCCGGCGAAAAATACGCCTCGATATCGACCCGCCCCTTGATGTAGTGCAATTGAAGCCGCTGGATCGGCAAATTCTCTCCGGTAAGCGCGGCAAGATCGGCAAGCACGGCAGCGCGGTCCGGGAGCCGTTCGGTACGTTCGGCGAAAAGCTGTTCCATATCGTCGTCCTCGATATCGACGTGGACGAGCACTTCGCCAATTTCGGGATGCGCATGATGCACGGTCAGCAATACGCTCTCCGATATGTAATGGCCTTCCGATACCGTGATCCGGGAATCGACCTGGACGTGCGCGTCACACAGCACGCGGTTAGCCATGCGGCGGGTGCGCAGGTCGTGAAGCCCCGTGACGCCCGGCGTATCGCTGATGGTCTGGCGCAGGCGGATAAGTTCTTCATTGGACAGACCGGTATCGATCAACTCGCGCACCGCACTCCAGCTTTGCAGGACACCCATGCGCAGGATGAGAAAACCGACCACGGCAGCAGCCAACGGCTCCAGAAAAGGATAACCGGCCAGACTGCCGCCAATGCCGATGGCTACCACCAGCGACGAGGCTGCATCGGAACGGGCATGCCAGGCATTGGCTTCAAGCATGGGCGCATTCAGGCGCTGCCCGCCGGCAAGCGTATAACGGAACAAAAATTCCTTCCCCGCCAATGAGAAAAGCGCCATCACGAACGCCACCGGATGCAGGGGCGGCTGGCTATCCATCGTTTGCAGCCGCATACCGGATGCCCACAGGAATCCGATGCCTACCACTACGAGTGATACGCCGAGAACCAGCGTCGCAACTGTTTCGATACGTCCGTGACCATAGGGGTGATTGAGGTCGGCGGGATTTGCGCCCTGCCGACCGGCAACAAGCACCATAAAATCCGCTACCAGATCCGAAAGCGTATGCATGGCATCGGCTACCAGGCTGAAAGCGTTGGCAAACAACCCGACGGCAATCTGCCCGATAGTCAGGGCCGAATTGATAGCGACGCCTACCAGTGTGACATTCCTGATGGAGCGTGCACGCTCGGCAGCGGTTTTCACGGGTTGGGATGGAGATGTGGACGTGGGCATGGAACAAGTGTCAAGCGATATAATTAAAGCCCTTTCATTCTAGACCAAACCTTCATGGGAACACTCGCCGCTCTGCTCGATCTCGCCCATCGGCGCGCAGTTGAACTCGGACTGCCCTACCAGGGCGCGCTTACCCCCACGGAAGCGCATCAGGTCTGGCAGTTGGCTCCAGGCGCAAAACTCATCGACATCCGTACCCGCGCCGAACTGCGCTTTGTAGGCCACATACCAGGCACGGTCAACCTGGAGTGGGAACTTTGGCCCGGCGATAAGATCAATATTCATTTTATGACGCAATTGCGCCAGTCAGTCGACCCCGAATCGCTGGTCATGTTCATTTGCCGTGCCGGGCGCCGCTCCGACGAAGCGGCACGGCTGGCCGCCCGTGCCGGCTACAATAACTGTTACAACGTTCTCGAAGGCTTCGAGGGCTCGCTTGACGTCAACAACCAGCGCGGACGCATCGGCGGCTGGAAATTCGCCGGCCTTCCCTGGGAGCAGGAATGAATAGCAATGGAGCAACCACGCAGGCAATGAGCCAAGTTCAAGGGTTTGGGCATTTCGCCATGCTCTCCGACGAACAGGCCGAAGCACGCATCACCGCCGCGCGCGCGCGCCTTGGCCAGCGCGTCGTGCTTCTCAGCCACCACTACCAGCGCGAAAGCGTTTACCGCCACGCCGACCTCACCGGCGATTCGCTCAAGCTTGCGCGTCTGGCGGCACGCACGGACGCGGATTTCATCCTCTTCTGCGGCGTGCATTTCATGGCCGAGGTGGCCGACATCCTGTCACGCTCGGAACAAATTGCCATCCTGCCCGATCTTGCCGCAGGTTGCTCGATGGCCGACATGGCCGATCTGGTAAAAGTAGAGCGCTGCTGGGATGAACTCGCCGAAGTGTTCGGCACACCGGACACAAGGATCACGCCCGTCACCTACATCAACTCCGCCGCCGACCTCAAGGCTTTCTGCGGCGAACACGGCGGTATCGTCTGCACCTCCACCAATGCCCCCGCAATCATTGACTGGGCGCTGGCACAGCGCGAAAAAGTCCTGTTCTTTCCCGATCAACACCTCGGCCGCTGGACGGGCTTCAAGAAAGGCATCCCGCTCGATCAAATGGCGGTATGGGATCCTGATCTCGAAAGAGGAGGGTTGACGGCAAAAGAACTCGAACACGCCCGCATCCTGCTCTGGAAAGGGCATTGCTCCGTGCATCAGATGTTCCAGGCCGGGCATATCCAAAGCTGGCGCACGCAATATCCCGACGGATTCGTGATTTCGCACCCCGAATCCAATCTCGATGTGTGCCGGGAGTCCGATTACGTCGGTTCCACCGAATTCATCATCGAAACCATCACTGCTGCGCCTCCCGGCACGCGCTGGCTGGTCGGAACCGAATTGAATCTGGTCAGCCGCCTCGCGGAACGACTCAAACCGCAAGGCAAAATCATCAAATTCATGGCTCCCACCGTGTGCATGTGTTCGACCATGCAGCGTATCGACCCGCAACATCTGGCCTGGGCGCTGGAGAACCTCGCCAACGGCAACGTGGTCAATCCTGTCCGGGTTCCCGCACGCGAAGCCGAACTGGCGCGAACGGCCCTCACCCGGATGCTGGAAATTTCCTGACCCAGAGAACCGCTCAACCATGCGCGTGAAGGCAATCCCCGCCTGGTTCCAAGCCAGAGCCAGCGGTGAATGGCTCCAGGGCAATGCAATCACACTGCTGGAAAACGGCGGGGCATTTTTCCCCGCCCTGCTGGAAACCATCGACGCCGCGCAACAGGAAATTCTGCTTCAGACCTACATCTTCGCCGCCGATGCCACCGGACGTCGCGTGGCCGACGCCCTGGCGCGGGCTGCCAAGCGCGGCGTGTCGGTGCGGGTGCTCGTCGACGGCTTCGGCGGACTCCCTTTCGTACGCGAACTGATGGCCGGACTCAGCGCCGCCGGGGTGGAAACGTTGATCTTTCGGCGTGAGTCCCGCCTGCTTTCCTTGCGTCGCCAACGCCTGCGCCGGCTGCACCGCAAAGTGACGGTAATCGACGGACGTACCGCATTCGTTGGCGGCATCAACATCATCGGCGACTTTGATGCCGAAGCGCCGAAGCATCCACGTTACGACTACGCGGTACGCATCGAAGGCCCGCTGCTCGAACCCATCTTGTCCTCCTCACGACGCCTGTGGCGGCAAGTCACCTGGTTCAGCCTGCGCCACCGCGTACGCGGACAAAACGGCGCCATGCAAACACCTCTCTCCCGCTTGTGGGAAAGAAGTAGAGGAGGAGAGCAAAACCCGCCGTGGAGTGTCCCTCCGGGCGCACTGATTGCCGCCGCAGGCGACATGCGCGCTGCCTTTCTGATCCGGGACAATCTGCGCCACCGCGCCGACATCGAAAACGCCTATCTCGACGCCATTGCCCGCGCCCATGAAGAAATCGTGCTGGCTAATGCCTATTTCTTTCCGGGCCATCGCTTTCGCCACGCCCTGCTTGCGGCAGCGGCACGCGGTGTGAAAATCACCCTGCTGCTCCAGGGCGTGGCCGACCACCCGATGATGCAATACGCCACGCGCGCGCTCTACCCGTTGTTTCTCGAAAACGGCATCCGCCTGTTTGAATACCAGCGCAGCGTTCTGCATGCCAAGGTCGCAATCATCGACCGCCATTGGGCGACAGTGGGATCGAGCAATATCGACACTTTCAGCCTGATGCTTGCGCGAGAGGCCAACGTGGTCGTCCTTGACCGAGGATTCGCCACCACGCTTGCGGCAAGCCTTGCCTCCGCGATACGCGACGGCGCGGTAGAACTGCGCCGCGAAGATTGGGCGCGGCAACCGATCCTCCGCCGCCTGCTCTGCTGGCTGGCTTATCAGGCGGTGCGTCTGGCGGCGGGCGTAGCGGGAGTCAGGGACAACTGACTCAAGACTGGGTGGATTCCGGCGCTAACAACTGCAAGAGGCGCGGCACACGCCCCAAATTCCAATTGTCGAGCGCCCACGCCCACACTTCCCCGACGCAAGCGCCTCCCAACCCATCGGGGGGACTCTGCCCAAGAAAGCCCAACGCGGCGGACAGCACGCGAGATGGAGAACCTTCATCAACCGCCCGTGCCAGTGTCTGCTTGGAGAGTTTTTCCCCGGCGGCGTCCGTCGCCACCGGTAAATGCGCGTAAACCGGAACGGGCAGGCCGAGCAACGCCTGAAGATGAATCTGGCGCATGGTCGAACCGAGAAGATCCGCCCCGCGCACCACGTGGGTCACGCCCTGTTCGGCATCGTCGACGACCACGGCGAGTTGGTAAGCAAATACCTGGTCGGCGCGAAGCACCACGTAATCCCCCACGTCACGCGCAAGGTCTTCTTCCTGCCAACCCTGGATGGCATCTTCGAACCGGATCGTTCCCCCTGCCCTGACCCGCCACGCCCGTGGCCTCAAACCCGGCGGCAGACCGTCCCGGCAAGTGCCGGGGTAACGCAGTGAACCGTCACGGGCAAGCGCGGAATCCGGCACTTCCTCCAGATCGCGCCGGGAACAGGCGCAGGGAAAAACGTGCCCGCCCGCTTTGAGCCGTTCCAGCGCGGTGGCGTAAATCCCGGCGCGGCGGCTTTGCCACAGGACTTCGCCGTCCCATTCAAAACCGAAACGCTCCAGCGTGCCAAGTATCGCCTCAGCCATGCCGGGCACGGTGCGCGGGGTATCGGCATCTTCGATGCGCACGAGCCAGCGCCCCCCGTGGCAACGGGCATCGAGCACGCTGCCCAGCGCGGCGACGAGCGAGCCGAAATGCAGCGGGCCGCTCGGCAGTAAAGCGGAGTTCATTTCCGGACGATTTTTGAGTTGATTTCTGGACATCGATTTTAAGCGTTTTTGAGTTGATTTCTGGACGGGAAAAACCACCGCTGTTTTGACGATTTTTCCCGC
>JAISPJ010000094.1 GCA_031274995.1 Azoarcus sp.
GTCGTGCTGGCCGGAGAAATCACCACCTCGGCCAATGTCGATTACATTCAGGTCGCGCGCAACACCATCAAGCGCATCGGCTACGACAATACCGAGTACGGCATCGACTACAAGGGCTGCGCCGTGCTGGTGGCCTACGACAAGCAAAGCCCGGATATCGCTCAGGGCGTCAACAAGGCTTACGACAACAATCTCGATCAAGGCGCGGGCGATCAGGGCCTGATGTTTGGCTACGCCTGCGACGAGACGCCTTCGCTGATGCCGCTGTCGATTTATCTTTCGCATCGGCTGGTCGAGCGGCAAGCCATGCTGCGCAAGGATGGCCGCCTGCCTTGGCTGCGCCCCGATGCCAAGAGCCAGGTCACCATTCGCTACGAAAATCACAAGCCGGTTGCCATTGATACCGTCGTGATTTCCACGCAGCACGCGCCCGACATTGCGCTCGAACAGTTGCGCGAAGCCGTGGTCGAGGAAATCGTCAAGCCAGTGCTGCCGAAGGAACTGGTCAAAGGCGCAGTCAAGTTTCTGGTCAACCCGACCGGCCGCTTCGTCGTCGGCGGTCCGCAAGGCGATTGCGGCCTGACCGGACGCAAAATCATTGTCGATACCTACGGCGGCGCCTGCCCGCACGGCGGCGGCGCTTTCTCCGGCAAGGATCCGTCCAAGGTCGACCGTTCGGCTGCCTACGCGAGCCGCTATGTGGCGAAAAACATCGTCGCCGCAGGGCTGGCCTCGCGCTGTCAAGTGCAGGTCTCCTACGCCATCGGCGTCGCCGAGCCGACCAGCGTCTGGGTCACCACCTTCGGCACTGGCAAAGTCTCCGACGACACCATCGCGCAACTGGTCAGAAAGCATTTCGACCTGCGCCCCAAAGGCATTGTCAACATGCTCAACCTGCTGCGCCCCATTTACGAAAAAACCGCCGCCTACGGCCACTTCGGCCGCGACGAACCGGAATTCACCTGGGAAGCTACCGACAAAGCTGCCGCGCTACGCAACGACGCAGGACTTTGATTCTCCCCCCTGCCCCCGCCTCGAGCGGGGGCAGAGAAAAAAACCCATCACGCGGCCACAGGCTCAGCGTAGCCCACCAGCGATGCGGCGGGAATGCCCAACTGCATGAGACGGCGAATCATGCTCAGCGTCAGCGCGCGTTTGCCGTTCAGCACTTCATAGACCCGATGGCGCGGCCCGATGTAGGGCACTAAATCCGCCGCGCTCAGACCGGCCTGTTCCATACGGAACGTGATGGCATCAATCGGATCGGGCGGATCGACCGGATAGTGTTTGCGCTCATAGGCTTCAATCAACGTGGTCAGCGCTTCAAAGTACGCGCCAAGCGGGCTGTCGGGGTCTGGCTCTGTAGGCGCATCGAAAATCGCCTCAGCAGCCTTGAGCGCCGCCTGATAATCCGCTTGAGTGTGAATCGGCTTGAGTTGCGGCTTCATGGTTTTTGCTCCTTGATGGGCTTGTGCACCACGGCTCGCGCTTTGATGGCGTCGTACTCGGCGTGCGTTCCGACAAATTTGACATAGACCGCCCCGAACACATAAGCAACCGCCACCACGAGACGATAATCGTTGCCCTTGATGTTGAATACAACGCGACGGCCGGACAAAATGCTCGCATTGCCGAAACACGCCTTTATATCCGCAGGGTTTGTCCACTGGGCTGCCTGAACTTCACCGATCCAAGCCCGCAACGCCCGCTCGGCGTCGGGGTGCTTGAGCCAGTAGTCGCGCAGAGTGCTAATGGCAATGATTCGCATAACCGAATCATAGTCCCATCTTGGGACCAAATGCAAGCGGCGTGTGATTGGTGGAAGGCACCCCCCTTCATCTGATACCATTTTCTGCTCGTAAATAGCTTGAGGAATGCGAAGTAACACCATGACCGTCAATGACTATCGAGCGGTTATCTCGTTCGATCCTGACATTCAAATGTTTCGGGGAGAGTTTGTCGGACTGAACGGGGGCGCTGATTTTTATGCCAAGGATGTCGAAGGCTTGCGCCGCGAGGGGGAAATCTCGCTAAAAGTATTTCTTGATGCCTGCGCCGAGGATGGCGTTGAACCGCACAAGCATTTGACTACGCTGGCAACAACTTGATTGGAAGGCAAAATGAGTGAGAAAATTGAATCGAAGCTGCCCTCAAGGTTCAGAGCCCGAGGTTCCACTTTATGAGCTTCCTGAAAAAAATATTCAAATCGAAAGCTGGTCAGTCTGCCTCACCTACACCGCAAGATAATACGCAAACCGACCCATCGAAAGACCCGAATATGGTTCGCATCCATGACACCTATGGTCGCGAGATGTTTATTACAAAACAGGCTTGGCGCGATTCAGTGCTTATGGGGAATCTTGAGAAGGAGAAAAACAATCCCGATGCTCTTTACTCAATAATCATAATGTCCCTACAGGATGGTTTTTCTACCGAAGTACTTCCTTACGCAAAGCATCTGTCCACTATCGATACCAACCCCGAACGAGGTTATATAACGTATGCAGTCACTCTTCTTCAACTCAAGCAATACGACGATGCAGAAAAAGTCTTACTCCAGTTAATCAGCAAATACGGCGAGACGGGCACAGCCCTGACCAACTTAGCAAAAGTTTATGCAGGACAGGGTAATGATGCTCGTGCATTTGAAACACTTTGGCGCAGCCTTGCACTCGACCCAAATCAAGACAATGGCCTACTCTGGTATCAGGCTATTTGCAGAGAAAAAGATGGCGAACGAGGTAGTATTGAGGCATTTCAAAAAATAGCCGCACTCCCCGGCTCCTGGCGCGCACAAATTTGGTTAGCTCGCAATCGCCTCGAACAACACGATCTTCCTAGTGCTCTGGCGCTCTACAATCAAGCTCTGTCCGCAGCCCCGCACCCCGTTCCCGGCGATTTACTCCAGCAAATAAGTGGAGACCTTGGCAACAACGGGCACCTCTTCGAAATACTCCAGCTCGTGGCGTCCCACTATGATCCTCGTACTCACGGTCTCGCCGTCGGCAACAACCTCATCAAAGCTCACTTTGACCTCGACCATCTCGATACTGCACAAGAAATCGTCGAATCCCTTTATGAGCAAAAACGCCCCGATTGGAATCAAACACTCTCGTATTGGACTAACGAAATCGCAAAAAAACGCGTTTCTAGCGCCAACAAAACATCTCCTCCAGATTTCGAACTCACCATATTGTCACTCGCAGGCCCGGTCTGGCTGCCTACAAAATCTGCCGCCTCGAAACTCTTTCCTGCCAAACTCGCTGGCGCGCCTGTCATCGCATTCATGGCCGGAACGGTAGAAGTAGATGCCTCCGAAAAAACCGTGCAACATCAGCTAACCAGTGACGCGGGTCGCATTAGCCGCGCCATCCCGCTCTACCTTGCGGAACGCATCGAGTTTTCCACAACGGTCACGACACGTACCCTGTTTCCCTACGTCGTAAAGCCATCACCCGCATTTGCGCTCATGGGTACGCGCATCGAAGATCAGGCTGCCGCTGAATATGCCCGGCAGGACGAGTGTATCGCCGACTACATTGTTACTACGCACCTACTCAAAAGCACCCCCCCGTGGACAATCGAATTGCGCCTCATCCGCACCATCGACGCATGTTGCGTCATGGAAACACAAAGTAATTTTGAAACTGACGCGCAGCGCACCGCCACTTCTGCCAGTGCCTGCTTGGAAAAATTTGAGAATGCTCTCCGCGTATACTTTGCAAGCGGAACAAGCATCGCCTCCATCCAAACGCCAGTAGCCTATCAACCGCCACCAACGAGCTCTTTGCCTGCTTATCTCGTTTGCAGCGAACAACTCCTCGCAATTCGCGCCGCCACTATGCACAAAGGGCAGCGTACCCTCTATGCGGAACGCGATATCCTGACAGGCCAACTCCAACTTTGCGCACAATTGCCACACAACATACCTGCTCGTCTCATCCTCTTTCAAGCCCTTGCTTACCTCAACGAAATCTGCCCCCACATCGTCAGCGAGTTCAAGGAACGCGTCAATACTCTACAAAAAGAAAAACCTCTTCCTCCGGCGCAGCAGAGTATCTTTGATGGGCTATTTAGTTCGCTCTTCCCATGAGCTATTCCAGAATTTTGATGGCACTGGATCAGGATGTGGAAATCATGATGCGTCCTCGCGTCGCAATATTGCCGTGTTAGCGGTACAGCCGTAAATCCCGTCTCCCCCGTCCGTCCACCGCTATAATCCCGCCCACTCCAAGGAGCGCTGCGAGGGAACTTTCCCCCAGGCTTGGAATTCGGAACTGCGCTCGCCTAACCCGTACCGGTGTAAGGTGAGCTGAGTTGAGTCGGTTCTCCTTTGCCGGTCACAGTTCAAGGAGAGAACATGAACGCCGTGACTGATCTCAAGCAGGATTACATCGTTGCCGATTTGGCGCTGGCCGATTGGGGGCGCAAGGAAATTCGCATTGCCGAGACCGAGATGCCCGGATTGATGGCGATTCGGGAGGAGTATGCGAAGCGCCAGCCGTTGAAGGGGGCGCGGATTACCGGCTCGTTGCACATGACGATTCAGACTGCCGTGCTGATCGAAACGCTGACGGCGCTGGGCGCTGAGGTGCGTTGGGCTTCGTGCAATATTTTTTCGACGCAGGATCACGCTGCTGCCGCCATCGCCAAAAATGGCATTCCGGTGTTCGCCAAGAAGGGCGAGTCGCTCGAAGAGTATTGGGATTACACCCATCGCATTTTCGAGTGGGCCGATGGCGGCTATTCCAACATGATTCTGGATGACGGCGGC
>JAISPJ010000081.1 GCA_031274995.1 Azoarcus sp.
GAATACTCCGTAACAGGATGATTGCGCACGCTGTTCAGAATGATGGCGTCGGCCAAACGCGATATTTCCTGCAACTGCGCCTGCACCGCCTGCCGCGCGGTTTCCACTTCGGCCAGTTGGGATTTCAGGCGGGTGGCGATTTGGCGTTGTTGCGTGGTGGTTTCTGGTAGCCAAATAATCTGCTTGTAAGCATCTTCTCTATTTAATCCAGGTACACCACTTGCCTTATTCAGTTCCTTGAGCCTGAGATTTCGCAGACAAAAAGCAAGCCAATCAAGATCGCAATCAGTGCAAGTGCTGTCGATAAAATACGTCGTATCTATAGGCCAGCATGAATCAGCAGAGACATGCACTTCACCGATAGAGCCTTTTCGACCAATGATGATTGTGGCTCCAGCGGTGAAGCCTTTGGAGTGATTCCCAACAGAACCATTTGAGCCGTAGACAGAGAAATCACCGGGTTGCCTGATTTTTTCAGACAGGCTCTTACCATACTCGAAACGGCAAATATCTCCGAGATTAGCCTGTTTCATACCCCAAACAACCTCCCCTTCGCCTCGCGCATCACCTCCACAGGTTTGCCCAGCGCCAGCAGCGCCTTGATACCACCCACCTGCGCGATCTCCGGCACATCAAACAAACTCTCCGATTCCAGCGCCTCCGTCCCGCCCTGCGCGAACTGCGCCCCGAAACCGCGCAGCACGATGGCCGACTTTTCATTCATGCCCGCGAACCACGCCGCATTGGCGCTCACGTATTCCGCGCCGCGCTCCGGTCTGCGCAGCGCACGGGCGTGGTAGCCGTGGTGGCCGAAGAAGTCGTACAGATCGAAGTCGCCCATCTGATCCACCTCCCGGATCACGTCCGGGCTGAAGTGATCGCCCAGCAGGTGGTCGATCAACTGGCGGCGCTTTTGCGCCTCGATCCACAGCGAACGAAAATCGTTGAGGTTTTGTGCTTCGCGCAGCACGCGGGCGATGACTTCGCGCCGGTATTCGTCCACGGGGATCGGCACGGATTTGCCGTCACGGTTGGCGAGGATGAAGCGGCCTTGCGGGTTGATGATGACGCGCTGGCCACCCATCATTGGCACGACAGACGCCTCGTCACCACCGTTTCCGCCTTCACCGCCGTCGCCATCATCGCCCTTTTTACTGCCGCCAGAACGCGGCGGCTTGGTGATGAACTCCGTGCCGAACAGATCGGTGACGCCGGTGTAGTCGTACAGCCAGAACTTGTATTTTTGCGTTTCCTCGTGGATGCGCGTGCCGCGCCCGACCATCTGGTAAAACTTGATGGCCGATTGCAGGTAGCGAAAGAACACCACGGCGTTCAGGCGTTCGATATCTACGCCTGCTTCCAGCAAATCCACGGTGCAGGCGATGAAGGCACGCTCGCCGCTGCCGCGCATGATTTCGATCTTGTCCGCGCCGCCTTGTGCCGTGCATTTGAAGGCGTAGTCGTCCTTGCGTTGTTTGCCGTTTTGCTTGCACCACGCGGCGTAGAGGTTGTTCATCTGCATCGCCACGCGGTCGGCGTGAATGTCGCGGGTGCAGAAGATGATGACTTTCTGCTCCGGCCCGCCGTTCTCGCACAGCAGCTTGAACAGGTCTTCGCACATCTTCGGCGTGCGCAGGTCGATGAACAGTTCGTCGTCGAAGTCCTTGCCGGTGTATTCGGTCTTGGTCAGATCGTCTTCGGTCAGCGGCTTGCCGGTTTTGATGTCTTTGACGCCCGCTTTGAGGATTTCTTCGCGGGTGAAAACGCGGCTGTCGATGTCAGCTTTGCGCTTGACGATTTCGCAGGCGGCCAGATAGCCGTCGTCCTGCGCTTGCGCCAGCGTGTATTCGTACACGGGTTCGCCGAAGTATTGGACGTTGTGCGCGGTAATGGCGTCGTCCGCAGCAATGGCCGCCGCCACTTCATTGGAGCGTTTTTCGCGCTTGGCCGGTTCGAGTTTGCGCGGCGTGGCGGTCAGGCCGATATGGATGGCATAGGGGTTGCGCGTAAGCACCTGCGACCACTTGCCCCATGCGGAGCGGTGGCACTCGTCGATGATGATGACGCTGAAAGCGTCCTCGCCGTAGTGCTCGGTGAGAAAACTGCCGTCGCCGTCTTCGTCGATGCCCAAGGTTTGATACGTGGCAATGTGAATGCGTGCATTGGCGGCGGCGTTTTGCCCGCGTTCGGTTTGTACGATGCGCACGTTACCGCCGAAAGCGGCCTTGAGCTTGGTGTAAGCCTGCTCGCGCAGTTCGTCGCGGTCGCACAGGAACAAAGCCGGTTTGGGCAACAAGCCCGCCTGCGCCATGCGCCAGAGCAGGTTCGTCGCAATGATGGTCTTGCCCGCGCCGGTGGCGAGCGTCAGGAGTATGCGCGGCGCATTGCCCGCCTGCCGTTCAAGAATGATTTTCTCGAAGGCGGCGCGGATGGCGGCATCCTGGTAATAACGGCTCTGCGACCACGCCGGGCTGTCGGTCTGAAACAGCAATGCGGCATCGGGCTGGTTCAAGTCGATGCCTTTGTCCTTCGCGTAGCGAACGCACAAGGCGGAATGCGGCGGGAAATCTGCGAGAGGATGCGGGCCGGTCTGGATGCCACTGGGCTTGTCGTAGTCGCCGTACAGGTGGCCGTTGCTGGCGAAAACATATTGCACATCGAAGCGTGTGCAATCGGCGTAGCCCTTGGCTTGTTGCATGCCCTTGAGCGGGTCTTCATCCTCTTTCTTGGCTTCCAGCACGGCCACCGGCAAGGGTTTGGGCATGTCGCCCACTTGTACACACAGCAGGTAATCGGTGCGGCCTGCGCCTTTACTGCGGCGGCCTTTCGGCCCGATAGGCTCCACCGGCGCAGGGGTTTCCAGCCGGATGCGTTGCGGGTCGTCATAACCCTTTTGGCGCAAGACCGGGTCGATGAGGTGGTAACGGGTATCGGCTTCGTTGAGTGCCACCGTCATCCCCTCAGTTCTGATCCTTGTGCTCGTCGGCTCCGCCCATGCGCACCCATTCATCCACTTCGAATACCTTGAACTTCCACAGCCGCCCAACGCGGTGCGCGGGCAGGTTCTTGCGGTCGATCCAGCGATAGATGGAATCGCGCTTGACGCCCAAGTGCTCGGCAATCTGTTCGACGGATACCCACGGTTCGGTCACGGCTTGCTCCAGTCGCAAGAAAATAAGCGGTACAAAGTCGTATTCAATCGTAAAGGTGCTAATTTAGCAGGTATACGCCGATCTGTTCAGGAGATGCCTGGCTTGCTGATGCCGTAGCAGCGAGAACAGTCCTCGGCTTGCGAAAGGGCCAGAGCAGGGCTATCGAGAGCTTTGGGATGATGATTCGGAGGACAAGGAGTGAAGCCCTGTGGCAGTCCTTTGGCAGCCGGGATAGCGGGTATCCGTGACGTCTTGTGTTTGGCGCTAAATATCAGCGAGGACGAATTGCCCTTTGCTGGCGAACTCATTCAGGTGCGCGAAGATGACGTAGTGGCCGTAGAGGGCTTCAAGCGCGGTTTGCAATTCCACCGGCAAGCTCAGGGGGTCGAGACGGTTGGCCTTGCCGCGACCCTTCTTCGGCATCCGCTTGCCGATGTGCTTCCACAGATCCCGATAGACCGGCGCTCCACGATGATCTGCGTGGGCTGACCGCTGCCATCCAGTTCCCAATGACGGTGAGGACGTGCATAGGGCGAGTTCAGGATCGGCTGATCGAAAAACGGATTGGTCAATCTGCTACAGCCGGAAGGGTCTTACCGAGGCATTAAAACAAGGCTAGAATTGAAAATCCCAGCAGCCGATGCGACTGGGCAGGTTATTGAAAATCAATTACTTAGTGTTTTTGTTCTTGTTTCATCGCCCGCTCCGCGCCAGTTTTTCTGAACCACCCCGTTATCAGCCTTGACCGCACCAAAACCCCGCCCCTTGTTTGCCCACGAACGGGCGGTTTTTCTCTTTTCGACCACGTCACCATGATTCTTCCCCCCGCCACGCTTGCCATGCTGGGCGGCGGTCAGTTGGGCCGTTTCTTCGTTGCCGCCGCACATGAGATGGGATATGCCGTCTGGGTGTTCGACCCGGACGCGGATAGCCCTGCCGGGCGCATTGCTGACCGGCATTTGTGCGCGGCTTATGATGACGCGCACGCGCTCGCGGAGATTGTCGCCCATTGCGCGGCGGTGACGACGGAGTTCGAGAACGTGCCCTCTGCGGTACTGGCGCACCTGGCGGCGAAAATTCCGACCCACCCTTCGGCGGACGCGGTCGGGATTTGCCAGAACCGTATCGCCGAAAAGAGGTTCCTGCGCGGCAACGGCTTTCCTCACGGCCATTTCGCCGTCATTCTGGGTGATGCGGACATCGAGGCCGCAAGCGCCGATCTTTTCCCCGGCATTCTGAAAGCCGCCCGCCTCGGTTATGACGGCAAGGGGCAGATGGCGGTGGAAAGCCGCGAGGCCGCATTGGAGGCGTATCGGGCTTTCAAGGGCGAACCGGCGGTGCTGGAAAAAAGGATTGCGCTCGATTGCGAGGTGTCCGTGGTGCTCGCGCGTGACACGCAAGGAAAGACACAGTGTTTTCCTGTGGCCGAAAATCAGCATACGCGCGGCATTCTGGATGTTTCCATTGCCCCGGCCAGGGTGACGGCGGCGCTGGCCGATGAGGCACGGGAGATTGCCGGGCAGATTGCGGCAAAGCTTGGTTATGTGGGTGTGCTGGCAGTGGAATTTTTCGTGAGCGATGGCCGGATTTTCGTCAATGAAATGGCGCCGCGCCCGCACAACAGCGGGCATTACACGTTGGATGCCTGCGCGGTGAGCCAGTATGAGCAGCAGGTTCGTGCGCTCTGCGGCTTGCCATTGCACGACCCGTGCGCCCATTCGGCCTCGGCGATGGTCAACCTGCTTGGCGATTGCTGGTTCGGCGCGGAGGATGAAATCCGTGAGCCGGACTGGAATGCGCTCTACGCCGTCCCGAATCTGAAATTGCACCTTTACGGGAAACGTCAGCCACGCCCAGGCCGAAAAATGGGACATTTCACTGTTGTCGGCGACAAGTTGGGCGAGGTACTGGATGTGGCACTGGCAGCAAGATGGAAGCTGGATATCGGTTGATGGCCCCTTCGATGGTTTCCTCTCTCTACTCACAAATCCGTCATGCCATAAGCCGAAGCTGTCAGCCCTTCATGCCTGTTTCAGTCATCGAAAAAGCCGTTGAGGCTCTGCAAGCCGGCGAACTTGTCGCGTTGCCAACCGAAACCGTTTACGGACTCGGGGCGGACGCATCCAATCCGCAGGCTGTCGCCAGGATTTTCGCTGCCAAGGGCCGACCGGCCGACCATCCGTTGATCGTACACCTTGCCGATGCGGCATCTCTCATACAATGGGCGGAAGACATTCCGCAGGCGGCGTGGGAGTTGGCTTCCGCGTTCTGGCCCGGCCCGCTGACCATGATCCTGAAGAAACAGCCCTGGGTTCCCTTGGCCGTGACCGGCGGACAGGATACGGTCGGTTTGCGCGTACCCGCGCATCCGTTCACGCTGAAACTGCTTGCTGCTTTTTCGGCAGCCTGTGCGCCCGGATCCGCAGGGATTGCCGCGCCGTCCGCCAATCGTTTCGGGCGTCTCAGCCCCACGACGGCGGCGCATGTGCGGGAGGAGTTGGGCGACAAGGTTTCTCTGATTATCGATGGCGGGCCTTGTGCGGTAGGCATTGAATCCACGATTGTCGATTTTTCGCGCGGTGCGCCCGAAATCCTGCGCCCCGGGGCAATCAGCCCCGATGACATTGCCCGCGTGTCCGGTATCTTGCCGCATGTGCGCGGCAGGCCGGAGGAGGAAACGGGCGCCGCAATCTCCGCGCCGCGTGTTTCCGGCTCACTGGCCGCGCACTATGCGCCGCACACACCCTTGCGGCAGGTGCTGTCAGTTACGCTTGCCGGGGAAGCCGCACGCCTTGTTCACGCCGGACGGCGGGTCGCGGTGCTTGCGCATAGTGGTTGTGCGCCCTGCGATGGCAGCCCTGTTCTTCACTGGCAAGCCGCAGCACCGGAACCCGACGCTTACGCGCGAGATCTTTACGCCAATCTGCGCACGCTGGATGCCTTGGACGCGGAGATTATTCTGGTCGAGGAAGTCCCCTTCGATCCGGCCTGGCAAGCGATCGCCGACCGCATCACCCGCGCCGTCGCCGGTTCTGGCGCGGATAAAGTAAAGCGGAGTTCATTTCCGGACGATTTTTGAGTTGATTTCTGGACATCGATTTTAAGCGTTTTTGAGTTGATTTCTGGACGGGAAAAACCACCGCTGTTTTGACGATTTTTCCCGC
>JAISPJ010000080.1 GCA_031274995.1 Azoarcus sp.
TTGTTGCCCTTGCCAAGCGTCCCGGCAGAACCCACGGCGTCGCGGAAAGGGCCGTAGTAGCTGGAGGCATATTTTGCCGAGTAAGCAAGGATGCGGGTATGGATGAGGCCAGCGCGGTCAAGTTCGGCGCGGATTTTCCCAACGCGCCCATCCATCATGTCGGAAGGGGCCACCACGTCCGCGCCTGCCCGCGCATGGCAAAGCGCCTGGCGAATGAGCGCGACGAGGGTTTCATCGTTCATCACGTAGCGGTCGGTGTCGTCGGGGTCGATAAGACCGTCCTGCCCGTGGATGGTGTAGGGGTCGAGCGCCACGTCGGTAATGACGCCCAGCGCCGGAAAGCGCGTCTTGAGCGCAGCGACGGCACGCGGGATCAGGCCATTCGGGTTCCAGGCTTCTTCGGCGGTTTCGCTTTTCAAATCGAAATCGATCACCGGAAAGAGCGCCAGCGCAGGCACACCGAGTTTGAGCACATCTTCGGCGAGCGTGAGCAGCCGGTCAAGCGACATGCGCTGGACGCCGGGCATGGATGTCACCGGAGTGACGATGTTCTGGCCTTCCTGCACGAACACGGGATAAATGAGGTCATCGACGGTCAGCAGGTTTTCGCGCATCAGGCGGCGGGAAAACTCATCGCGGCGCATACGGCGCAGGCGCGTTTCGGGGAAAGCGGGAATGGCGTGCATTTTCATTTCCTTGATGGCTTCCTTGAACACGTATCGAGGAATCCCGAGCCTTACGGCCAGGGCGGCTCAAACGGGGCGAGGTGCAATTAAATCGCAACCGCATGAAGGATGCCAAGCGCCCTTATTCACAGTCTGTATAATTCAGCGCGATTCACCGCTTCGCGGCAAGGATTTCAGTATCCCATTATTCCACTGTTTCCTCATTCCATCGTGGACGACTCCCAACTACGCCGTTACAGCCGCCATATCCTGCTCGATGAACTGGGCATCGCGGGGCAGGAACGCATTCTGCAAAGCCACGCGCTCGTCGTCGGCGCGGGGGGGCTGGGTTCGCCCGCCGCGCTATATCTGGCTTCCGCCGGGGTTGGCACACTGACGCTGGCCGATGGCGACACGGTCGACGCCACCAACCTGCAACGCCAAATCCTGCATACAGAAGCGCGAATCGGTCAGGCAAAAGCAACCTCCGGCGCTCAATCCCTGACAAACATCAACTCGACCATAGAAGTGATTCCGGTTCATGGCCGACTGGAAGGCGAAGCCCTGGAAGCCCGCGTGGCAGCGGCAGATGTCGTGCTCGACTGCACTGACAATTTCACTACGCGCTACGCGATCAACCGTGCCTGCATCCGAAGCCGGACGCCGCTCGTCTCCGGCGCGGCGTTGCGTTTCGGCGGACAAGCAAGCGTTTTCGATTTCTCGCATCCGAATTCCCCCTGCTATCACTGCCTGTTCCCGGACGGCCAGCCTGTCGCGGAAGAACGCTGTGCCGTCACCGGCGTATTCGCGCCCCTCACCGGCATCGTCGGCTGCCTGCAAGCGGCGGAAGCCCTGAAACTGCTCGCCGGTATCGGCACGCTGCTCACCGGGCGGCTGCTGCTGATCGACACCCTTTCCCAGACTTTCCGCACAGTCACCTTCGGCAAAGACCCGGCCTGCCCCGTCTGTGGCGACAAAGCCCACATCGCCTGACTGAACGGCTGGAGGCCGAAACCAGGTAGAATAAAAATGTTTTTTTATTTTGTCTCTTAAAGGAGACATACCATGAAGCGCTTCGGTTCTCTGTTGACTTTGCTTTTGGCTTTCTGCCTTGCTCCTTCCGCGCAGGCCGGAGAAGCCATGGTTGCGGTTGCCTCCAATTTCACCGCTCCCATGCAAACGCTTGCCATCGGTTTCGAGCAGGAGACCGGACACAAAGCCGTGCTTTCGTTCGGATCGACCGGGCAGTTCTATGCACAGATCAAAAATGGCGCGCCTTTCGACGTTTTCCTTGCCGCCGACAGCGCCACGCCCGTCAAGCTGGAAACGGAAGGCTACGCGGTTTCCGGCAGCCGGTTTACCTACGCCATCGGCGCGCTCGTGCTCTGGAGCGCAAAAGAAGGCTTCGTGGATGACAAGGGCGAGGTGTTGACGAAAGGCGCGTTCGCGCATCTTTCCATCGCCGATCCCGAGAAAGCGCCTTACGGCGCGGCGGCAGTGGAAACGCTCAGGAAATTGGGAAGGTACGACGCGCTCCACTCAAAATTCGTGACGGGCAACAACATCGCCCAGGCGCACCAGTTCGTCACCACCGGCAACGCGGAACTGGGGTTTGTCGCGCTTTCGCAGATTTACAAAAACGGCGGGCTGACGGGCGGATCGGCCTGGATCGTGCCGGGAAATTTCCATGAGCCTATCCTTCAGGACGCAGTACTGTTGACAAAAGGCAGGGACAATCCCGCAGCCCACGCGCTGCTGCAATACCTGAAAGGGCCGAAAGCGGCCACCATCATCGAGTCTTGCGGGTATCAGCTCCCTCGGGGACAAGGACAAAAAGAGCCACCACAACGCTGACCGGATATTTTGCTGCCAAAAAATTCACACGGCCATACTCATATTGTCTTTCATTGACCTTCAAGCTTGCGGGCAGCCCTGTCAATGAGGTAGAAGTAGGCGCTTTTACGGAAAGGCGCTTTTACGGAAACGTACGCGGTTAACCCCACTCGATTATGGACAGTTCCAGCCTCACAGCCATTTGCCTCACCTGCAAGCTGGCAACGCTCACAACCATGCTCCTGCTTCTGATCGGAACGCCCATCGCCTGGTGGCTGGCCAATACCCGATCACGTTTAAAAGGCCCGGTGGGTGCGTTGGTTACCCTTCCGTTGGTATTGCCGCCCACAGTGCTGGGGTTTTATCTTTTGGTCTCGTTCGGGCCGCACGGCTTCATCGGGCAGGCGATGGACGCGCTGAACCTCCAGCGGCTCCCCTTCACCTTCGCCGGGCTGGTGGTGGCCTCCTTCTTGTATTCGCTTCCCTTCGTGGTGCAGCCCATCCAGAACGCCTTCGAAGCCATCGGCAAACGCCCGCTGGAAGCGGCGGCCAGCCTGAGGGCTTCACCCCTTGACGCTTTTTTCAGTGTCGCCCTGCCGCTGGCCCGCCCCGGCTTTCTGGTCGCCACTGTTCTGGGTTTCGCGCATACGGTAGGCGAATTCGGCGTGGTGCTGATGATAGGCGGCAATATCCCCGGCAAAACCCAGGTGCTGTCGGTCAAGATTTTCGATTATGTGGAAAACGCCAACTACACGCAGGCGCATTGGCTGGCAGGCGGCATGGTGTTCTTCAGCTTCATGGTCTTGCTGCTGCTCTACGGCAGCCGCAAACGGACAGGCTGGGGCTGGTGATGTTGGGGCGTTTTCGCGTCGGCTACCCCGGTTTCACGCTGGATGTCGATCTCTTCATGCCGGAAAAAGGCGTCACGGCGCTGTTCGGCCCGTCCGGTTCCGGCAAGACCACGATACTGCGCTGCATGGCCGGACTGGAACGTTCGACGGAAGGTTTCCTGTCCGTCGCGGGCGAGGTGTGGCAAGACGAAGAGCACGGAATTTTCCTGTCCACCCATAAGCGCCCGTTGGGATTGGTCTTCCAGGAAGCGAGCCTCTTCCCGCATTTGTCCGTCCTGAAGAATCTCCAGTACGGCATGAAACGGGCAGGCAACGAAAAGGGCGAAAGGTTCGAGGCAATGCTCGACCTGCTGGACATACGCTCCCTCCTCAAACGTGCCCCTGACAGCCTTTCTGGCGGAGAGCGGCAGCGGGTCGCCATCGCGCGCGCGCTCCTCACCCGCCCCCGGCTGCTGCTGATGGATGAACCGCTCGCTGCGCTCGATATGAGGCGCAAGCTGGAGATCCTGCCCTATCTCGAAAGGTTGCATAACGAGCTTTCCATCCCTGTGGTCTATGTCAGCCATTCCCTGAACGAAGTGACACGACTTGCAGACCATCTCGTGCTCATCGAAAACGGACGCGCCACGGCAAATGGCCCGCTCATGGACATCCTGGCGCGGCCTGACCTCAGCGCCGCCTTTGCGGGGGAAACCGGCGCGGTACTGGAAACGACAGTGGCCGCGCGTGAAGCGGACGGTCTGACACGGCTGGAGTTTCCCGGCGGCAAACTCTACATCGCCGGGGATACATACACGCCCGGCAACCGCCTGCGCTGCCACATTCATGCCAGCGATATCAGCCTCGCCCTGAGCGCCCGCACGGACACCAGCATCTTGAACACCCTGCCCGCCACTGTCGCTGCCGTCGCCGAAACCGACACGCCCGGACACGCGCTCGTGCAATTGCGGCTCATGGATGGAAAAACCTTGCTGCTTGCGCGCATTACCGAACGATCCCGGCAGGCATTGGCCATCACGCCCGGACTCACCGTCATCGCGCAAGTGAAGTCCGTGGCGATTCTTCGCTGATTTTCAGTTTGTTAATTAACAAAAACTCCTCCCATACCCGAACCGAAGTTATCGGTAAAAAAATATAGATGATGAAAATTGTGGTATCGATCACACAGTTACTGACAAATCAGATAAACGCCTCTCTCAAGAGAGGATTTCGAGCAGACGTTAATCGGAGTAGGAGTACAATGCCGAGTTACAATGTAAATACATAAAACAACTCGACGTTGTTCCCAAATGAGTTTCCAAACAAGGCGTCAAGACGTCATTTTCATGACATCTTGTTCAGGCAGAAAGGAGCCATAGATGGATAACAAAAGCAGTATCTTTTTCAAATATCGCAAAATCATTCTTGCAGTCATCCTCTTCATGGCAGCAGATTCGGTGGTCATCGGTATTAATTTCTATAATACCTACAAGGCGGACGAATCCGGCGTGTCGATCAATCTGGCAGGCCGCCAGCGGATGATGTCGCAGCGCATGACCAAGGCGCTCCTGACGATGGACCGCAGCCTGGAAACGGGTGATGCCGAAGGCATCAAAACCAGTCTGAAGGAACTGACGCTGACCGTCCGGCGTTTCGACAGGACCCTGATGGGTTTCCGCGATGGCGCCATGGTGACTGGCGGAGACGACAACCCCACGTTCCTGACCCAGGTTGAAACGGACGAATCCCGGCTGTTCGTAGGGGATGCTTACGAAATATGGACGCCTTACATGGCACGGTTAAAACCGCTGCTGAACAGCGACAGAGAGTCTTTTGGGGATGGAGAACTCAAAAAGAAGCTGACAGGCCCGCAGAAGCTGGAAGAGATTAAAATCAAATTCAAGACAGAGGAATCTTTTTCGGACGAAGAATTCAAAGCCAAACTGGACCATATCAATAACGCTCCTGACCAGTTCAGGGCGGAACTCAAGGCGGCAATAGATTTTGCGTTGGCAAAAAACGCGACGCACAACGAACCGCAAAACAACCGGGCAGTTCTGAAGCTCATGAATGCCCTGACATTTGATTTGGAAATGGTTGCCAGCAAGCGCGCTGCCACTTTGCGGATCGTGCTGGTCGTCGGCATTTTGTTCGCGCTCTTCAACTTTGGTTATACCGTCGTTATTTCCATTCGGGATTTGATGAGAGGCGACCGGGAACTCGTCGTGGCACGTCAAGAAACGGCTGAAATTCTTTCAACTGTACGTGAAGGACTGTTTTTGCTGGATAAAGACAAAAAAATGGGAATGCAGGTTTCGGAATCCCTGCCTCACATATTAAGAAGGGATATCATTCCGGGTTCGTATTTCCTGCCTCACCTTGAAGCAATTGCCCCCAGAAACATTTACGAGGCTGCGATGGATTACATCGATCTGCTCCTGGGAGACCGAGTAAAAGAAGCCCTGGTGACCAGCCTCAATCCTCTTATCAACGTCCCCATCCTTGTCACCGACCCGCGCGGCAACACCCAGACCCGCTATCTGTCCTTCTTCTTCAACCGGGTCATCGCGGAAGAACAAGTTTCGCACCTGCTGGTCACAGTACAGGAGGTCACAGACAAAGTTGTTCTCACCCAACAGGTCGAGCAAGCGAAGAATATGGCAAAAACCGAGATCGAAACCCTGCTGCGGCTGGCAAGCAGCGATTTCTCCGCACTCCAGCAATTCATCGAAAACGTCGGAGAATCGCTGGCACAAATCAACGAGAAGATGAGCGTGCCACATGATGAACCGCGTGACCGCCTGCACACCCTGAACCACGTCATGCGCGTCGTGCATAGCATCAAGGGCGAAGCGGCAGTCCTTGGCATCGACGTGCTGGAGAGCTACGCGCACGAATGCGAAAAGGAAATGGTCATCATGCGTGAGAGCGAAGAGTCGCTCAGCGGCGATCAGATGCTGCGCGTCGCCGTACTGCTGGAAGGCTTCTACCAGCGGCACTCCTCACTTGCCCAGATCGTCTCCCGTCTTGGCAACGCACTGGGCAAGATGCAGCAGTCAAGTGATGTAGCAGATGCCTTTGCCCAGCAGAAGCACCCCTTCGCGGATCACGTCGCCGCGCTCGCGCAGCGGATTGCCACAGACCACGGAAAACAGATAGAGGTCTCCTGCCAGTTCGAGAAATTTTTCTCCCTGCCTAAAGCCACAGTCAAGGAGTTGCAGGATATTTCCGTTCAACTCGTGCGCAACGCCCTGACGCACGGCATCGAGATACCTGGCAAGCGGACCGAACTCAATAAACCACAAACCGGCGCGTTGAGCCTGTGGTGTGAATATTTAGGGCACGGCCAGTACACTTTCACGGTACGGGATGACGGAGGCGGTATCGTCCCGGAACGCCTGCGCGAGCATTTCGTGAAAAAGCACCTCATGAACGCAGAAGAAGCGGCCAGCCTGAGCGACGATGAAATAGCCAACCGTATTTTCCAGCCGGGCGTTTCGACCGCGGAAACAGCCGACCAGGACTCAGGGCATGGCATCGGATTGGATGCGGTTCTGGAAAAAGTGAAAGACATGGGAGGGCACCTGCTGGTCAAGAGCCGCCCGGATCAATTTACAGAGTTCAACATCCAGTTCAGTACCGTACATCGGGACCCATAAAGAAATGAAACTTCTGATTGTCGATGACTCCGCGCTCATCAGAAGCCGCGTTGCACGCATCCTGTCCGACCCGAGATTGAACAACATCCAGCTTCTGGGCATGGCCAAAAATGGCAGGGAAGCCATTATGATGTTCCTGCAACACATGCCCGAGCTTGTGACGATGGACATCACCATGCCGGAAATGGACGGAATAGAATGCACGGAGAAGATGATCGAGATCCGTCCCGACTGCAACATCCTTGTCATTTCTGCGTTAAGCGACAAAGCAACAGCTTTAAAGGCACTAAAAAAAGGCGCTCGTGGGTTTCTTTACAAACCGTTCTCCGATGAGGACCTGATTGCTGCGTTTCTGGAGTTTACAAGTTAATGAAAGGCATCAACGAAAAAGACATCCATACTTTTGTAGACGCGGTCAGCAATTTCTTCTTCCATGCCACGCAGGAAAAAGTAGAGATCAAGACCGCCTACTTGTTGGAAGAGGACGTTCCGTCCTCCACGTTCGACCTGACCAGCTACATCACGCTGTCCGGGAATTTCACCGGGCGCATCTATTTCTCCGCTCCACGCGGCATGCTGACCCATCTTCTACTGGCAATGGGCGAGCAAACCCGGGACAACGAGCGGTTACTTGATGCTGCCGGGGAGATTGCCAACACAATTTCCGGCAACGCGCGCAAGCATTTCGGCGAAACGATGGAGATATCGGTACCGACCTCGCAGGCAACGGAATCCGACTGGCTAAAGTCTGTCGTTTCGCCTCATTCCTACATCATTCTCGTAAAATGGAAGCACTATCGGGCCTCCATCATCGTGGATATCCAGCGTACTGACACCAAATAACAATAAAAATCCAGAGCGGTTCTGATTTTAGCCTGTATG
>JAISPJ010000022.1 GCA_031274995.1 Azoarcus sp.
AGTTTCGGTGTTTCCTCGCGCGGAGGGATACGGACACTCAGGTCCGGGAAGAACAGATCGGCGGGCGAGGGGGCCGCTTCACCGCGTGCAAGCACGAGTTCCCGGTACAGCGGCAGCAGTCGCAAGGGCTGATCCAGCGCACCGTGAACCAGTTCTTCGAGATAGTTGGAAATACTGGCAAGCGCACGGCGGCCAAGAGAGACTTGTGCCTCGTCGAGTTGTAATTCACCCCTGGCAAGCGCGGCAAGGAACAAATCCAGCGCCGAAATGAACTTTGCCAGCCCGTCCAGTCCAATGATGGACAAGGCTCCGCCTGCCTGATGCAGGTGATTTTGCGCGAACTGTATCTTGGCGGAACCATCCGTCGATCCGAGCGCGGCCTGCAGACTCTCGGTCGCATGAGACAGCGCTTGGTCAATCTCACTTTTGACCCAGGTGAGTGGGCCAAGGTCCGGTTCGTTGGCGAGCGTCATGGAGGCAACCCTGTGCTATTTCCTGTTCAGACCTTGAAACCGGAAACCGAACCCTTGAGTTCGATAGCGAGGTCGGCAAGTTGCCCGACCGATTCTGCCGTCTGTTTTGTACCGTGAGTCGTCTGCTCGGTAATGGCAAGGATACCCTTCATCGATTCGGCCACCCGAATGGCCTCTGCGGCTTGTTCCTGCGTATCGGTAGAGATCTGTTCGATCAGATGGGCCGCGTCCATCGACACTTGGCCCATTTCGGCCAGTGCCTGACCGGCTGCGTCCGACAGGCGTGCTCCTTCCACCACGTCGCGGGTGGCGTTTTCCATTGCGCCGACGGCATCCTGGGTGTCGGTCTGAATGGTTTTTACGATGGCCGAGATTTGCTTGGTGGCCTCAGCCGAGCGTTCCGCCAGTCGCTGCACTTCTTCCGCAACCACGGTGAAGCCGCGTCCGGCGTCACCGGCGGAGGCTGCCTGGATGGCAGCGTTCAGGGCCAGTACGTTGGTCTGTTCGGTAATATCGGAGATCAGCTCCACGATTTCACCAATTTCCTGTGAGGATTCGCCAAGGCGCTTGATACGCTTGGAGGTTTCCTGGATTTTTTCGCGGATTGCGTTCATGCCGCGAATCGTGTTTTCCACCGCGTCGGCTCCCTTGTGCGCGGATTCCAGAGAACGGCGGGCTACCTGGGCGGTATGCAGCGCCCGCTCGGACGCGGTTATCATCTGTTGCGCCATGGTCTGCACGGTCGTGCCAGCGTCTTCGATCTGGTATGACTGGCGCTCGGTCGCGTCGAGCAACTCGGCGGATGTGTGCTGGGCGGTCTGGGTTGCGTTCGATACGCGTCCGGCGGCGTCGTTAATCCGGCTGACCAAGGCCGCCAGTTCTTCAATCGTGTAGTTCACCGAATCTGCAATGGCTCCGGTGATGTCTTCCGAAACCGTGGTGCGGATGGTGAGGTCACCGTCGGCAAGGTCGCCCATTTCGTTCATCAGGCGCAGGATCGCCGCCTGGGTGTGATTGCGCTCGTCTTCGGAGAGTTGCCGTTGCCGGTCCATGCTGGTCTGACGCGCGTTGACTTCGCTTCGATATACCTTGGTAACGATGACCAGCACGATCAGGGCAGCGCCAGCGCAACCCGCAATCAGGCGTAAAAGCGTGCCAGTGATGTCTGCTGCCTGCGCAAAAGTGTCACTCAGCGAGTCGAGTTTCTGGAAAATGGCCGATGACTGGCTGGACAGGTTACGGCTGGCTGTCAGTACCCGGATGATTTTCCCCGGGTCAGTATCGGTATTGCCCATCAACTCGCGGACGGTTTCCGAATTGCCACCCAGCGTCTCGAGCATACTCGACTGGCGGGCCAACTGGAGCATGACACTTGCGGGATCGGTCTGGTACCCGCTGGTGAAGCGGAAGAGTAAGTCCTGGTTATCGATAATCAACTGGATGTCTCTTTCCATTTCCATCCAGATGCGGCTGATCTCGGCAAGTTGCGGCTGTTCGATGGTCGGGGTCGGCAGATTCCGGTTGTCAGAGGTGGATCCCCCCTGATGTAGCACGTTGAATAACGCAGCGAACTTCCGGCGTCCATCTTTCAGTTCATCGAAAGCTTCTGGCTTTCCCTGTAGCGCCAATTGCCCGGCTTTGGCGATTTCTTGCGAGAATGCCTGCAATTTGCCCGCTACCCCGACCTGTTGGGTCACTGTGCTGATGTGCCAGGTTTGATAGAACATCAAAGCGGCTGTCGCCAGGGCCAATACAACGAATAACCCGGCCAGGAAAGGAACTCGCGTGGAACCCGCAGGTTTTCCACGGTAGGAATCAGAAATCCGCTCTGCGGTTGTCGACCGCATGACGGTTTGCCTTTCTTCCAGGAGGGTCGTATCCGAGTTGCGTACAGTCCCGGACGAATCTTTTGAAAAAAGCTTGAATGCCATTTGCCTTGCTCCACTGCGGTTACCGACCGCCTGTAGTGGTCCTGGTAGAAAATTGGAGAAAACCGGATTCTATTGGAAAGGTGGTGTCCTTGCCCTAGCCGACGCCGACATCGAGAAAAACACTGTTGGATAAAAGTCGCGAAACATCCAACTGCAACCAGAGATTACTGTGCGAGTCCCTAAAACGCGCGAGAACCCAGGGACGTGTGTCACTCGCCTCGGAGTCCGGTTCGAAATCTTCTTCATTATGTAGCCCCAGTACGCGCGACACCAAAATGGCGCTGTGTATGCCCTGTCGCACACCAACGAGCAGCAGGCGCGAT
Source organism: Azoarcus sp. (assembly GCA_031274995.1). GTDB lineage: Bacteria > Pseudomonadota > Gammaproteobacteria > Burkholderiales > Rhodocyclaceae > WRNU01. Next base: position 2,728 of record JAISPJ010000022.1, read on the forward strand.
TGGGGGGTGGGTGAGGGGATTACCGGGCCGTCGTGGAAACGCGATAAATCGACAACACTGTATAAAACCCCCCGCACATTGACCAAGCCACGATACCACTCGCGCGTGAGCGGAACCGGAGCCAAAGCGGGCGGAGTAACGATTTCACCGGATTCCGGCAGGCTGAGAAGCCAATACTCATTACCCGCCTGCACCCCGAGCAAACCCCTGCGCTCTCCGATGTTCGCCTCTGCCAGGCGGCGGGTAAGATTTTCCTGGAATTCGCGTAGACTGATCCGTTTGGACATGGCGCCGGTCTAACCGATACTTCTGATGCGTGCAAGCAAGGCCGTGAAATCGAGAGGCTTGACGATATAGTCATACGCGCCCTGGCGCATACCCCATATTTTGTCGGTTTCAAGATTCTTGCTGGTGCACATGATGATTGGGATACCGCGCGTGGTTTCCCCACGCGAGATCGTGCGCGTGGCCTGATAGCCGTTCATGCCGGGCATGACAACATCCATCAGAATCAGGTCGGGCAATTCGCTACAGCTTTTAGTGATAGCATCCTCGCCGCTATCGGCAGTGACGACTTCATAGCCATGGCGGGTAAGAGTTTCGGACAGCGCCAGCCGCTCAGTGGGCGAGTCGTCAACTACGAGAATTTTTTTGATAGACATTGCTGCTTTCCGTTGGATATTGCAAACGATATTTAGCGCAAGCGAGCGCTGCTGTGTTCTGTTACGGCCCTGATGAGACTGTCTTTCGTGAAAGGTTTGGTGAGGTATTCATCAGAGCCTACCATGCGACCGCGCGCACGGTCGAAAAGCCCGTCCTTTGAGGACAACATAATGACCGGCGTTGCCGCCAGTTTGGGGTTTTTCTTGATGAGAGAGCAAGTCTGGTAACCATCGAGGCGTGGCATCATGATGTCAACAAAAATAACGTCCGGGTGATGATCGGCGATCTTCGCCAATGCGTCAAAACCGTCTTCGGCCAGCAACACCTGACACCCTGCCTGACTGAGAAAAATCTCGGCGCTACGGCGGATGGTGTTACTGTCGTCGATAATCATCACCCTGAGTCCGCTCAAATCCATGCGCTGTTCCCTCTAGAACGTGGCGTCCGATACCGTGGCTTTATTACGGCCATTGCGAAGCATACCGTAAAAAACAAGTATCAATAAAGGCAGAAAGTCCCAGAATGACCGGAATGAGGGTGAAAGCACATTAAAAAGAAGAGGACTATGGAGCCAACAGCATATTTTTTTAATCTAAATAAATAAAATAAGAAAAAAAATGAATAAAATCAAACAGTTTATTTTGAAAGGACTCTATGCGATCACGCCGGATGAAATCGATACCGCGCGTTTGCTGGAAATGAGCGCACGTGTCCTCGCCGGTTATCCGGCGTTGCTTCAATATCGCAACAAGTCCGCCTGTCCGATGCTGCGCCGCGAGCAGGCGTTGCGGCTGCTCGCTCTGTGCCGTGCCGCAGGAACGCCGCTCATCATCAACGATGACCTGGAACTGGCTGTCGAGATTGCTGCCGATGGCGTCCACCTCGGGCGCGACGACGGCGACGTGGCGACTGCCCGGCGGATGCTGGACGCGCTTGGGCCGGGGCGCATCGTCGGGGTATCGTGTTACGACGAATGGGAGAGGGCAGAGGAGGGCGCCACGGCGGGGGCAGATTATGTCGCTTTCGGCGCAATGTTCGGCTCGGCCACCAAGCCGGAAGCGCCACTTGCGCCGTTCAGCCTGCTTGCGCGGGCGCGGCGCGAATTAAAACCAGACGTAACGATTGTGGCGATCGGAGGCATTACCCTTGACAACGCGGGTCTGCTCTTTAAAGCCGGAGCCGATCTCGTAGCGGTCGTCTCCGACGTGTTCGGCGCGGTTGATCCCGGCGCGCGCGCGGCGGCTTACCTCACTTTGGCGCGTGAATGAGGGCAGGTTGCGACCGCACGGCGATGCGGGCGAAAATCCTGTTTTTCTTTTTGCCGGAAAGCATGCCATGGACAACCGTAACGAAACCCTTTTCAAGCAAGCCCGACAACGTATTCCCGGCGGGGTTAACTCGCCCGTGCGCGCGTTCCGCTCGGTGGGCGGCGTGCCGCGCTTCATCGAGCGTGCCGAAGGGGCGCGGATGTGGGACGCCGAGGGCAGGGCTTACGTTGATTACGTGGGTTCGTGGGGGCCTGCGATTACCGGCCACGCCCATCCCGAGATCGTCGAGGCGGTACGTGCGGCAGCGGCCAAGGGGCTTTCTTTCGGAGCACCGACAGCAGCCGAGGTCGAAATGGCTGAACTGCTGTGCGCATTGTTGCCCTCGGTCGAGATGGTGCGGCTCGTCAGTTCAGGAACCGAAGCGACGATGAGCGCGATCCGGCTGGCGCGAGGGCATACCGGAAGGGACTCCGTCATCAAGTTTGAAGGCTGTTACCACGGACACGCCGACAGTCTGCTGGTCAAGGCCGGTTCCGGCATGTTGACCTTCGGCAATCCGTCTTCGGCAGGCGTCCCGGCGGATTTCGCCCGCCACACCATCGTGCTCGATTACAACGACCTCGACGGGACAGAAACCGCTTTCAAAGCACGCGACGGAGAGATTGCCGCCGTAATCGTCGAACCCGTGGCCGGCAACATGAACATGGTGCGTCCCCGCCCCGGTTTTCTGGAAGGACTGAGGCGCTTATGCACGCAATACGGCGCGGTACTGATTTTCGATGAAGTCATGACGGGCTTTCGCGTCGGCCCGCAAGGGGCGCAAGGGCTGTTCGGCATCCTTCCCGACCTCACTACCTTGGGCAAAGTTATCGGCGGCGGCATGCCGGTGGGCGCTTTCGGTGGTCGGCGCGACATCATGGAGAAAATCGCCCCGCTTGGCCCCGTCTATCAGGCGGGCACCCTTTCCGGCAGTCCGGTGGCGGTAGCAGCCGGGCTGGCCTCGCTCAAACTGACCCGCGTCCCGGGTTTCTACGAGACGCTGGCCGCGCGCGCGCACCGACTCACCAAAGGGCTCATTGACGCCGCGCGAGCCGCCGGAGTGGTTTTTTCAGCCGATGCCGTGGGTGGCATGTTCGGGCTTTATTTCAGTGCGCGCGCACCGGAAACGTTTCCAGAAGTCATGGCGATGGATCGTGAGCGTTTCAACCGTTTCTTCCATGCCATGCTGGAGAAGGGACATTACTTTGCGCCCTCGGCCTTTGAGGCCGGTTTCGTCTCCTCCGCGCATGGAGAGGCCGAGATCGACGCCACGCTGGCAGCGGCAAAGGAAGTATTCGGCGGCACTGTTTAACTTTCGTCGATCATTCCGAAATAATTCGAATTCGCGCTATCAGTCTTCGTCCGGTGGTCGCCCTGCGTTTCTGCGAGGTGCTCCTGCTATGGACTATAATGAAAATTGAAAGGAGGGTTTGATGTGACCGAATTGGAGATGGACAAGATTTACTCTGGCCATTACCGGAGGCAGTGAGCCTGCGTGCCTTGCGCATTTTTTTGGAACGTCTAAAAGGACCATAATTTGCATTATGTAAACAAACACGAAGAAAATCATGCCACATGACGGCGCGCCGCCTAGTAGAAATACCAAGGGCGACCGCCGGACTTCTAACCGGATCGACCGCCCTTGACGGAATGATGAGAAAGGAAAATTAAGGTGCAGTCAATTCATGTGACTGTGACCACGCGCGAAGAATTTCATTGATGCGCGTCTGCCAGCCCCGCCCCGACGCTTTGAAATAATCGGCAACATCCGCATCCAGACGCATTGTGACCGGCACTTTCAAAGGTGTGTTACTCGGCGGACGGCCTATGCGCACTTTTGGCAATACACGCTCCCATTCCTCATCCGTCAAAACGGATGCATCAGGGTCAGCCATTGCAGCAGCGTGAATCCTTGCGTCTTTCTCTTCGGAGTTCAACCGAAGGCGACGACCGTCACGAGTTTCAAAAAAAGTATCCGACATAACGTCTTTTCTCCCGGTTATCAGCTTCCCGAAGGCTTATGACCCGCATCACATGCCTTTCAACGTAGGTGACGTGATACAACGCCTCACCCAACGGCACAAGCGCATTAAATCGCTGTTCCCCATAGTCTGAACGATCATCCTCCCAACAAAAGGAATAATCCCAATCCAGCGAGGAAGCCAAAGATAAAGACAAACCGTGCCACTTTTGGTTTAGCGCATCCTTGACCGGATCAAATTCAATTTCCATACACTTATTGTACGTACAATCGAATGGGAAAGCAAGAGCTTTTCAATCTTTCGACTATTGAATGCTTAACCGCGAACCTTCATCCGGCGCGTCGGCGCGTCCGATACGCGCCCCCGCCTCCACGACGGGGGCCTGAACAAAAAGCCCGACGACAAACCAACAAACGTGTCTCGATTCGCCCGAGAGTTTCTCCCCATTATCTGCAAGATTCTGTGATTCAACATAGATGGATGCATGTTAGAATTAAAAACCTCATAGCGTGGGGGTGGTTATCCTCGCTACGATTTATCTTCCTCACCAACCCAAAGGAAAACAACATGAAATATCCTCTCCTCGCTGCAGCCCTGCTGGCTCTTATCGTTTCTGCTTGCGATAGCAAGAAGGAAGAAGCGACTGTTGCTCCTGTAAGCGAACCGATCGCCATCCCCGCTGAACAACCTCCGGCTCCAGTGGAAGATGTACCGCCTGCAACGGAGCCTTCGGCTGTTGACGTTGCGCCAGATCCTGTTGGGGAAGCTCCGGCTCCTGCTGCTGTAGAGGAGCAACCCGCGCCTGCTGTTGAAACCAAGTAACAAAGCAGCCGCCGGCCCCGATTACGCAGACAGGCACAAGTCGCGTTTCTGGCCGAAAAGGTGTTTCGCCCTCCCTTCAAGTGTAGATGCCTTACGCCTGAGCGGGGGGTTTTGTTTTTGGTGAATTGACGGGTTTATGTTCTCGATGAGTAGCATATCCGACGAGGAAATCGTTTTGAACGTTCGCGAGCCAGCCCCTCTGAATGACATGTTTACGATGTTCATTCTGTCCATGATAACGGCGTCCGCGCTGGCAGTACCTGTCATCATCGGTGTAACTCAGGCGACAGCGATGTGGAGGCTGTTCAAAAAGAACTGATGTGCGCAAACCTGCACGTTATGTCGTTTTCCCGGCCCTCCACCTCTTCAATGAAATCTTTCAGCGCATCCACCACTTTGCCAGGACGCTCAATCATCATCGCGTGACTGCAATCGGGCAGGACTTTGATGCGCGCCTGTGGCAATGCTCCAGTAATGGCACGCGCAGATTTCAAAGAAGTCATCTTGTCTTGCCCGCCAGCGATGATGAGCATTGGCACTTCGATGCCGGCCAGGCTTTCCATCGTGCGTTTGTAAGTATCGCAGGCAGAAAGGTCGGTGTAGAGCACGCCTGCCCCCTGCCGTTCCATGATGCGTTTGTTCATTCCGGGCATCCACAGGCCGGGCAAACCGTTGTGCCCAAGGCGGCCAGCAACGGAAAACGACCAATGGTTAATCATCTCCATCGCTTTCGGATCATCCTTGCGTGCCAGTTCCAGCAATACGGGTGAAACCGGCATAGGCAGCGCGGGGCCGACGAGTGTGGCCGAGCACGTGCGCCGGGGGAATCGGGCTGCAAATTCCAATGCCACAAGAGAACCCATGCTATGCCCTACGAGGTGTGCCCGTGCAACGTTTTCTGTATCGAGCAGGCCGACGACCCACGCAGCCTGTGCTTCGATAGACGGCAAGGCATCGCCCGCGCGTGTACCATGCCCAGGCAAATCCGGGGCCAATACACGGCAGCCGCAACGGGCAAACCAGCGGCTTTGCGCCATCCAGCAGGCGTGATCGTGTTGTGCGCCATGAATGAAAATGATCGTGATGCCCATATGATGGCCTCCTGATGACCCCCAGCCTGGTTTGACCTCATCCTTCGTCCCGTGTAGGCTACGCGCCGTTTCGATCTGCTGCACGGTTTTTTATTTTTGGCACGGCAGGCCGGGACACATTTTTCGCACTCTGGTGCCGCTGGCTTTCCGGCCAGCGGTTAAACGGGAAAGCGGTGCGCGTCCCTTGGGCGCAATGCCGCTGCTGCCCCCGCAACGGTAAGCGAGTGAGGATTCGCCTTCATGCCACTGGGCACTCTTGCCTGGGAAGGCGGCGGATCAAGACTTGCGAGCCCGGATACCGGCCCGATGCGAACCGATTGGGAAGTGCCGCGGGGCTTGCGGCGCACCGGTTCATGTCGCCGCCGGGGCGTTACGTTGTACTGCCCGCAGGGCATCTCCCTTTTCATCACCATGATTCCGGTTTGCGGGGACGCGGACCGGATGGAGATTGCCATGCCGTCACGCAAACATCCACTGGCCGTCCTGACGGGCGTTGTTTTTTGTCTATCCTTCCCCCTGCCCTCTTTTGCGCAGGCTCCCGAAACTCAGGAACTCGCGCCTGTCGTTGTCACCGCCACGCGGCAGGAAATGCGTGCCAACGAAGTGCTTGCCGATGTCACCGTGATCGAGAGCGAAGAGATCGAACGTGCCGGCCAAGGTACGATCATCGATCTTCTTTCCCGCCAGCCAGGTATGCAGATCACCCAATCCGGCGGGGCGGGAACGGCTTCCAGCATTTACCTGCGCGGCGCGAATTACAACCAGACGAAAGTTCTGATTGACGGCGTTGAACTGAATACACTTGATGGCTCCGCTTCGCTTCTGCGTTTCATGCCGCTCGCCGACATCGAACGCATTGAAATCCTGCGCGGCGCAGTCTCCTCGCTCTACGGGGCAAACACTATCGGCGGCGTCATCCATATCATCACCCGGCGCGGTCAGCCGGGATTACAGGGCAACGCCTTCATCGGCTATGGCAGCCATGACACAAAGCGGGCAAACGTTTCGCTCTCCGGCGGCAACGAACACTGGCGCTTCCGGGTTGAAGGTAACCACTTCAGGACGGGCGGCATTTCTGCCCGCAGGGATGGCATCAACAAGGATGCCGACAAGGATGCCTACCGCAATACGGGAGGCGCGGCATCGGCATCCTTTCTGCCTGCCGAGGGGCACGAAATCGGCCTGAACTACCGGAATAACCGGGGCGTTGCGCATTACGATGGCGGGCCGCGATACGATCCGTTAAACCCGAACAAGGTCACGCCTTCGGACGGCGATTACGATTACCGCGAACACTTCGAAATCGGACAATGGCGACTATTCAGCCGTAATCGTATTTTGAGGGCATGGGAGAGCGAAGTCTCTTATGGTGAAACCGAAGACAAGCGTGACGATTACAACACCTGGAATGTACCCGCCGGCGGTGTAACCCATACGCGGACGATAAACCGGCAGTGGACATGGCAAAACAATGTCGACCTGCCGCTGGGTCGTGCGCTTTTTGTCATTGAGCGCCTGAAACAGACGACCGGGCCACATACCGATCCGACCGCGTGGAATCCGGTTCTGTATGACCATGCCCCGGAATTTCACAATACTTCTGCGCTGACCGGATGGACGGCGAACTCCGGGAATCACCGCTGGCAGGCCAACATCCGGCGCGACAGACATTCCGAATTCGGCGGCAAGAACACATTCGGCATGTCTTACGGCTATCAGTTGAGCAAAGTTCTTCGAGCGCATGCCGCCTACGGCACGGCCTTCCGCGCTCCGAGTATCGTCGACCTCTATCGTCCCGGCTGGGGCGGAAATCCAGACCTGAAGCCGGAAGAATCAAAAAACGCCGAAATGGGGCTGACGTGGGAAAAGGGCGCGCATCTGGCCTCTGCCACCTACTACCACAACCGCATCAAAAACCTGATCAGTTACATGTGCGATGCCATGTGGAATTGTCAAAACGAAAATGTCGACAAGGCGCTGCTCGAAGGCGTTACGCTCACGTGGCAGAGTACTTTCGGCGCATGGCGGCTGAACGCCAGCTACGACTGGCTGAACGCCGAAAACAAAAGTCCCGGTGCGCTGCACAGGCAGCTTGCCCGCCGCGCCCGCAACAAAGCGACGGTTTCGCTCGCGCACACCTGGAACAAGCTCGAAACGGGCCTCGAGACGGTCGCCGTCGGACGACGCTACGACCTGCCCGGCAGCATGGAAACCATGGGCGGCTATACCCTCGTCAACCTCACGGCCAATTACGCACTGACGCCCGGACTGCGTCTGGAAAGCCGCCTGAACAACCTGTTCGACAAGAAATACGAAACGGCACGCTACTTTAGTACCGAAGGCCTCAATGCCTTCCTCGGCGTGCGCTATTCTCCTCGCCGATGAAAGCTCTCATCACTCTTCTCTTTTTTCTCGTGGCGCCGGTAGCCTTCTCCCAAGCCCTGGCGCCTCGGCGCATCCTTTCGCTGGACCTGTGTACAGACTGGATGCTGGCCCTGCACGTCGAACGGGAACGTGTCGCGGCACTCTCCCCGATGCAGCGCATCTCGCAGCCTTTCCATCCGGCCCCATGGATGAAAGATGCCTGGCCTTCCCACGACGGAAGCCTGGAGAGCATCGCGCTCTACAAACCCGATCTCGTGCTGACCGGGCAATACGCTGCTATCAACCTGCGCGAACAGTTGCGCCGTCTGGGGTTCCGGGTCGAAGTCCTGCCGTTGCCCGGGACGCTCAAAGAAGTACAGGATTATGAGCGCCAATTTCTTGCTTACGCAGGACTGCCGCCCGAACGTGCCGTCATCGATGTGCCTCCTGTGCGAACACCCGGCAAAAGACGCCTGCTGTTGCTCGGTGCAAATGCCATAGGAACCGGGCGCGGCACCTTTGAAGACGACCTCATGACCCGTTCCGGCTGGAGCAACTACCTGACCGAAACCGGCCTTGTCCGGCTCGACCTCGAACAAATCGCCCGCGATCCACCGGATGCCGTGCTCTGGGCGGCCCCGTCCGGCGCAGCGCTGGCAAACAGTTTTGCCGGGCATTCTCTTTGGCAGGCGCTCAATCCCCCGCCGTTACGCCTCAATACCGATTACTGGCGATGGCAATGTCCAGGCCCCTGGAGTTGGGAACTCATGCGGGAACTCGGCCACCTTGCGCGACAACTCGAAGAAAAAGAACAAGGAGCGAACACGCCATGAAGTTCTCAACAATCACAAAAAAAATTCCACCTGCCCCTGCCCTTCTCCTGCCGGGGTTGATGGTGGCGTTCTTACTGTCGCTGTCCATCGGCTCCGCGCCTGTCCCTGTGCTGGCCGGGTTACTCGACTGGCTGATCGGGCAGCCGGGCATCCCGGCCCTTGTCATGGGAGAAATCCGCCTGCCACGCTCCCTGCTTGCCCTCTGCGTCGGCGCGGCTCTGGGGCTTTCCGGCGCGGCCCTGCAAGGCCTGCTGCGCAACCCCCTGGCCGATCCTGGCCTGACCGGCGCAAGTCAGGGCGCTGCCTTGGGAGCCGCATCCGTCTTCTACTTTGCTGTTTTGCCGGGATTGGGCGTCTTCGCTCCCCTGCTGGCCGGGTTGGCCGGGGCGGGGCTGACGCTCCTCCTTACCCTCTGGCTTGCCGGATCGGGACGGCCCGCGCTGTTGCTGCTGGCCGGGCTTGCCATTGCCTCTCTTTCCGGCGCGGCGCTTGCCGCCGTGCTCAACTTCGCTCCCAACCCCTTCGCCATGCAGGAGCTCGTCTTCTGGCTGCTCGGTTCCGTTTCGGAACGCGGTATGGCGCACTTCGCCTTTCTCCTGCCCGCACTCGTTGTCGGTTTTGCGCTCATCTGGCGGCAACGGCCACTGCTCGCAGCCCTTTCCCTTGGCGAACAAGTCGCCGTCAGTCTGGGGCTGGATGTCCGGCGAGGCGGGCGTGTCATCGTCCTCGGGGCCGCGATTCTGGTCGGGGCCGCCGTGGCAACCGCCGGGAACATCGGCTTTGTCGGTCTCATTGCCCCCCATCTGGCCAGACCGCTGGCACAAAACCGCCCGGATCGCCTGCTGTGGCCAGCCGCCGCCATCGGCGCAACGCTCGTGCTGATTGCGGACATGACCGTCCGCCTCATGCCACCGGGCCGTGAAATCCGCCTGGGTGTGCTCACCGCCCTTATCGGGGCGCCTCTCTTCATCCGACTCATCTGGAAAATGCGCAGGGAATGGCTCTGATCGAAGCTCGTAATCTGACGCTGGAAAATCGCCTCGACTCCGTCTCTTTCACGGTGGAACCGGGAGAGATGCTCGCCATTATCGGACCGAATGGCGCGGGAAAGTCCTCCCTCCTGCAAAGTCTGGCCGGATTGCTTCCCGCCGGGGGCGACATCTTTTTCACCGGCATTCCCCTGCACTCCTTCAACCCTGTCGGACGGGCGCGGCAAATCGGTTTCCTGCCACAGTTCTGCGACAGTGCATGGGCGCTTGCCGTCGAGGAAATTGTTGCATTGGGGCGGCTGCCCTGGCGTGACCGTGACATTTACGCCATCCATCAAGCCATGCGGGAAACCGGGGTTGAGGACATGGCGCAGAAAAACATCAACCAGCTTTCCGGCGGCGAACAGGCACGTGTCTGGCTTGCGCGGGTATTGGCGGGCGTGCCGCGCATCATCCTTGCCGACGAACCCGTTGCCAGCCTCGATCTTTACTACCAGGGCAAAATCCTGGATATCCTGCGGCAACACACCAGAGAAGGACGCGCCGTCATCCTTGCCATTCACGACCTCGCGCTGGCCGCCCGCTATTGCGATCACTTCTGCTTGCTTAAACAAGGCCGCATCCATGCCTTCGGCCCGCCCGAAACCGTCCTGACCGAAGCGAACCTGTCGGATGCTTTCGGTGTTTCCATCCACGTCGATCTGGCCCACTCGCCTCCCATCATTCTGCCTGCCTGAACGCGCCCATGAAATCAGAAAAAGACCGCTCCAAACTCTGCTGTTGCTACAGCTTTATCAACGACCCCGGCTGGCTGGCCGATTACGAAGTTCTGACCGACGAACTCTCTGCCCAACTTGGCATGGCATTCTCCGCTGCGGAAACGGACGCCACACTCTCCGACCTTCTGCCTGACCTCGACCGCCTCCAGGCGCTCGCCCTGCACGCTAACGGTTCCATCCGGGGAAAACCCGCCGTCACCGAAGACGACTTCGACTGGCTTCATGTGCGCCATGGTCATTTTCGGCAGGAAATCGAAACCCATGAACCGGATCGCCTGAAAAGTTTCGTCCTCCCGCGCGGCCTTGCCCCCGTGCCGGAACTGCACCAGGCCCGATCTACTGCCAAGAAGGCGCTGCGCTGCCTCGTTCGCGTGGAAGAAGAGGAAAAAGAGAAGAAAAACCGGCGGGAGATTCCCCCCGAAATCCCTCGTTTCCTCAACCTCACATGCAACGTCTGCTTTCTGCTTGCCGTTCTTGTCAACCAGCGCCGGGGAGTTGCCGAGCCTCCCTTTGTCAGCCAGAGCTACCGGCTCAAAAGTCCGTAAAAATGTAAAATGCGGGAGCTATTCTCCATAAATGATCCAGGCAGCGTCGTCTGCGGCATGAATGCAAAAATAACTCCCATCTCCGCTCAAGCAGTTCCGGTCCGCTATCTTTCCGTTGTCATTCCCGTACGCAACGAAGCCGGCAATATCCGCCCGCTGGTGGAAGAAATTCGCGTAGCGCCGGTGGGTGCCTTATCTGTGGTGATCTCCGGCTCGAAGGCAGCACGGCAATGACCGCGAGCGAGCAAAAGCCGCACTGGCTGTTGCCATGGCTGACCCTGCTGATCGGCTTCGTCTGTTTTTTCCAGGGCTTGGGCGATATTCCCCTGCTTTCCTTTAACGAAGCGCGTCGCGCCCTCCCCGCCCAAGCCATGTTCGCCACCGGCGACTGGCTGTTGCCGCGCCTCAATGGCGAGTTGTACATCACAAAGCCGCCGCTGCTTTACTGGCTCACCGCCGCCGCGTCGCATCTGCTCGGCAACGTCGATGAATGGTCGGTACGTCTGCCGTCGGCGTTGGCCGCCGTCGCCGTGGTGTTTGCCGCCTACCGCTACGCGCTGCGGCGTTTCGGCCCGTGGGCGGCGCTGTTTACCGCCCAACTGCTCATTGCCAACGCCTCTTTCGCAATGTTTGCCCGCCGCGCCGAAATCGAAATGCTGCTGACCGCCTTGTGCTTTGGCGCACTGCTGGCCGCTCTGCATTTCATACAGGAGCAGGCGGGGCGCCGCTGGATACTGTTGAGTTATTTTCTGCTTGGCCTCGCTGTGCTCGCCAAGGGGCCGGTGGGGCCGCTGTTCGTCACGTTGCCGCTGCTGGCCTACGCGCTTGTCTATCGGGAAAAGCGTGCCTGGCAGGTCCTGTACGATCCGGTGGGATGGGGAATACTGCTGCTGGTGGGCGGATCGTGGTTTCTGGCGGTCAGCATGCAGTTGGGCTTCGATATCTGGCAGGCGACGATGCAGCGCGATATATTCGACAAGGTACACGGCACGGACTCGAAGCCGCTGCTTAGCTACTTCGGGTGGGTACTGGTCGATTTCCTGCCTGCCAGCTTGTTGCTGCTGGCGGCGCCGCGCGCGACTTGGCGGCGCTGGAAAAACGACACCCGGCTGACCGCGCTGATCATCGCCGTTGCCGTGCCACTGCTGATCTTTACCGTATCCAGCGACAAACATAACAAATACCTGCTGCCTGCCTATCCGCTCATCGCGCTACTTGCCGGAAAACGTCTGGGCGAGCTGACAGAGACGGTCCGTCCCGCGTGGAAGCGTTTGCTGCCAGCGCTCGGCCTGCTCGTGCCGCTCGGCTACGCGAGCTTCTACACCGTGGGTGAGGCACGGGTATTCGACTATCGCTACACAGGATTGTTGCAGTTTGAGCAATGGATCGCGGAGGTGCGCGATACGCCGGTGTATGGCTACGTCGCCCTGGACGAGCGTTCCATTTATTACGCCAGACGCACGATTCCCATGCTCAACCGGGCGGAAGTGGAGCAGAAACAGGCGCAGCAGTCCCCCTTCCTGCTGCTCGTGGAAAACAATTATCTTGACGCTGACGCAGCAGTTCAAGCGGCAGACTGCAAGGTGCGCGAATTCGAGCCTTACCTGAAACGCAAAAAAAATCTCACTGTATTCGGGTTCGGCGCCGCCTGTCCCCCACTGTCAACTCATTGATCCGGGAGCACATCAACCCGTATGGAAAGTTCGACCTCGACATGAACACCCGGATAGACTTGGCGTGATCGAAATGGCCTCTAGTGACACGACTTCTTGTTCTACCCCAAAACGCAACTTGGTCGGGCTCGGCTGGCTGTTCCTGTTTTTCTGGTATTTTTCCGGCGTCACACAAGCCCTGCTGATACCATCAGCGGGGTTCGTTGGTTCTCGTCGCGCACTTTTCATGAGCTTCATGTGGCTTGCGCCGGTTTTACTGTTTCCCCGTTTTACGAAGCAAATCAGCGCCGTTATTGGAGTCATTCTATGGGCGGCTTCGGTTGTCAGTCTGAGTTATTGGATTATTTACGGAACCGAATTTTCTCAGAGCATCATATTCATCATTCTTGAGACAAACGCCCAAGAATCACAGGAGTTTCTGAGCCAATACATCAACCTCCCACTGCTGGCCGGAATCGTTGTTTATACTGTAATTGCCTGTCTGATCTGGAAACGTTTACGCCCGGTATATTTACCGCGTCCTGTTGCTGCCGGTGCAGCATTCGCCGTGCTCGCCCTTAATCTCTGTACGCCCTACATCGACTACATGAACGGCAAGGCGACTTTTGAGGAGAGCACGAACAAGTTATTCAACAGGATGGAAACTACTGCGCCGTGGCAATTTTTAGCGGGATATTTGCAGTACCGGATTCAACTCAATAATGTGCAGAGTCTTCTGCTCAAAAACTCTTCCTTATCTCCACTGGATGATCTCGTTGATCGCAATGGGGATACATCACGCACATTGGTATTGGTCATTGGAGAATCCACCACCAGCCGACGTATGAGCCTGTACGGTTACCCACGCAAAACGACACCAAAGCTTGATGCGCTGAAAGAAAAAGGTGAGTTGTTTGCTTTTAGTGATGTTATTGCCTCGCGCCCATATACGGTCGACATTCTGCAACAAGCTTTGAGTTTTGCCAGCCAGGAAGAACCGGATCGTTACCTGACCGAACCTAACCTGATGAACCTCATGAAACAGGCGGGCTACAAAACTTTCTGGGTGACAAACCAGCAGACCATATCCGCAGGCAATACCTTGTTGTCTGCGTTTTCGCAACAGGCAGATATTGCGAAGTATCTGAACAACCATCGTGCCCAGACCGCAGGGCAACCGGATCAGGTGGTGTTTGAGCCTTTCATCGAGATACTGGCCGATTCCGCACCGAAAAAATTTATCGTACTGCACCTGTTCGGTACTCATTCGCGATATTCCCTGCGCTACCCGAAGGAATACGAGATATTCACCGGACGCGACCATGTGCCGGAAAATTTGTCGAACAATGAGGCCGAAATATTTAATAGCTACGACAACGCTGTGCTTTATAATGATTTTATCCTATCCGGTCTGATAGATTTCCTTTCAAAAAATCAGTCAAATAGTTTTTTGCTTTATTTTTCCGACCACGGCGAGGAAGTTTTCAATGATCCCACCCACACGGTACGTGGGCGAAATGAAAAGAACCCGACCCTGGATATGTACGCCATCCCTTTTGTGCTCTGGATGTCGCCTGAATGGAGAAAAACACATCCGTCCGCGTCCGATTTCGGTTCGATGCTTGACCGTCCTTACAGCAGTGACCATTTAATTCATATATGGTCTGATCTCGCAGGCTTGAGCTACGACCGTTTTCAACCCGAAAAGAGCCTGATAAACTCGGATTTTAAACCATACACCCGCTGGATCGGCGATCCCAGGGTCAAGAATGGTTTGCGCGATTTTGATGCCATAGTAATTAAAAAACCGGCTCCGCCATCAAACGCATCAACAGCACAGCAGCCGTAGGGGCGAAAAACCGCCCGCACACGGTCCCTGTCATTCGGCCTAGAACAAGAAGTCATGTCACAAAGTGCCATTTAGACCAGGTGCATAAGCCCTGATTGCCGGTTAAGCAAGGTCAATCCGTGCCTCCATATCAAGCTCGAACTTCCCATACGGGTTGACGTGCTCCCATATCAGCGGCGTCAGTGCCGCGTAATCCCGTGGCGTCATTCTGCCTTGCCAGTGCGGCTGTGCAAGCACTTTCTGGATCATCAAAGTATTGACGTAGACCATGCAGTTCTGGATCAAGTGCAGCGCAAGCATACTGATTTCGTGATCCTCCCGGCGGTTGCTCGACAGTTCGCCCTTACGTGCAAAAAATACAAAGTCCGTTGCCCCGTTCCACTGCTCGACCACGTTCAACCCCTCGTTGATTTCCCGGCGCAGCGCCTCTTCGTGCAGATAGTGGCACAGAAAGATGGTCTTGATCGCCTTGCCCAACTCGGCAAGTGCCTTGTAGGTGGGGTGCTGCACATTATGCTTTGTGAAGCGACGCAGAATGGCTTCCGTGACCCGCTTCATATCTTCAGTAAATTGCTTTTCGACCTTGCGCTCGGCACGCGCGCCGATCTGGTGGATGGTTTCGATCAGCACGTCTACCAAGTCATCGGTCAAACTGCGCGAACGCAGATAAGTGAATGCGGCGAGCCAAGTGAGCCGGGGTGCGTCAGGATGTTTCCGAAGGTCACCAGGGACTTCAACGACCACGCGCTGTCGGCAGCGTTCCAAGATACCCGACGGAACCCCGCTGAACAGATTGTCTGGAATATTGATACTGCGTACAGCCTCCAACTTTCCAAATTCGTCCTGTACGCTGGCAAGGCTTGGACGGCCTGGGCTGGCTCGTAGCTTCAGGAGGAGTGCCGGGGCTTTCCCCGTGCTTTCGCCTTGTTCATCTTCTTGGCTGCTGTTCTCAGGGCGCAATAAGGCGTCCAGCCGCTCGCGTGTTTCTGCTGGCAGGTTCTCAAAAATACCGTTGTGAAAGCGATCTTCGTAAGCATGGGCGGCGCTGCGCACAATACGCTCTGCTCGGTCTGGCGCGGGCGGTTCAATGCGGAGTACTCGACAATGGGTTTCGAGGCGGTCTAGCTGTTGAGTTTCAATAGGTTGTTCCCTTGAATGCGGGAGATTGGAGCCCAGACTGACATATGGAGAGGCACTATCAGGACTGCTGGAATCATTGTGCCCCTTGACATATCTTCGTTTATAAACGACAATAAAGCATGTTCGAGATAAAGCACTACCTCACCAGTGACGGGCACGATGTGTTCATGGACTGGCGTAACCAAGTGAAGGACAACACGGTGAGGATCGCCATTGACCGACGCATTAACCGTGTTGAGCTAGGAAATTTTGGCGATCATAAGTTTTGCCAAGATGGGGTATGGGAACTTCGCCTCGACTTGGGGTCGGGCTACCGAATCTACTATGCACAGGCAGAAAAAAGCGTGATCTTGCTGCTTTGCGGAGGAACAAAGCGTTCGCAGAAAGCAGACATTTTGAAGGCGTGTGCATACTGGAAGGACTGGCAGCAGCGCAGCAATATGGAACAGGAGAACGAGCAATGAAAGATCGAACACACGACGAAGCGATGGCCGAAGCCTTCAGCAACGATCCAGCCTATGCGCTGGAACTGCTCAACAGCATTCTTGAGGACGGCGACCAAGCCGAGTTGCTGGTTGCACTCCGCCAAATGACCAGAGCCTTCGGCGGTATGCCGAAGGTGGCTGAGAAAGCACAACTTAACCGCACACAGCTTTACAGAACTCTGTCTGCTGACGGAAACCCGGAAATCCGTAGCCTAGCCGCGATCCTCAAAACGATGGGCTTACGGCTTGCGGTGCAGCCTATCTCGGCAGAGGTTGTACACGCTTAACCAGCCTAATCGCATTACAACGGTTGAAAATAGAGAAAAGCCAGTTGAAGGGGTATGACCTTTCTCCGAAGATGTAGGTTCATTTGGTGTAAATGTGTGCGCCTTTGGCGGCGGGCGGCATCGGTTTTATGCACTTGAGCTAAATGGCACTCTGTGACATGACTTCTTGTTTTAGGCCCATTCATCTTCAACGCAATTCCTCAAAAACCTCCCACAGCGCACCAAACACGGTTTCGGCATTTTTCTGGAAAACTTCATCGAGAATCTCTTCTGTGCGCAGGCCGCGCAGGGCCAGCCGATAGGCAGCGTGGCTCTTTTCGGGAAAGTCGCCGCCGTCCCATTTCTTGAACGCTTCTTTGCGTGCCTTGTCCGCATCGTCCTCCCGGACGGTACGAACATATTCCCAGGCCGATTTCGGGAAAAAGCGTAGCGGTTCCCGCAGTCCTGCGCGGTAAAGCGACAGCAAATTACCAAGGTGCGCATGCGCCTCGGTAGCAGGCAAGGGATGCAGCACGAATCCGCCCTTGCGCAACAAGCTGCGGGACCGGCATTCCACTCCCGGCGGTGGCGCGGCACAGAGTGCCAAATGGTCGATCCAGGCCGCGAGCACGTTGCGTGCGCGAAGGTCGTCGTACCAGTAAGCAACAGTCCCTTCCGCCCGTAACGCGCCGAATGCGGCCCGCAGTTCCCAGGTTTCGATTTCGCTGCCGGTATGGAGCGTTTGCCCAAGTTTCACGGTATGCACCGGGCAACGGGGTTTAACGAGCGCCGCGTTCACCCGGTCGGCAAAGCGGCGCAGGGAACCCAGCTCACGGCGCAGCGCCCCTTCTCCCAAGCTTGCCGCAGGATATTCGTTCCCGGCGCGGGCAAGGGAAAAAATCGCTTCATCGTCGATTGTCTCCTCCCCCTCTTCCCTCGCCAACAAAACGGGCAGCAACCGGGCCGCAAGAGCGCGGCTCGCCCGCCAGTCCGGGACAAACGGCTCGACATCGGTGAGTTCTTCCTCGCTGGAAGGAAGATCGAGTTCCAAACGTTCACGCAGTAAAAAATGACAGGGATTGGCGAAAAAACGCTTGAGCTGGATGAGATCGACACAACGCCAGCCTTCGCCCGGCGGCGGCAGTGGAGATGTGAAAAACGGTCCGCCAACGCCCTTTTCCTCTTCATAGCCGCCGTCGTCTTCACCCTCTTCAAAACAATGAGCCTTCATGCGCGTTCCTTTCACGGCGGCGCACTGTCGGCGAAAACGCTCATCGAGCGCGTGGGCGAATTCGCTGCGAAAGCTTTCAAGACGTTTGTCTCTTTTCCTCTGCGTCACGAAATAGTCCGGCGAAAAAGATTGCAGCGGATGCTCCACGATCAGCCGGACACGGGCTTTGGCAATCGAGTCCGGTTGTTCCGGGCTTTCGGCGCAGGCGGCGGCAAGCGTATCGAGCAATTCGTCGACCAACACGGAGGGGAGCGATTCGGCGTTGTCCCGCGCACTACGCCCGACACAGGACAAATGCAGCACGTCACGCGCGGCCAGCACAACATCGAGAAAAAGATTGCGCTCGTCGTTCCGGCGCTGACGGTCGCCCTTCTTTGGAAAAGCCGCCATAAGGTCGAATTCGTCAGATCGCTCACGGGCAGGAAAGGCATCGTTGTCCAGGCCGATGACACACACCACACGGTACGGCAAGCCGCGCAGGACAGCCAGGGCGCTGAATGTGACTGCGCCACCGGGTACGCCGCCGTGTAGTGCATCATCGAGCCGCTCGCTCAGGGCCAGATGGACGACATCGAGCGGCAACGCGCTTCCTGCCTCCTGCTCACCGGAATCGGCAACGGCCATATCGTCGGTCAACGCGTTGATTGCCCTGCGCACGACGCGCATCTCTTCGGCATGTTCCGGCGCCTCCCCCATCAGAGCAGTGAGCGAGGCCAGCAATACGGACCGCCAGCCTTTGGCGTCGTGCGTTTGCAGCAGTGCGGCGCGTAAACCGTTCAGAACGCGGGCGTAATGCCAGAACATCCCCAACGCCAGCCCGGCGCTGCCCTGCGGGGCGTGACGAATGCCGGTCTGCCCGGCGAAAAGCGCACGTCCGGCCGCTTCTCCCGCCGCCCAGGACAAAAACAATCGGGCAAGCCCCGCCTCAACGGTATGCCCATCGCCCATTCCAGCAGCCCGCGCCTGTTCCGGGTCCAGCCCCCAACAGATGCCTGCCTCGCGCATCCAGTCACGCACCTGCTTCAGCGCGGATTCAGCCAGCCCGAAATGCGCCGCCACCAGCGGTTGCCGCAGCAGATCGAACACCCGGCTCGCGGGCGCGTTGCCCGCCGCCAGTGTCAGCAGGTCATCGAGCACACGGGCAACCGGATTTTCCTGTGCGCCCCCCTGCCCCGTGATGCGCCATGGAATGAACCGCTCCCGCGGTGCAGTGCCAAATACCGCCTCGATCAACGGCGCGCAGGCGGAAAGATCGGGCGTGAGGACGACGACCTCATCCGGGCGCAAATCTTCCCGTTCTTTGAACAACCCCAACAGGCGGTCATGCAATACCTCAAGTTCGCGGATACGTGAGTGGCACAAATGCAGTTCGATGCTGCGGTCATGTTCGTCCGGGCGGATGCTGCCCGCTTCGAGTTCCCGCAAATCGAGAAAAGCATTCTGCAAACGCGCCAACAAATGAGTGCCCGCATGCGGCGTGAACTGTGCCTCCTCCCGCACGAGGTTTTCGCCCTCGAACAAAGACTCGATCTGCGCCTGCGCCTGCTTGCCCCAAGCCGCCAGCAGCCTGTTGCCCGTCTCATGGAAACGGTCGCGATGCCGCCGCGCCAGCCACGACAGCCGGCGCGCATCGACAATATCGAACCAGTATTCGCGGCACGGGTTGAGTACATACAACTGCACATCCGTCACTCGCGCCAGCGCACGCAACACCTCCAGATAAAGCGGCGGCAGGCTCGGCAGGCAAAACACCTCGACGGCGGTTGGCAAACCGGCCTTTGCCAGATCGGCATCCTCCATCCGCGCCACGCGACGCAGAAAACTCATGAACGGCAACCGGAACGTCCAGGATTCACCTTTGATAACGATGCGCCGCCATAACTCCGCCTGCCAGGCTTCATCCGCGTGAAGAGTTCCTTCCCGGGACACAGGCGCGGTCTTTTCGACGGCCCACCCTTCGAGCCACTCCGGGCGGTAACACAAATAAAAATCGAATAAACGCGCCAACCGCCCGGCCAATTCAAAACGCTGCCGCGTGTCCGCCCCTTCCAGGTAACGCGCCAGCCGCGCATGTTTCCTCAGCCAATCCCCTTCCAGTGCGGCAAAAATCCGCCAAACCAACGCGCCGGGGCCATAAGGCGAGACATCGGGAACCTCCACGATATGGCCGATCTGCCGCCACAACCATTGCGCCAGATAATCGAAATTCACCCCCGCACCGATCCCGAAGCGATCCGCCATTGCCAATTCGACGCGCCTCTCAAGCGCACTCCCTGGAACGATCACTTCCACACGCGCAAACGGCCCTTGCCGGTTCGGCCCCCCCATCCGCGCCAGCAAAGCATCGAGCAGGTTTTCAAAACGGTTTGAGAAAAAGATGGAAAACACGGGGCGGCAACGGCGGTTCATCAAACTCACATGATGACCGCACGCGGCGGCAATGTCACCGTCCGCGACAGAAAGAAGGTGTTCCAAGCTTAAAATCAGTAAATTACATCTCTTCAAAACAAACCCGAAGCTTGTGTCTTCCGCACCTCCCCTCCCCCCTGCCCTTTTTCTTCCCGGCCCCACTGGCAGCGGCAAAACCGCCTGCGCGCTGACCTTGGCGCGTGATCTGCCCGTGGAAATCATCAGCGTCGACTCCGCGCTTGTCTATCGTGGCATGGACATTGGCACAGCCAAGCCGGACGCTGCCGACCAAGCGGCGTGCCCGCACCACCTGATCGACCTCATCGACCCGACTGAAAGCTATTCGGCGGCGAAATTCTGCGACGATGCCCACCGGCTGATGGCAGAAATCACCGCGCAGGGCCGTATCCCTCTGTTCGTCGGCGGAACCATGCTCTATTACAAAGCTCTGCGCGAAGGGCTCTCCGATCTGCCGCAGGCCGATGCCTCCCTGCGCACCGAAATCGACCACCGCGCAAAAACAGAAGGCTGGCCCGCCCTGCACGCCGAACTGGCCCGCCTCGATCCTGTCGCCGCCGCCCAACTCAAACCTCATGACGCACAACGCATCCAGCGTGCGCTGGAAATCGTCCTCGCCACCGGCAAACCGCTCTCTGAAGCTCATGCCCGGCGCACCTCACGCCCCCTGCCCTGCCGCCCGGTCACGGTGGCTCTAACCCCTTCATCGCGTTCGGAACTTCACGCGCGTATCGCTTGCCGTTTCAAAAAAATGCTTGCGGACGGACTAACCGACGAACTCGCCACACTCCGGCAACGTTACCGGCTCACCCCTGACATGGCCTCGATGCGCGCCGTCGGCTACCGGCAGGCATGGGCCTATCTGAACGGCGAAATTGACGGCGAAAAACTGCTGGAGACCGGCATTGCCGCCACCCGGCAACTGGCCAAACGACAACTGACCTGGCAACGCCAGTTCCGCGAACACTGGCCGGAATACGTGGAAATCGACTGTTTGCGCCCGGATGTGGCAGATGCGGTGCTCGGGACGATGCTTGCGGGGATAGGATAGCCAAGGTCAAAACAGGCGATTTCGATAGGAACGGGTTTCCATGCAGTACGTCTTGCCACTGCGGGCCTCGATGAAATCCGCTGGCCCGCGCCTCCTTATGCGGCCTAGAACAAGAAGTTGTGTAACCGGGGGCCATTTGGATTAAGCAAGGCCACTGGTCAAAGGCCAAGTTCGCTGTGCGAACCAAGGCGCACAAGCTGCAACGTGTCATCGTCCGGTTTTCGATAGATCAACACCAAGTCAGGTTTGATGTGGCAGT
>JAISPJ010000035.1 GCA_031274995.1 Azoarcus sp.
CGCACATCTTCTTCGTTGCATCCGTCAAACTAAGGATTTGAAATGGCACTGAATCTTGTGAAGGCCGTCATTGGCTACCTGAAGGATCGACCGGAGGAAAAGTTCACAGCACGGCAGATTGCCGACTGGGTTTTCATCACGTTCCCCGCTGAGTGTCAGGCCAAAAAAGACAGTAGCCAGACACTGGAAACGGACGCTGATCTGATGCAGCAGATCGTCAGGGAAATCAGCTCGCAAATGCCGCGTCTGCAAAAGAAGCAGATGGAGCTGAAAACGACCGAGGGTCGTCCGCGCAAGTATTACTACTCGGAAAAATCCGACAGCGCCGAGGTGGCGGCGGTCGAAAGCGAGGCTGCCGCGCCTTCTGGCACCACGGGGCAACCGAAACTCGACGAGCAAGCCCTGTACCCGCTGCTGTCCCGCTATCTGTGGGAAGAATTCAGCCTGTACGCCAAGCGCATCGACGAGAAACGCTCATCGAACAAGCGCGGGCCAAACGGCAACCACTGGCTGTACCCGGACATGGTCGGCATGGAAGATTTGGGCGCGGACTGGCACCGTGAAGTGCGCGATTGCGTGAACGCGTATTCCGACAAGCGCACCAAGCTGTGGTCGTTCGAGGCCAAGTTGCTGATCAACCGCTCGAACGTGCGCGAATGCTTTTTTCAAGCGGTGTCGAATTCCTCGTGGGCCAACTTCGGCTACTTGGTCGCGGCGGAGGTCGGCGGGCAGGACACGCTGAAGGAATTGCGAATGCTCTTCGCGGCCCACGGCATCGGTTTCATCAAGCTGGACGTGGAGAACCCCGCCGACAGTCAAGTGCTGATTCCCGCCCGCGAACGCGACGAGATCGATTGGGACATGGTCAACCGGCTGGCCACGGAGAACAAGGATTTTTTGGAGTACGTGAAGTTGGTAAAACAGTTCTACCAAACTGGCGAGGCACGCTCGGCCGATTGGGATGTGCCAGAAACGGACGAGTGAGGACTACTCCAGATGGCCGACCACGTCGAGTCGTTCATCGCCACGCTGGAATGCGCCGTACCAGCTATCACGAGAATCGGCACGAGCGCGGCCTACCAACAATATAAAACCCTCGCAACCACGCAGTTTGGCCGTGGCGAAATCGGACGTGTCGAACTTGGCCTCACGTACCAGTGTTGTGGCCACCGATTTCATCGCCGACTCGAACAGGTCGAGCAGGTGATCTTGCAGAGATGAGTCGATGCCTTGCGTCACGACATCGTCGATGACGGCTTTCTTGAATCGGGTACTCATGGTGTTTGCTCCGTGGTGGTTACGGATGACATGAACGCGCTGTCTGGTTGAGAAGCCAAGCGCGTTCGGATGGTTTTTCCGCAGGCGTTGCGGTACAGCCAATTGCGAAGGCAATGCCCGCTATTCGGATGACGGAGCCATCTCTTGAATCCACGCCTGCAGCGCCCTCAGTTGCTCGGCGTTCTCGTGGCAGATTCGGTAGTTGTCGGCGACGGTTGCGGCGACGGCAGAGAGTGCAAGGTTTGCGGTGGGCGCATCAGCATCGCTGGCGGTTTCGGGTAGCTCATTGGCGGCGGCAGCGTCGTGCAGGCGCACAAAGCCACGGTTGATGCGGCAAGCAGCATCGGCTTGAACAGGGACATAAACTGGAACCTCTTTGATGATGGTGTCGCCCTTTTCGTGGACGATGCGGACGCGGTCGATGTATTCGGTGACGACCTTGACGGTGGCTTCGGCCTGACGCTGGCGTACCGTGGCGACTTGCAGGACTTGGCTGGCGATGGCCGTATCCCATTGGGCTTGGACATGGCGGGCTCCCTTGATCCAGCCGAAGCCCAGCAGCGCAACTGCCAACGCCGCCAAAGCCAGCATCCGGTAGGGCCACTGGATCACGCTCATGACGCATCTCCCAGACACTGCCTGTACTCGGCCTGCCGCCGGGTGGCGAGACCACCGCAGAGGCGCACGTTTTCCGGTGCGGCGCAGTCCTTGCCCTGAAAGAAACGCCAGCGCAGCAACTCGGTGCAAGCTCCGGCGTAGTCCCTGGTGTTCAGTTTCCTGACCAACGTGGATTTGCAGAAGGCGGAACTGCCGATGTTGTAGGAGAAACTCACGAAGGCGTCGTACTCGTGCTGGGCGAGTGGCACCGTGACGCAGGATTTCAGTGCGCCTTCGAACTTCTGCGCATCGCGTAGAGCACGCGCCAGCGCCTCGGGCGGTGTGGTCTTGTCGCCCGGCTTCACGCCCTCTGTGGAGCCAAAGCCGATGGTGGGTACATCGCCCTTGACCGGGATCATGGCGCGGTCGGTGTAGCCTTCGTGCAGTACGATCCCGACCAGAGCCGCCGCCGAGAGTGCCAGCACGGCGACCGCGCTACGCGGTTTGTTCGTCGGCGCGCTCATCGGTGCATCTCCGGTTGCGCCACCAGACGCGCCAGCGCCGCGCCGATGCTGGCGGTGAAGGCCAGCAGCACGAACAGGCCGCGCGGCAGCACGTCGCCAAACAGCGGCACCACCACTTCCGCCGCCGTGAAGATGGCAGCCAGAATGGTGAGGCGGATGCTCCACGCACGGCGCAGCACATGCTTCCAGTCGGGCAGCAGACAGAGTATCGGCTTGGCGCTCATTGCCCGCCTCCCATCAACTTGAGCTTGATGGCCGCGCCAACCAGCAGTGCCGCGAGGATGCCGGTGGTGATGACGCGGATGGAGGTCTGCCATACCGTGCGACGCGCGTCGCGCCACGCGGCCAAGAGATCACGCAGTTCGCGCACGTCGCGTGCAGCGTTGCCGTTTTCGAGTCCAAGATGAGCAAGGCAACGCTCGGCTCCGCGTTCGGCGGCGCGGTCGAGCAGGTCGTCGAAATCCTCGCGGCGCAAGAGCAGCATGTTTTCGACGAGGGCGGCAGGTTGGGTTTCTTCAGGCATTGGCTTTCTCCAGAAATGCGAAACCCGCCCGATGCGGTGGCATCGAGGCGGGCTTCAGGGTTGAAACGAGGGGTTTGGGGAATCAGGTCAGATGTCGATGATTTCCAAGGGCAGCGAGGGCGCGATGCCGTCGATCACTTCGTCACGCACGAACACGGTCTGGCCAACTTCTGTCTCGCCAC
>JAISPJ010000062.1 GCA_031274995.1 Azoarcus sp.
TCCTGCGGCCGCAGTATCTTCACTTTCTTGACCCGCGGGTCGTTGATGATGGGGTTGTAGCCGCGATCCGGTTTGGAAAGCTTCAAGTCGGCAGCATCGAACAGCTTATAGGTTTGTTCTTCAAGGCTGCCTTTAGGCAAAGCGAGTGAAAGCATGGGTTTACCCTTTCAAAAATAGGTGTGGCGCAAAGTATCCGGCAAGCGGGGGACATTCTGAGTGAGCCCGGATTGGATTGTTGATGTTTTCGAAATCTGTTTGTCATTAAAATTCCATGACGGGTTTCGGAAGCGTTTCCTGAACCCCGCCGCGGCGCTTTGTCATTGCCTTGCTTTGCTTTGCTTTGCATTGCGCCGCCCGCGCTTTGCATCATACGCACGTTGTGCGTAATTCCAAATGGTAGAATACCGATGTACCACGCGGTTCTTCTGTCCGTAGCAATTGACGGCCCATAAAAGTCGCGGCAGAATGCTCGTTTCTCGGGGTGTAGCGCAGTCCGGTAGCGCGCTTGCTTTGGGAGCAAGATGTCGGGG
Source organism: Azoarcus sp. (assembly GCA_031274995.1). Classification (GTDB taxonomy): domain Bacteria; phylum Pseudomonadota; class Gammaproteobacteria; order Burkholderiales; family Rhodocyclaceae; genus WRNU01. The sequence continues at coordinate 531 of JAISPJ010000062.1, forward strand.
GTTCGAATCCCTCCACCCCGACCAGCTCACCCCGGTTGCCCGCAGAGATCGTCTGTCCGTAGCTCAATTGGATAGAGCACCGGCCTTCTAAGCCGGGGGTTGCAGGTTCGATCCCTGCCGGGCAGGCCATATGGTTTATGGGCTTCGCGTTGGTGAGGTTCCTACGGCGGCGGCATTAGCTCAGTTGGTAGAGCACTAGATTGTGGCTCTAGTGGTCACCGGTTCGATTCCGGTATGTCGCCCCAACTATCTGTTTCATACAGTCCCATACGGCACAAAAAACCTTGAAAAATAAGCCGTTTTAGGGTTTCCTGAGTCTCAGGTAGTCCCATATTTTCCCATTGTGTCCGAGTGTTTTTGGGTGTATTTCCGAGGGTATCTCCCATTTCGTGGGGGTATTTTTTTTGAAAATGTGCCATGAAACTGTCTGATTTGCTCATCAAAAGCGCCAAGCCCAAGGATAACGGGTATGTCGGAATACTTTACAACGAAAAATAATATGTTTAGAAATTTTTCATTATTTCAATAATATACACTGGTTGGCATGGTACTTGCCTGTTTGTTTGTGGCATGGTTCCCCTCTTCGCCCCGTTGTACGTTCCCTCCGAACTGCGTATGACGGGGCATATTTATTGAGGTTCTGCTTCATCAGCCGTCCGGCGCACGACCACGACACCGGCCCGCTCGTGCAATATCTCGAAGCCTTGCTCCGGCAGTCGGTCGATGCGGGTAATGGCGATTTCTCCCGCTTCCGGCGCTCGTGCGGGAGTGACGGCATCGCGGTAGACGCTGACGCTGGGCGTGCGTAATTGCCAGAGTACGGCGGGTTCCGGGCGGCTTCGGGCGAAAAGGGCGGCTTCTTTTACCGGCCCCTGCAACGTCGCGCCCAGCCAGGGCGCGAGCGCGAGAGCGAGCACTGCCGTTTGCAGGCACGCCGCGAAAAGCAGTCGATTCCACAACGTGCCTTTTTCCTTGGACGTGAAGAGGACGAGCAGCCAGATGAGCAGCGCGCCGCCGCAAATGGCGTAATAACTTGCGTCTGCCCGCAGGGTGGCTTCGGCGAGCAGGGCGCGGTAGAAAACGTTGCCTGCCCCGGTCGTGGAAAGGAGCGCACACAGCGCAGGCAGGCCGACAGCGAAGGCAAACAATGCGGTAGGCATGGCGAGATGCGCGAAAGGTCTTCGCAATTCATCGCGATGCGCGGCAATGAGGAGGAACAGGGGCGTTGCGCCATAGAGCGCGTAGTGCGGCAGCTTCGTGCCTGAGAACGAGAAGAAGATGACGACGAACCCCGCCCAAATCCATAGATAGCGCCGCAGGCTGCTGCCGGTGTGCTGGCCGTTGTGACCGGCAATGTCGGCTTTTGCCCCGAGCAGGCTGGCGAAAAGAGGTCCTGTCCAGGGCAGCAGCAGGACAGGAACGACGATGATGTAGTAGAAGATGCTCCCGGCGTGGCCTTCGAGCGTACCGGTAAAGCGTTGGACGTTGTGCTTGAAGATGAAGCCGTCGATGAAATTCTGTCCATGTACGGCAAGTGCAGTTGCATACCAGGGAACGGTGAGAAGGGCGAGGATCAGCCAGCCCAGCGGATCGGACATTGCGCGTAACCAGATACGCCAGTCCTTGCGGCTGGCGCAGTAGAGCAAGGTGACGGCACCCGGCACGAGAAGGGCGACCGGGCCTTTGGTGAGTATGCCGAGGCCGATCCATGCGTAGCAGCGCAACAGCGGGGCGCGTCGGCTGTAGCCGGATTCGAGGGTACGCCACGCGTCGAACAGGGACAGCGCCAGCAGAAGGTTGAGCAGAGCATCCGCCGTGGCGGCGCGGCCAATGGCGAAAGTCCCGATGGCGGTTGCCGCGACGGACAGTGCCGCCAGCGCCGTATCCGGGCCGAAGCGTGGACGGGCAAAACGCCAGACGGCGTAGCACCAGGCGATCGCGGCAAGCGCCGAAGGCAGGCGAAATGCCCATTCAACGCCAAGGATGCCGCCAAGGCACCAGTAACTTGCCGCTTGCAACCAGTAAATCAGGATGGGTTTGTCGAAACGGGGCGCACCGTTGAGCCAGGTCGAGAGAAAATCCCCCCGCTCGAACATTTCGCGCGTGGCTTCGGAAAACGCGCCTTCGTCGACATCAAATAGCGGCGCACCCCCCAGGCGCAGCAGAAAAGCGGCCAGCGGCAGGGCAAGGATGAACATCGTGCGGATGTTCAGCCCCCGGTTCTGCGCCATGTCACGGTTTTCCTTTCTCGTTGCCGGAGGCGGGCAAATGCCAGCATTCATCTTTGGCGGGCGTTGGCACTTCGCCTGCCAGATAAGCATGCGTGCCGCTGAATTCGTAATAAACCCGTGTCAGCAATTCGGCCAATACACCGGAAGTTACCATTTGCACGCCCGCGATGACGAGAAAGAAACCGCCGAAGAGCAGCGGGCGTGCGCCGATGCTTTCTCCAAGGAAAATTTTGACCCCGGCAAGATAGGCGAGGATGAGGATGCCCAATGTCCCGAATACGACACCGATGCCGCCGAAGAAATGCCCTGGGCGGGTACGGTAGCGCATGAAGAAATAGACAAAGATGAGGTCGAGGACGACGCGCAGGGTGCGGGAGATACCGTATTTGGATTGTCCGAATATGCGCGGGTGATGAGCGACGACTTCCTGCGCGATACGCCGGGGTGTCGTCACCGTCGCCAGCCAGGCGGGGATAAAGCGGTGCATCTCGCCGTAGAGCCGCACACTCTTGAGGGTGTTGGCGCGAAAGATCTTGAGGCTGCAACCGTAATCGCGCAAATGTACGCCGGTCATCCGGGCGATCAGGCGGTTGGCGATCCGTGACGGAATTTTACGAAGCTGGTTGTCTTGGCGATCCTTGCGCCAACCGGCTACGAGGTCGAGGTCTTCATCGAGCAGCCGCCCGACCATGCGGGGGATATCGAAGGGATCGTTTTGCAGGTCGCCGTCCAGGGTGGCGATGACGCTGCCGCGCGCGGCATCGATGCCGGCCTGCATGGCCGCTGTCTGTTTGAAATTGCGCCTGAGCTGGATGATGCGCACATGCGGGCCTCTGACGGTCGCGCAACGCGCCAGTTCTGATGGCGTGGCGTCGGTGCTGCCGTCATCGACCAGCACGACTTCCCACGGCCACGGGTAGGGTTCGAGCGCAAGATGGATGCGTTCAAGGAGCGGTTCCACGTTTTCAGCCTCGTTGTACATCGGCACGACGATAGACAGGGAATGGCGCGGCAGGGAAGCCGGAATTTGCGGTTCGGCGGAAGGGAGGGAAAATTGGCTCATGGGTTCTGGGTTTTCGCAGATTCGGATTTGGATTCGGATTCGGACTTGGGCACGGACGGTTTCGCCGTTGAGGGGCGGCGAGTTTTTGGCAGCAGTGCGGCAATGATACCGGCGCACACGGAGCTGGCAATGACAAAAAGATGCAGCGCCAGCGCCGCGCGCAGCCCTTCGGCAAATATAATGCCATTGGGCAGAAGCGCCGCCGCCGCTCCGGCTTCGTAAGTGCCGAATCCTGCCACGCCCTGCACCGGGAGAATAGCGGCAAGTTCGGCACCCAACGCGCCTGCCACGCCTACGCCCACACCGGTTCCGAGCAGCGCGGCCAGCAGCCACGCCTGCGCGGCGAGTTTGACCGACCAGTTCGCTATGGTCCATAGCCAGCCGAAGCGGGCATGTCTGGTTGATTCGGCGAAAGCTTCGCGCAGGCGGGCGAACTTGCCCTCTCCGGGTGGACGATGCGGGCGTCGTGCCCACCGTGGCAATGCCCAGGCAAAAATGACGAGCACGGCCACGCCCGCGAGGCGTAGCGCGGCTGGCAGACCCGGCCAGGCCGCGACCGCGATCACGGTCACGACCAGTGCGTCCTGCAAGCGAAACCAGAAGAGGGACGCCAGTGCGCGTGTGAGCGGGGTGCCGAAGAGTTTGCCGAGCAGGATGGGAAAAGCCGCCTCGCCACCGCGAAACGGCACGATGTTCACCGCCGCATTGTGCAGAAGCACGATGCGCAGGCAAGCGCCGAAGCAGCCATTGGCTTCGTGGCGGAATTCATCGTGGACCCGCGCCGCGCGCAGCAGGTAACTCAGGAAAAAACCCGCTGCCGCCAACCCGATCGCGTGGCCGGGGAGTTGCTCCAGCATTGCGGCAATGGCTGCCCATTGCTGTTTTTCCAGCAGCAACCAGAGCGCGAATGCCAGCGTGAGCGCGATGGCGATCCCGCGCTTCACGGTTTCGAGCCCTCCTGGCCTGAAGGTGAGGATTGCTTTCTCAAGGCTGCCGGACGGCACATGGCATAAAGCGCCCCGAGGAGGCCGATGGCGCACAGCAAGTATTGCATCCAGTCCCCCCGTGGATAGCCCGTTTGTTCAAAAACAAACATCAACGCGCAAAAAAACACGGTACCGGCAAGGATACGCTGGCCGTGGGCATTTTCCCAAAACCGCCATCGCGCCGAGAGCGCGCAGCCCAGCGCCGCCGTAGCCCAACCGCCCGCTGCCCCGGCAAACAGGTCGAGCGGCCAGTGCGCCCCGACCGCAATCCTCGAAAACGCGACCAGCATTGCGACAGGCAGGACGAGCCAGGCTAACCTTCGTCGGGAGCAAAACACCAGGATGCCAGCGGCTGCGAAAGCGGTCACGCTATGCCCGGAAGGAAAGGAACGCCCGAGTAGCGTCGAGTCGATGATATGGAACGTCTCGGGCGGAAGGATTGCTGCCGGGCGAGGCAGGTCGGCCAATCGTTTGATCGCATGAGTAAAGAGACCGGCGGATGGCACTGTCAGCAGCGCCGCCGCCGTCCAGCGTGGGTGCTTTGCGAGTGTGGGCGCAAGCAAGCAAAAAGCGCCGAACGTATTGCCTAGATTGGTGATTCCGGCCCAGAGAAAAGGGGAAAGCCACTGCGCTGCCGCGTTCCACGCCAGAAACAAATCCTTGTTGGTATCGGTTGCCAGGATGATCCCCGCGCAAAAGGCGCAGATCAGGATGGGCAGAATGACTCGCATGTTTTATTTGTTACCGTTTGTTGGAAAATCGAAAAGTTACAATGGTATCAACTACAGTAAAAATGCGGTGAAGGCGGCATTTCAGGACTAACCGCGTTGTGCTGGAGCTACTGTCCGATCACACCGAACTGTTCAAACAGTTCAGCGACAACCAGAATTTCAAACGATGGCTAACGGATATGGTGTTTGACGCGACTTATCACCCTGGTATTAAGCCGCCAGTGCCGCCACAGGCGGGGGCGTGAGCAGTGGAAAGGAACTGAAATGGGCGTCGGTGAAGACTTTGGCACTTTGCGGCAATCTGGCCGTAACGAATCGCAGCTCCATTTCGGATCGCTACGAACTGATTTCGATGTCAATCCGACAGTTCGTAGCTGGTGCTGCGCCCGCCACTGGGCGATTTTTTCAGCACGCCCAACTCCAGCAACTGCGTGATGTCGCGTAGCGCGGTGTCGGGGGAGCACTTGGCGATGGCTGCCCACGTGCTGCTGGTCAGCTTGCCTTCGACGCCGTCGAGCAGGCGGTTCAATAGCTTTGCCTGCCGCTCGTTCAGCGGCGTGCCAGCCCAGCGTTGCCAGAAGCGAGCCTTGAGCAACACTGCGTCCAGCGTGGTCTGTGCGCTGGCAACGGCTCGGCCCAGCGTAGCGAGGAACCACGATAGCCAGCCGGTCACATCGAGCGTACCTTTTTGCGTCCGTTCGAGCACGTCGTAGTAGTCCTTGCGCTCGCGTTGGATTTGCGCCGACAGGCTGTAGAAGCGTTGCGGGCTGCCATCGGCGCGGGCGAGAAACAGGTCGCCCACGGCGCGGGCGATACGGCCATTGCCATCGTCGAAAGGATGCAACGTCACGAACCACAGGTGCGCCAGACCCGCTTTGATGAGTGCAGGCTCGTCGGTATCTTCGCTTGCCCATGCCAGAAAGCGCGCTGTCTCAACGGGCAGCACGTCGGTGGATGGTGCCTGAAAGTGAACCTTGCGCCGCCCGACAGGCCCGGAAACCACCTGCATTGGCCCGTCGGCATCGTCGCGCCACTGGCCGATGGCGATCTTGCTCATACCCGAATAGCCAGTCGGGAACAGCGCCGCGTGCCAACCAAACAGGCGCTCAACAGTCAACGGCTCGGTACTGCGCGAGGTCGCATCCAACACCATCTCGACTACGCCTTCGACGTGCCGATCCACTGGCGCAACCGCACCGATGTCCACGCCCAAGCGGCGGGCGATGGACGAGCGCACGGACTCGACGTTCAGCACCTCGCCTTCGATCTCGCTGGTCTTGACCACATCCTCGGTCAGCACTGCAAGACTGGCCTGATCGCGCAGCGCCAGCCCCACATCGGCCAGACGGCCCAGCAGCACACCTTGGGCACGACTGACGGTGGTCAACAATTCGGTCAGCGCCGACAGGTCGTAGCGCCAGTTTGGCCAGTCGTCGCCCTGCCAGATGTAAGTATTTTCTCCGTAATTCATGCGGAGATTAAACACCTGATTCGCCGCAAGAGCAAGCCATTTGCCGTATTTTGTGCGGCGAATGATGCTGTCAATCTCCGCATCCGGTAGTCGGAAATGGGTGGAGTTGGGTGTCCGAATGGATGTGCGCATCGGCCACGGTGAGCCGCTTGTGTCGCCGCTGTTGGTGCGCGTCAACACTTGGGAACAACCGGATAGAGATTGTGGCGCGGTACATAGGCTAGATATGTGCAGCTATGCACAAGAACTTCTACGGATAGAACAAAGACAAAGCGGTTTTGGTTTGAGTTAAGTTTAACGTGGTTTTTCCCATCGCTATCGCCGACGCTTCCAGCGATGGAGAAGCAGACGATCCGTCGTGGCCGCCCCGCAGGTTCGAGTACTTATGATGCCGAATCTGCTATTGCTTTTGGGGCAGCGGTGCGAGAAGAAAGAACCCGCCAAGGCATTGCGCAGGAAACTCTCTCTCATTTGGCCGGTGTCGAACGCTCGCACTTAGGCAAAATCGAGCGGGGCGAGCATGTCCCCACGCTCCCCGTCATTCTCAGGATTGCCCATGCTTTGCGGTGCAGCGCCTCGCGCTTGCTGGAAGCAACGGAAGTCGGGCTGCTGGCGTCCAAGCGCGTCACGAAACAATAAAGTC
>JAISPJ010000090.1 GCA_031274995.1 Azoarcus sp.
ACGGGCGCAACGCCGATTGGTACGGCCAGTTCGGTAGCACTACCAAAGTAACGACCATCGAGCCGATGCTGCGCCTGGCGATCCAGCAGTCGAACTGCTTTGTCATCACGTCGGTCGGCAACCAGAAGGTCGACGCGCGCATGTCGCGGATTACCGAGATGCAGCGCAATTCAGGCGAATACCGCGCAGGCTCCAACCAGCATGCGGGGCAGCGCGTGGCGGCTGATTACTACATGGAACCGTCGATTATCATCAACAATTCTCCGGTGAGCGGCGTGGCGGGTTCACTCGGTGGGCTGATTGGTGGCGGGATTGGCCGAATCGCCGGCGGTGTGACGGCAAGGGCGTCGGTGGTGACGTTGACGCTGTTCGACATCCGTTCGTCGGTGCAAATTGCGGCATCCGAAGGCAGCTCCACGGCAACCAACTTCGGCGCTGCGCTGGGTGCTTTTGGCTCTAGCGCAGGCGGCACGCTGAGCGGTTTTTCGGCTACGCCGGAAGGCAAGGCAACCGTGGTCGCGTTCGTCGATGCCTACAACAAGATGATTGTCGCGCTGCGTAACTACAAGGCGCAAGACGTCAAGGGCGGCATGGGCAGAGGCGGGCAGTTGAAAGTCAACTGATGCCAGCAGTTCCCGCCGCCAGTGTAGGCACTGGTGGCGGGGCGTTTTAATCCGGCCGTTGTTTTTGATTTGGCGGCTTTTCCATCCTCGTCATTTTTATTGCTCTGCCCTTTTAGGCTGAGCAACGGTATCATTCGCGCCTCTGCAAGCGATTGGAGACGATGTGGATTTATCCAGTATTGATTTCGCCCTGATTTTGTTTATTCTGACGCTCATCACCGGCGGTTTGTGGTGCGTGGACCGCCTTTATGCCCGTCCGCGTCGCGCTCCCGATGCGCCTTCGCCTTGGTGGGTGGAATGGGGGGCTGCTTTTTTCCCGGTGGTGCTGATCGTTTTCGGCCTGCGTTCCTTTGTCGTCGAGCCATACAAAATTCCTTCCGAATCGATGATGCCGACCTTGCTGAAAGGCGATTTCATCGCGGTCAACAAATTCACCTACGGTATCCGGTTGCCGATCATCAACACCAGGATCATCGACATCAATACGCCGAAGCGCGGTGAAGTCATGGTCTTTCGCTATCCAGGTGACCCGTCGCAGAGTTATATCAAACGGGTGGTGGGGTTGCCGGGAGACACGGTCGAGTACCTCGAAAAAAGGCTTACCGTCAACGGCGAAAAACTCGAGACGGTGGACGCTGCCAAATATAGTCATCCCGAAAAGCTTTACCTCTTGCCAAAATACACCGAGAAGCTTGGCGAGGTCGAGCACGATATCTTGATTGAGCAGCAGGCACCGCCTTTTGTGAGAGAGGCGATGAGTTATCCTTTCCGGGAAAATTGCACTTATAGTGCGTACGGTTTCAGTTGTATCGTCCCCAAAGGGCATTATTGGGTCATGGGTGACAATCGCGACAATAGTGCTGACAGCCGGGTGTGGGGGTTTGTTCCTGACGAGAATATCGTTGGACGGGCATTCTTCATCTGGTTCAATTTCGACGATCCGGGGCGCATCGGGCGCTTTTGGTGATATTGAAGCGGGGGGAGTTTGTGATGAGATTCCGTCAGTATGGCATCAGCCTGATCGGCATGTTTTTCGTGGCGTTCCTGCTTGCAGGCGCGCTGCTTATTGGTTTCAGGATGGTCGGGCCATACAAGGAGTATTACGCGCTTGAACGCATCATCGGGCTGGTGGCCGACGAGGGCAATAACGGCGCGTCAGAATCCGACATGCGGGCAAGTTTTGAACGCCGCTCCGTGATCGACAGCATCGATGACCTGATAAAGCCGCGTGACCTCGTTTTCCGCAAGCAGGGCGGGAAGACTGTGGTCGAGGTCGAATACACGCGCAAGGCCCCGCTTCTCAGTAATATCAGCCTGTCGTTTGATTTCAAGGCTTCAAGCCAGCACAGCCGCAAATGACAGAATTTACTGACCGCTTACAACGCAAACTTGGCCATGCCTTTGCTGACCCGGCTCTGCTTGCGCAGGCGTTGACCCATCGCAGTCTCGGGCAGTCCAACAACGAGCGGTTCGAGTTCCTTGGCGACAGCGTGCTCAATTGCGCGATGTCGATGGCGCTGTTCAGACGTTTTCCCGGCTTGCGTGAAGGGGAGTTGTCCAGGGCGCGTTCTTCGATGGTGTGCCAGGATGCGCTTGTGCGCGTGGCGACCGACATCGATCTCGGTTCTTGCCTGCGTCTGGGGGAAGGCGAATTGCGCTCCGGCGGCGCGAACCGTCCTTCCATCCTGGCCGACGCGCTGGAGGCCCTCATTGCCGCGGTTCTCCTCGATGCTGGTTTCGATGCGGCGCGTGCGCTGGTCGACCGCCTGTTCGAGCCGCTGCTGGCGGAGGTCGATCCTGCTGCGCCGGGCAAAGACCCCAAGACGGCTCTCCAGGAATGGTTGCAGGCCCGCAAGACTGCCTTGCCGACGTACTCCATGGTCCGCGTGCTGGGCGACGCGCACGCGCAGGAGTTCGAAGTGGCCTGCGAAGTGCCGAAGTTCTCCGTGCGCACCGTTGGCCGTGGAGGCAGCCGCCGTGCGGCAGAACAACGCTCGGCGGAACTGGCGCTTGTGCAGTTGAAAAAGTAAACAGCATGGATGATTCCGGTTCCGGTTTTAAAGAAGTCAGCCGCGCCGGATTCGTGGCGATTGTTGGTCGCCCGAACGTCGGAAAGTCGACGCTGCTCAACCGGCTGGTTGGGCAGAAGATCAGCATCGTGTCGAGCAAGGCGCAGACGACCCGCCACCGGGTGACGGGCATACTGAGCGCCGGGGCTGTCCAGTTCGTGTTCGTCGATACGCCCGGTTTCCAGACGCGACGGGGCAATGCGCTCAACCGCGCGATGAATCGCGCAGTCTCCCAGGCGTTGTCGGGGGTTGACCTGGTTTTTTTCGTGATTGAAGCCGGGCGTTTCAGTGATGAGGATCGTGCGGCGCTCGACGCGATTCCGCCTGGGGCTCATGTGGTGCTGGTCATCAACAAGATCGACCGGCTTGATGATAAAAGCCACCTGCTGCCTTTCATCGACCAGATGCAGAGGGTGCGCGAGTTTGCGGAAATCGTCCCGGTTTCGGCAGAGCATGGCCGTAACTGCGATGTCCTGATCTCGGCGGCGGCAAAACTCTTGCCGGAAGGCAGCCCGATCTACGGCGAGGATGAAATCACTGATCGAGGCGAACGGTTTTTCGCCGCTGAATTTCTGCGCGAAAAACTTTTTTGGCTTCTTGGTGATGAACTGCCCTATGGGCTTACGGTCGAAATCGAAAAGTTCGAGACCGAAGGGCGGCTGCGCCGCATCCATGCCGCCGTGATCGTCGATAAGCCTGCGCACAAGGGCATCGTCATCGGCAGGGGTGGCGAGAAGCTGAAGCGGGCCGCGAGCGAGGCGCGTATCGAAATGGAAAAGCTGTTCGACGGCAAAGTTTTTCTCGAAACCTGGGTCAAGGTCAGGAGCGGTTGGGCTGACAGCGAACGCGCGCTCAAGAGCTTGGGGTACGAGTGAGCCTGAGGCAGCGCGTTGCGCAGCAACCGGCCTGGGTATTGCATACCCTGCCGTGGCGCGAAACCAGTCTGATAGTCGAAGCCTTCACGCGCGATCATGGGCGTGTCGCCTTGGCTGCCAAAGGCGCACGTCGCCCCATGTCGGAATTGCGAGGCGTGTTGATGGCGTTTCAGCCGCTCCTGCTCGACTGGACGGGCGGCGGCGAAGTCAGAACCCTGACGCGCGGAGAATGGCGTGGCGCACAGGCGCTACTTGCAGGCCGCGCACTGCTTTGCGCCTACTACCTTAACGAACTGCTGTTGAAACTGACCGCGCGCGAGGACTCGCACCCGGCGCTCTTCGATGCCTATGAATTGGCCATCGGCGCGCTGAGGCAAGGGGAAAACCTGCCGACAGTGCTGCGTCGCTTTGAGCTGACACTGCTGCGCGAACTGGGCTATGGCATGATGCTCGGTTCCGACGGCAACGGGCAACCGTTCCAGCCCGGCGAGCCTTACCTCTACATCATCGAGCGCGGTCCGTGGCTCTCTTCATCGGAAGCCGCGCGGGAAACCACGGGCGGAGTGCATGTCGATGGTCAGACCCTCCTTGATCTGGCCGCAGATGATTTCAGCCGCGCCGAGACCCTGCGTGAGGCCGGACGTCTGCTGCGCACGCTGATCCACTATCATCTCGGTGGGCAGCCTTTGCAGTCCCGCCGGATATTCAGTGATCTGAAGATACAGTCAAGTTGGGATGAGCGCGCGAACCCCAACGTATGATGACGTGAGGATAAAACGTTGATAGAGCTCGGTGTCAATATCGACCATGTCGCTACCTTGCGGCAGGCGCGGCGAACTTGGGAGCCTGATCCGGTCTGGGCCGCAGTGGAGGCACACCTCGGCGGGGCGGATGGAATTACCGTCCATTTGCGCGAAGATCGCCGCCATATCCGCGATGATGACGTGCGGCGGCTCCGGGAACTGGCACAGGTCAAGCTGAACCTCGAAATGGCAGCCACCGATGAGATGATCGGCATCGCCTGCCAACTCAAGCCAGAAATGGCGATGCTGGTTCCCGAGGGGCGTCAGGAAATTACCACCGAAGGCGGAATCGACATCGTGGCCGGGGAAGCGCGGCTGCGCGAGTGCGTTGCCCGCCTCGCCGACGCCGGGATCGTCACCAGTGTGTTCATCGACGCCGATCTGGCACAGATCGATGCTGCCGCGCGTGTCGGTGCCCGCGTGTGCGAAATCCATACCGGCCCTTATGCCCACGCCTTTCATACGAGTGGGCGGGACATCGACAGCCCGTTGGCGCGCTTGGAACTCGACCGCGTGCGCATGGCGGGCGAGGCGGTACATGCCGCCGGGATGCGGTTCAATGCCGGACACGCGCTCAACTACTACAACGTGCAGCCCGTTGCCGCGCTTGCCAGGGTGCGCGAACTGCACATCGGGCACGCCATCGTGAGCCGCGCCGTGTTCGTGGGCCTGCGTGCGGCAGTATGCGAAATGAAACGCCTGATGCGCGAGGCGGCCGAGTGATTTACGGCATCGGAACCGACATCGTCCAGATTGCGCGGATACGCGCGGCGCTCGATCGCCACAGTGAAGCGTTCGCGGCGCGTGTGCTGGCGCAGGGCGAGTGGGGTGAATGGCAGCAGCAGCCGTGGCGCAACCAGGCGCGGTTCCTCGCCAAACGTTTCGCCGCCAAAGAGGCGTTTGGCAAGGCGCTCGGCATCGGCGTATCGCCGCCCGCGACACTGCAAGCGGTAGCGGTGCAGCATGACGAACGGGGAAGACCCGGTTTCGCATATGATGGGATACTGGCTGCCTACATGCAGTCGAGAGCCTTGACGGCCCTTCTCAGCCTGACCGATGAGAAGGATTACGTCATCGCCTTTGCAGTCATCGAACGCCGGGAGGAAACATGAAACCGCGCTCTTTTCCTGTTGAAGCGCCGCGCGGCGCGTTGATGGTCGACGTCGCCGGTCTGGCGCTGACCGATGAAGAACGCGAACGCCTGTGCGACCCCCGAATCGGCGGTGTCATCCTGTTCGCGCGCAATTACACCGATTCCGCGCAATTACGTGCCTTGACTGGCGAAATTCGCGCCCTGCGCAAGCCTGCCCTCATCATCGCGGCCGACCACGAAGGCGGGCGGGTACAACGTTTCCGGGCTGACGGTTTTACGCGCCTGCCCGCGATGCGCACGCTCGGAAATCTGTGGGCGCGTGATGAGGCCGGGGCGTTGGCGGCGGCCCGCGCGGTAGGGTTCGTGCTGGCCGCCGAGCTTGTTGCGCATGGCATCGACCTCTCTTTTGCGCCGGTGCTCGATCTCGATTACGGAAAAAGCCGCGCAATCGGCAGCCGCGCGTTTCATCGCGATCCGGCAGTGGTGGCCTCTCTGGCCCTGTCGCTCGTGGCGGGCATGGCGGATGCGGGCATGGGCGCGGTGGGCAAGCATTTTCCGGGGCATGGCTACGTCGAGGCTGACTCGCACCACGACATCCCGGTCGATGAGCGCACATTCGATTCGCTCTGGGATGAGGACATTGCCCCATACCGGAAACAGAAAGAGTTGCTGCAACAACTGGCGGGGGTGATGCCCGCGCATGTCATCTATCCGAACGCCGAGCCGGGCGAGACCGGGCCGGCGGGTTTTTCCTCTTTCTGGCTGAAGGAGATCCTGCGCGAGCGGCTTGGTTTCGAGGGGGTCATCTTCAGCGATGATCTCAACATGGCGGGTGCGCTCGTGGCCGGGGGCATCGTGGAGCGGGTGGCGGCGGCGGCTCGCGCGGGTTGCGATATGTGGCTGGTGTGCAATCGCCCCGATCTTGTCATTGAACTCCTTTCGCGCGGGACGCCTGAAATTGATGACGCTGCCCGCGCCCGCCTGGCTGCCCTGACTGTGTCTGTACCGCGTCCGTGGCTGGCCGGCCCGCTTGCGCTTGCGCAGTATCCGCCCTATGTACAGGCGTGCGAGAAAGCCTTGGCCGTACTGGCTATGGAGGAGGGTGCCGATCATTCGGCAATGGCCGCGGCGAGCATTGGTGCCACGCGGGTAAATGGATAACCAGGATCGAGATCCGCCTGCCACCCCTGCGCCGTTTGACGCGCGTGCTTTCCTGCGCACCGTGCCCGGGACGCCGGGCGTCTATCGCATGATCGACAGCGATGGGCATGTGCTCTATGTCGGCAAGGCCAGGAACCTCAGGCGCCGGGTGTCAAGCTATTTCCGGGGCAGGCAGCCCAGCGTGCGCATTGCCATGATGGCGGGAAGAATCGCGCACGTGGACATCACTCCAACTCGCTCGGAAGCCGAGGCGCTGATTCTCGAAAACAATCTCATCAAGAGCCTTGCTCCGCGCTACAACATCCTGTTCCGGGATGACAAGAGCTATCCTTGGGTCGAGTTGTCGGGGGATGAATTTCCCCGTCTCGCTTTCCATCGCGGGGCTTTCAAGAAAGGAGGGCGCTATTTTGGCCCGTTCCCCAGTGCCCATGCGGTGCGTGAAAGCATCCAATTGCTGCAAAAGACTTTCCGGCTGCGCACTTGCGAGAACAGCGTTTTCCAGAACCGCTCGCGGCCTTGCCTGCTGGCGCAGATCAAGCGTTGCAGCGCACCCTGTGTGGCGGAAATAGATCATGATGCCTATGCCGCCGATGTGCGTCTGGCAAGCCGTTTTCTCGATGGTCAGGCAAGCCAGGTCATCGATGATCTGAGCGCGCGCATGCAGGCTGCCGCAGAACGGTTGGCCTTCGAGGAGGCGCTGGTTTGCCGTGACCGGATCAGGGTGCTGCAAACGGTGTTGCATCGCCAGTTTGCGGAAAGCCGCAAGGATGAGGACGTCGACATTATTGCTTCGGTCGAAGCGGGCGGACTGGTCTGCGTCAACATCGCAATGGTACGCGGCGGGCGTCATCTCGGGGATCGGCCTCAGTTCCCCAGCGGCGCGGCGACGCTGGACGCGGGCGACGGATTGGCGGCTTTTGTCGAACAGCATTACGCCATGCATCCACTGCCGGCGCGTTTGCTGATCGTGCTCGATCCCGGTCCGGTGCGCGAGGCGCTTTCCGAAATTTCCGAACATCCGCCACGCCTGGCCCGTCCACGCCATGCCGCCGAGAAAGCCTGGATGGAGATGGCGGAAAAAAACGCCCGGTTGGCGATAGAAAGCCGCCTGCGCGATACGAGCCGCGCCGGGGAGCGGCTGCGTGCCTTGTCCGATGCGCTTGACTTGCCCGATGTCCCTGCGCGTATCGAGTGTTTCGATATCAGCCACACGATGGGGGAAGCCACCGTGGCTTCCTGCGTGGTGTGCGTCGGCGGTGCAATGAAGCACAGCGAATACCGGCGCTACAACATCGGCGGAGTCACGCCCGGCGATGATTTCGCCGCCATGCGGCAGGCGCTCGAACGCCGCTATGGCCGTGTCGCGGATGGAGAGGGCGTTTGCCCTGATCTCCTTCTCATCGACGGCGGGCGCGGGCAGGTGAGCGCGGCAGCGGCTGTTTTGTCCGAATTCGGGTTGGATGCGGTCAACATCGTGGGTGTTGCCAAGGGAGAAGGGCGCAGGCCGGGGCTGGAAACGCTGATTTTCCCGGATGAGCGCGAAGGCATGGCGCTCGGCGGGCAATCCCCGGCGTTGCACCTGGTGATCGAAATCCGCGATGAGGCACACCGCTTTGCCATTACCGGCCATCGTGCCCGCCGTGGACGTGCGAGGCTTGGCTCGAAACTGGAAGACATTCCGGGCATCGGCCCCGTGCGCCGCCGTGCGCTTCTTTCAGCCTTCGGCGGGCTGGACGGCGTGTGCGCTGCCGCCATTGAAGACCTGTGCCGTGTCGAGGGTGTCAACCGTAAGCTGGCTGAACAGATATACTCCACGCTGCATTGAACCGTCAAAGCGGGGGCAAGCCCATCGCGTCCTGGTATGTACATCAACATTCCAAACATATTGACTTGGGGCCGTATCGCCCTGATACCGGTCTTCATCGGTGTTTACTATTTGCCGGATGCCTGGGTGGGCATGGCGCATAAAAACATGCTCGCCACCACCATCTTTGCCGCTGCTGCCATTACCGACTGGCTGGACGGCTATCTGGCCCGCGTTTTAAAACAGGCTTCGGCTTTCGGCGCATTCCTTGATCCCGTGGCGGACAAACTGATGGTGGCCGCTTCGCTCGTCATGCTGGTTCAACTCAACCGCGTGGATATGATTGTGTCCATCATCATCATCGGACGCGAAATCACGATTTCGGCGCTGCGTGAATGGATGGCGAGGGAGGGGCGATCCGCGAGCGTGGCGGTTGCCACTATCGGCAAACTCAAGACGGCGGCGCAGATGGTTGCCATTCCGATGTTGCTGTTCGATGCGCCGGTGCGGGGCGTGGGCATGGCTTTTGTGGGGAGCATCCTGATCTACGTTGCGGCCGCTCTCACGCTCTGGTCGATGGGTTACTACCTCCATCACGCCATGGCCGGGCTGGCGAAAAATACCGGACCGGCCTGATTCGGTTGCAGGGGCGGCCCGACCGACCGCAGGGGCGAAAGATTTTTCGCCCCTGCATGACGTACGCGCAGAATTTCAGGATTTCTTGTGTGGCCGCCGGGTACTGAAAACGCGGGGCGGCGGGGTGGCATGCAAGGGTTTGGGTTCGGTGTCCTCGGGCAGGACGACGTTGACCTCCATTACTTCATAATTGTCCTGTCTGCTGAATTGGATATTGATGGCATCGGGATTGACGTTGACGTATTTCGAAATGACCTGGAGCAGTTCATCCTTCATGGCCGGGATGTAATCCGTCCGTGCAGAATTCGGCGCGCGCTCGTGCGCGATCAGGATTGCCAGCCGGTTCTTGGCAATGGCAGCCGTTTTCTTTCTTTCGCCGAAAAGACGACCAAGAAATGACATATTACTTGCCTCCGAACAGGCGTTTGATGAAACTGGGTCTCTCGAAATTGACGAAACGCAGCGGGCGCTGCTCGCCAAGGAAGCGGGAAACGACATCGACGTAGGCTTCCGATACGTCCGAACCCGTGAGATGGATGGCGGGAATGCCTTGGTTGGAAGCATGGAGAACGGCTTCGGACTCGGGAATGACCCCGAGCAACGGAATGCGCAAAAGCTCCTGCACGTCCTTGTACGACAGCATTTCACCGTTTTCGACGCGCTTGGGGGCGTAGCGGGTGAGCAGCAGGTGTTCCTTGACGGGTTCGTTGCCTTCACGCGCGCGCCGGGACTTCGATTGCAGGATACCGAGGATGCGGTCGGAATCGCGCACCGAGGAAACCTCGGGGTTGGTGGTGATGACGGCCTCGTCGGCGAAAGTGAGCGCCATGATCGCGCCGTGCTCTATCCCGGCGGGCGAATCGCAGACCGCGTAATCGAAACCCATGCTTTCAAGCTCTTTGAGGATGGATTCGATACCTTCTTCGGTGAGGGCTTCCTTGTTGCGCGTCTGCGAGGCGGGCAGGATGAAAAGGTTGTCGTTGTCGCAATGCTTGTCTTTGATGAGTGCCTGGTGGAGTTTGGCCTCACTGTGGATGACGTTGATAAGGTCATAGACCACGCGCCGCTCGCATCCCATGATGAGGTCGAGATTACGCAGTCCGACATCGAAGTCGATGACCGCTGTCTTGAAGCCGCGCAAGGCCAGCCCCGAAGCGAATGCCGCGCTGGTGGTGGTCTTGCCTACTCCGCCTTTGCCGGAAGTAACGACGATGACTCTCACTTTTTCCCCTTGAGTGGTTAATTTTCAGTTGATCTGAAGCGGTTCGATAATGATGGACTGATTCTTGGCTGAAGGTTTCATGCGCACGACGACCGCGCGGCCCGCGATGTTGTCAGGGATACCGCGCTCAAAAGTGCGGTAAATACCGGCGACTGCGACCAGTTCCGGGCCGAAGCAGGTCGCAACGATCCGCGCGTTGGCGTCACCTCTCGCCCCGGCGAGCGCCCTGCCAGCCAAAGGGCCGAAACAATGAATATTGCCGTCGGCGATGACTTCCGATCCCGGGCTGATGCCGGAGAGCAACACGAGATCGCCTCCCTGCGCGTAGATTTGCTGTCCCGAGCGCACGAACCGGTCGATGTACATGGTGGAGGCCGACGGGCCGGAAGCCGTGCCGGGGGGGGGCAATGTCTCGGCGGAAGCGGGCGCTTTTGTTGCTGCTTTTGCCGGAGGCGGCTTCTCCGCTGCCATCGGCACACTGTCGAGCACAGCCAGACCGATACGCCGCGCCCCTGCAAGAAGCGCTTCGTCGGTCAGGCCACGTATCCCCATTGGTTGCAGGCGGTAACGCCGTAGCAGCGACAACAGTCCGTTCCAGTCGATTTTTTCTTGCGCATCGAGCGCCGAAAAATCGAGGATGGCCGGTTCCTGATTGAAAGTGTCCGGCCGCCCGCCGAGCATTCTGTGCATTTCATCGGCCAAACCGGCAGGGTCCACGCGATCCAGCACAACGAGAACCGCGTCCAGACTCATGTTGTGGAATTCGACCGACCGGGCGGGGGCTGAACGTGGCATGAACGCGACAATATACGATTGAATTTCGCAAGTCTAATGGCGAGGCGGTTTTCCGGCAAGGCTCAAGGCAATCGCGCGGGGCTTTTTGCGGAAGAGACCTTCATCCGGCACGCATCCACGCACGCGCCGTGTCCAGCATCCGGCAGGAATAACCCCATTCGTTGTCATACCAGGACAGCACCTTGACCAACGTTTCCCCGTTCGCGCCGGTCAATATGCGCGTCTGCGTGGCATCGAACGTGGAGGATACGGTGGTGTGGTTGAAGTCGGACGACACCAGCGGCTCGGAATTGACCGCGAGGACACCTTTCAACGGACCATTGGCCGCGGCGGTCATGAGTGCGTTGATTTCTTCTTTCGTCGTGGGGCGTTCCGGGGTGAAGGTCAGGTCGACGAGCGAGACATTCAGCGCCGGAACCCGTAGCGCGAAACCGTCGAATTTTCCCTTGAGTTGCGGCAGTACCAGCCCCACCGCCTGGGCCGCGCCGGATTTGGTCGGGATGATGTTGGCCGCCGCGGCGCGTGCGCGGTGCAAATCAGAGTGATATGCATCGACCGACACTTGGTCGTTCGTGTAAGCATGCACGGTGGTCATCAATCCCTGCCGGATGCCGACGGATCCAAAGAGCACTTTGGCGACCGGCGCGAGGCAATTGGTCGTGCAAGAAGCGTTGGAGACGACCGTCATCGTGGGCTTGAGCACATCATCATTGACGCCATAGACGATTGTGGCATCCACATCGTCGCCGCCCGGCGCGGAAATGAGCACCTTTTTCGCGCCCTGTGCCAGCAGGGCTTGTGCTTTGACCTTGCTCGTGTAAGCTCCGGTGCATTCCAGCAGCACTTCCACGCCGTATTGCGTCCAGTCGATATCCTTGGGATTGGTGGTGAAACGGAAAGGGGTTTTCTTGCCGTTGACGACCAGCGTGCTGTCGCCTTCGGTTTCGACCGTCGCATTGAAGCGCCCATGCGTGGTGTCGTATTTCAGCAGGTGGACATGGGAGGCGAAGTCACCGGGGGCGTTGATAGCCACCACATCGAGTTCGTCCTGCAACCCTTGTTCGTAAATGGCACGGAACGTACAGCGGCCGATGCGGCCAAACCCGTTGATGGCGACTTTGATGGACATGAAGTTTCTCCTTGAGGGCAATGCTCAGGGTGGCGACGGAACGACAGAGGAATGACCGTCTATAAGAAAAAAGATAATTCTAGCGGGGAAGGACTAATGTCCAAAGCGAGATTTTTTTGTCGTGTTCGGTGGTATGGCTTTAAGTCACTCTGACCAAAAAAGTACCAAGGTGGCCTGGCCGGGTACACATGGAGGTTTCACATGACTCATATGGATAAACGTTTGATCCTGGCAATTGCCTTGCTGTCCGCCGCATCGCTCCTCATGGGCGGTTGCGCTTCCGGTCTTGGCGGAGAAGACTACTCACGCCGTGAAGCGCGCCGCGTCATGACTGTCCGGTTCGCTACCGTCGAGAGTGTGCGCCCGGTGGCGCTGGAGGGCACAAAAAGCCCTGTTGGCGCGACGGCGGGCGCTGTTGCAGGTGGCGTGATCGGTAATTCTCTTGGTGGCCGGGGTCCCGCCACTTCGGTCGTCGGGACTGTACTGGGCGCTGTGGCGGGCGGCATTGGCGGCGCGGCCCTGGAAGAAGGCATCACCCGCCAAACCGGCGTGGAAATTACCATCCAGCTCGACAAAGGTGGTTATCTGGCGATTGTGCAGGCGGACAAGGGCGAGAACTTCCAGCCCGGCGAGCGGGTAAGGCTGGTCGGAAGCGGACAGGAGGTACGGGTTACGCGGTAACTGCTGGTTACAGAGGCTTGGAGGTGCCAGCACGCAAGTCATCCCGAAGTTTGCGCCCGTGGCGTTCGACGGCATGGCGGAGGGAGACGCCGTTCTTCTTGATGATCCAGTCAAAGGAACTGGAATTACGCCCCGGCAGCCTCAGCGAGCGCCTTCGCTGCCCACTGGTTTAGGCTCTCACCTGAAGCCTTGGCAGCAGAAAGAGCCGCGCAATGCACCGATGGAGAAACGCGAAGCATTAGCCGTCCACTGGCTGTCTTTTCCGGTTCCTTACCGATCTTTCGGCAGTCTTCAATGTACCCGTCGACGGATTCGTGAAACATCGCCTCAAATTCCACGACGGATTCGCCGTGAAATGAAACGATGTCCCTGATTCCTACAATGCGACCAACGATGATCTTGTCCAGCTAGATGCTTGCAAATATGCAAGCATCTAAAAACATGGATTCAGTTCTGTCCCGTGCGTCGGTGAAGGCGCGCACCCTCGGCCATGCTTTACTCGCTCGAAGAAGCAGCACACCCGTTGGGCAACGTGTCGTCGCGGTGAACCTGGTCTGTGCAATGCTGCCCTGACTGCGCCTTACATGCATGACGGCAGTGCCAGGATCATCCTAATGTGGTGCCGGTAGACGGACTCGAACTGTCGACCTTCGCATTACGAATGCGCTGCTCTACCAACTGAGCTATACCGGCAGGGGGGCGTACTGTACCCGAAGCTGGTTTTTCTGGCAATCAGGGCAGGGTCATCCTGTCCAGCAGCCAGCGGAGACACGCTCGATACCGGCTATGTCCTTCCATGAAGCAATGTTGGCAAAACCCGCATCGGCCAAGAGTCCTCGCACGGCGGTAGCCTGGTTGTAGCCGTGTTCCAGAAAGAGCCAGCCGTCGTTTTTGAGGTGGCGGCTCGCCCCCGCGATAATGGTGGTGAGGGCGCATAGTCCGTCACGACCGGAAGCAAGCGCGGCCAGCGGCTCGAAACGCAGGTCGCCCTGAGTGAGATGGGGGTCGTTTTCGACAATGTAGGGGGGGTTGGAGACGATGAGCTGGAAACGATCTTCGCGTTTGAGCGAGGCGTACCAGTCGCTCCAGAGGAAGGATATGCCCGCATGGTGCCGCAAGGCATTGGAGGTGGCCACGGCCAGGGCGTCGCGGGAGGCGTCGATGGCGGTGATTTCGGGGTGGTCGAGTTCAAGCGCGAGAGTGACGGCGAGGACGCCGGAACCGGTTCCGAGGTCGAGTACCTTGGGACGGAAAACAGCGGAAAAGCGGGCGACAGCCAGTTCGATGAGCAGTTCGGTTTCCGGCCTGGGGATGAGGACGGATGCGTTGACGAGGAAGGCGCGCCCATAAAATTCGCGTTCGCCGGTGAGGTAGGCAATGGGTTCGCCTGTGGCTCGGCGTCCGACGAGATGCTGGAAGTCCTCCCATTGGGAAATGGCCAGGTTTTTTTCCGGCCAGGCGGCAAGAAGGGCAGCGGAGGTGCGGCAGATGTGGCGCAGGAGCAAACGGGCCTCGTGCGGCTGGATGCGTTTGCGCGCCCAAGCCAATGCCTCGGCGATGTTGGTTTCCACTAACGGCGCGTTCATGGTTCTGCGGCCAATGCAGTCAATTGTTCGGACTGGTGTTCGAGGATGAGTGCGTCGATGATTTCGTCGAGTTCGCCATCCATGACGGCATCGAGCCGGTAGAGGGTGAGGTTGATGCGGTGATCCGTTACTCTGCCTTGCGGGAAGTTGTAGGTACGGATGCGCTCTGAACGGTCGCCACTGCCGATGAGGCCGCGCCGGGTGGATGCTTCGTGTGCTTCCCGCGCGCGCTCTCTCTCGTCGTTCAGCCGCGCGGCGAGCACGGCCATCGCGCGGGCCTTGTTGCTGTGCTGGCTGCGTTCGGCCTGGCATTCAACGGCAAGGCCGGAGGGCAGGTGGGTGATGCGCACGGCGGAATCGGTTTTGTTGATGTGTTGCCCGCCTGCGCCGGAGGCGCGGACGGTGTCGATGCGCAGGTCGGCGGGATTGATCTGGAGGGCTTCGAGTTCGTCGGCCTCGGGCATGACGGCTACCGTGCAGGCGGAGGTGTGGATGCGCCCTTGGGTTTCGGTGGCGGGAATGCGTTGCACGCGATGCCCTCCTGACTCGAACTTGAGGCGCGACCAGGCTCTTGCGCCAATGATCCGGGTGATGACTTCGCGATAACCGCCAAGGCCGGATTCGTTGGCGGAGATGATTTCGACCTTCCAGCGTTGGCGTTCGGCGTGGCGGGTGTAGAGGCGCAGCAGGTCTGCGGCGAATAGGGCGGCTTCTTCCCCGCCAGTTCCCGCGCGGATTTCAAGGAAGATATTGCGCTCGTCGTTGGGGTCGCGGGGCAGGAGGGCGCGTTGCAGGGCGTCTTCGAGCTCGGCGCACCGGCGCTGGCTTTCGAGCAGTTCGGTTTCGCCGAATTCGCGCATTTCAAGATCTTCGAGGAGTTCGCGGGCGGCGGTGCAATCGGATTCGGCCTGTTGCAAGGCGCGGATGAGGGTGGTGATGGGTTCGATTTCGGCGCGCTCGCGCGAGAGTTCGCGGAAGCGGCCCATGTCGCGTGTGGCGTCGGCTTCGCCCAGTTCCCGGTCGATCTCGCCAAGGCGGTCAAGGAGGCGATCAAGCCTGTTGCGGATGTTTTGTTTCATTTTTTCCCTCAGACATCCTGCTTGTGGCAGGAAATCGGGGAATTCTGCGTCTGCTCAAGCCGGTGTGTCACGGCGTTCCATTCTGTGCGCCTTTTTATAAATGTACATTCTTTCATCCGCCTGGGACAGTATCTCGCTGGTCGGCAACACATTGTCCGTCGTGACCTCAACGACGCCATAGCTCAAACTGCCTCTGTAGGATGTTCCGCCTTGCGTCGTCAATTCCTCTGAGACAAGACGATCTCGCAAAGCTTCCAGGCGATCTTCCGCTGCTTTCTGATCGATGTCGGCAGCCAGAATCATGAATTCATCCCCTCCAAGCCGGCAAAGACAGGCATTCTCGGAAAAAGCTTCCAACAATTTCGCCACTTGCAGGATATAACGGTCGCCTTCCGCGTGGCCGAAGACGTCGTTGACGTATTTAAGCTTGTCCATGTCGATGAAACAGACCGCGAAGTGGCGATGCTGCTCGACCCATTCATTGAACAGGTTCATGCCATAATGCCGATTGTATTTCCCGGTCAGCGCATCCCGGTAGGCAACCCCCTCCAGTTTATCGATCTCGGCCTTACTGGCAGTGATATCCGACAACACGGCCGCCATGGCATCATACCCGTACCAATGCAGGGGATAGAAAGTGACCGAAAACCACTGAATCACCTCGTCGTCGACCAAGGAAAACGCCTTGGACTTCTGGACACCGCCCTCCTCTTTTTGCTGGATATGGCTCAACAAAATATCGTAAAGCCTGGACTCAAGGGAGGCATTGGTCAGGAGATTTTCGACCGGGTGGTTGGTGAAAAGCCGCTCCCCTGTGTTCCGGTCGAACACGACGATCCATTCGGACAGTCGGTCGGTAATAATTTCAAAGAGGTTGTTGCTGCGTTCCAGATCGCGCCGCTGTTTCTGGATGGTCTCGATCTCGCCCAGCAGGGCGTCCTGCCGTTCCTTCAGTTGGACGACCATCTGATTGAAGGCTTCGGCAAAGTCGCCCATGAAGCTGATGCGTTGCTTATAGTCGCCGTTTGCCACCTGCCGGGTTTGCCAAGTCAGATGTTTCAGGGTGGCATGGAGGGATTTCAGATTGGATGCTAGTTCATTGTCCGGCTTTGGCAACGGGCAAGAGAGATCACCACGGGAAAGTGCCGTGGCCAGCCTTCTGGTCTCATTGAGCATTTCCATAAAGAAAACCAGTCCCTCCCCGAATTCCCGGAAGTCCTCGGGGAGGGAGACAGGATCAAATTGCGCACGGTTTGGATAGTACAAAACATCGCGCAAATAGCCGAAGAGCTGGTCAGCGATTGGATGTGAAATCTTCTCTGACTCCTCTGTTCCCTGGTTGGCAACCGCTACCTCAAATGGCGATGGAACTCAAGTGACGATGGAAGCGTTGAACCGGCAGACCCGGTCTCCATTGGCCCAGCAGTCGACCTCTTTCACGAAATACTTCTTGCCGGTATAGGCATGCAAGATGCCCGCGATGAAACCTTCATCATAATTGCAAACCGTCTCGTTGGTGATGGGCAGGCCACTGCAGTCCAGATCCTGGCCTACCGTAAGAACGAGGTTGCCCGTTTCCGCATCAAAAGCTTCCATGCGCAGGATACCGACCCTGAGATCTTGAAGCGCCTTTTGAAGGTTTGCAAAAAATGTATCGAAATCCGCCGAGGTGTCCAGCACGTTTTTGGTGAATTCCTCACCAGCCAGGTGTCCGGCACGAACAAAGTATTCGTTGGCCTTGTCTGCGCCGAAATCCTTGGTGAGAATGTCCAGCATCGTATATTGCATCAGCCTGTACACGAGAACCGGCATATCTTCACCCAGATCGCCACGGCCTTCCTTGATATTCCCCAAATTTTCCCACTGAAAATTGTGCAAGGAAGAATCCCTTTTGAAAATGTTCATGCCATCTCCTTTCTTACAGTGCGGGTTACAGTTCCCGCCCCCGGGCAGGGGCGGGATGCGTTTTTCGTGAGCTGCCCGTCAGGTATAGCAAACTAAACACTTTCTTGTTGTACAAAAAGTCATGCTGACACTCACCTGCCTCCCATAATTGGTTCGTTCAGGAATCTGGCAGGTCGAAGAGGCGGCGGATGAGTTCTCCGGCTTCGGCGTGGTGTTCGCCTTCGGCTTGATTGAGGAAGCGCGTCGGCCCATGCATCAGTTTGTTGGTAAGGCTGTGCGAGAGAGCTTCGAGCGCCTTGCCGGGATTGCCGCTGCGCGCGAGCAGTTTGAGCGCGCGCGCCAATTCAGCTTCTCGAACGGCTTCGGCGTGCTGGCGCAGGGTGCGTATCACGGGGACTGCGTCGCGCGTCTGTATCCAGTGCAGGAAGCCGTTGACGCGCGTATCGATGATGCCTTCGGCTTCGACGACGGCCTGCTGGCGCGATTCCATCCCGGTTTCGACGAGTTGGGCAAGGTCGTCGACGGTGTAGAGGAATACGTCGTCGAGTTCGCCGACTTCGGCTTCAACGTCGCGCGGCACGGCCAGATCGACCATGACAATCGGACGGTGCCGCCGTGCTTTGATTGCGCGTTCGGCCATGCCAAGCCCGACGATGGGCAGGGGCGAGGCGGTGCAGGAGACAACGACATCGAATTCCGGCAGGGCGTTGGCGATGGCTTCGATTTTCATGGCCCGGGCGTTGAAACGTCCGGCCAGTATTTGCGCCCGTTCTTCGGTGCGATTGGCGATGGCAATGGTGCGCGGGTTGCCTTCGGCAAAATGGGTCGCGCACAGTTCGATCATTTCGCCCGCGCCGATGAAAAGGACGCACAGGTCGTCGATTCTCCCGAAAATCCGCTCTGCCAGATGCACGGCGGCAGCGGCCATCGAGACGATGTTCGCGCCAATCGCGGTGGTGGAGCGTACTTCCTTGGCAACCGCGAAGGTGCTCTGGAAAAGCCTGTGCAGAAGCACGCCGAGCGTGCCCGCTTCTTCGGCCCGCCGTGCGGCGTCTTTCACCTGGCCGAGGATTTGCGGTTCGCCCAGCACCAT
Organism: Azoarcus sp.; assembly: GCA_031274995.1. Taxonomy (GTDB): domain Bacteria; phylum Pseudomonadota; class Gammaproteobacteria; order Burkholderiales; family Rhodocyclaceae; genus WRNU01. Next base: position 18,555 of record JAISPJ010000090.1, read on the forward strand.
CGAGTCCAGTCCGCTTGCGACGCGAAAGACATGGCGCACGGCTTCGCGCTCAGGATGGGAGTAGAGGTAGGGGGAAATTTCGCCGAAGGGCAGGCTGTGGAAGCGGGCGAGCCAGTCTGCGGCATGCTGTGGCTCTTCGCCCGCGAAGTAAAGTTCGGTGCGGTTACAGGTGGAGAGAATGGCGGCTTCGCGCACGACTTGCCCGTTTGACAGTTCGTGCAGGGCGCGATTCAGACACCCCGGCCCGAACGCAACCCGCTCGCGGATGGCGAGCGGTGCGGTGTGGTGGTTCAGGCCGAGGGCGTAAAGCTGCATGCAGGGGCGTCGTGGTAAAGACAAAACTGACGGTGTGCATCGTATCAGGTTGACACCGGCTTCAGGAGGCAGGACGTTGGTTTCCTTCAGGAATTTGTCTGCCGGAAGGTTTTTTGCAGAGGACTGCCAAAAAATGGTGAGGAAACGCCTTTTCGTGCGGTATGCCAATTTAAAGAATTGACATTATTTCGACGCATATTTGCATACAAATTTTATACCTTTTGTTTTTCTTCTTTAGTACGTAAAAACCGTAGTAGAAATGTCCTTTTTTTATTATAAGTTGTTCATAAACTTTGTATTCTTTCTTGATCTTAATACGTAAAAACCGTAATAAAACTATACATTTTTTATCATAAATATGTGTATTTTTTCTTCATTACAAATTTATAACTCGAAGACAATCCAGCTTCATATCCAGTATGTCTGGTATTTTATTTTCACTGGGGTGCTTTAATCATGTTAGATAACATCAAAGTTAGCGGCAGACTCTTTCTTCTCACTGCATTTTCCTCTGTTATTACTGTTGTCATCGTAGTGTTCGGAGTATTCGGCATGGGAAAAATCACGGAAAACGTGGATGTCATGTACAACGAAAGAGCTGCCGCGTTAACCCAACTCGGCAAGATTAATAGCAATATCGGCATAATAACCTCCAGTCTTTTTCGCGCCTTCCAGCACGACCCTGCCTCGGAGAGCAGCAAGATCCACGCCGACCATTCGGTGGCGGAACACCTGGACGAGGTTGAAAAGCAGATCAGGAATATCGACGAGGCGTGGGCCATCTATACCTCCACGCCTCTGGCGGACGAAGAAAGTAAACTTATTCCCCAGTTCACCGAAGGCTATGCCCGGTTTATCAAGGAGGTCATCCGTCCTACCATTGATTCGTTGCGTGCGGGTGATTTCTCCAATGAGGCCAATATACGGTTCGTTCGGGGGGCTCGCCAACTGGGAGTGCCCGTCGAAAATGTCGCCCATGCCCTGACCGACGTGAATGGCAAACTCGCCGGGGAGAACTTCGAAGAATCGAAAAAAGTTTACGAATCGTTGCGCATGGACATACTGATTGCTTTCGTCGTCGGATTGTTGGCCAGCGTGTTCATTGCCTGGAGGATCATCCGCTCCATCATCATCCCGCTGTCGGGCCTGCAGGTGGCGATGGGCGAGATCGAGCGTAACGGCGATTTCACCCGGCGCGTGGAAGTCTCCGGCACCGACGAGGTCGGGCAGACCGCGGCGTCATTCAATCAAT
>JAISPJ010000024.1 GCA_031274995.1 Azoarcus sp.
CAGCATTTCGGCAGTCGTGCCTTTCGGCATTTTCGTCGCGCTCGACGATGTGTTCATAGAAGGCTTGGTGCATGTCTCCGAACTCGGTCAGGACTATTTCCACTTCGACGAATCCGCGCTCGCCATGATTGGCGAACGCAGCGGCCGCCGCTTCCGCCTCTCGGATCGGGTGTGCGTGCAACTGGTGCGCGTAGACCTCGATCAAAACAAAATTGACTTCCGGCTGGTCGCGGAAACGACGCCGCGTGAACGGGCCGGCAGGGGCGGCAAGCGTAGTGGCCGTTAGAGCGGTTTTGTTTTTCTGAGCCTTCTACTTTGTCGCTTCCGCCTTCCCTCGCGTCGTTCCCGCGCTCAAACCCCGTCATTCCCGCGCTCAAACCCCGTCGTTCCCGCGCTCAAACCCCGTCATTCCCGCGCCCCCTCCACTTCGTCATTCCCGCGTGTTTTTGGCGGGAATCCACTCCCCTCGCCCGCTTGCGGGAGAGGGGCCGGGGGTGAGGGGGAACAGCCTTCCCGCGAGGGTCAGCATCATTGCCATTTTTTTGCCACAATTCGTCATCGGTTTGCCAGAATTTGGACAGATTTTTGCCACAATTATCTGCTTCAATACGAACTGAGAAGGGGAACGACACAAGGAGCCGACCTCATGCAAACGCCCATCCATGTCACACGCCGCGCTACATTTTTACGGTTCGCCCTGTTGCTTGGCCTACTGACCGCCAGCGCCTTCCCCGTGCTGGCGAACGCTGGAAATGAGGCGGCATCGAACTCTGTTCAATCGTTCGCGGAAAAGAAAAGCGATGCTGACCCCTTTGATTCTCACGAAACTTTCCCGGCTGCCTTCCCCTCACTGGCCGTTGCCGAGGCTTACGTTGCGGCGTATCTGCCGGCTTTTATCGCGACCTACGACACCAATGGACGGCTGCAGGGCGGCTCGACGCAGGGCTTCACCCCAGCTCAGGGCGAAGCTCTGCTCAACTATGCTTATTCGAGCGTGGTCAAGCCTGACTTGGGTAATGTCAATGCCGGTGATGGGTGGTTTTTTCGCGGTCGCGGACCGATACAGATTACTGGCCGTTACAACACGCAGCAGTTCGCGAACTACGTGGGTAGTCATCCCCCACTGCCGGGCCAACAACGTACCTATACTGCGAACGAGATCATGGCGAACCCGGACTATCTGATGACTGACCTCACGTTGGCGGCGCGTTCGGCGGCGTGGTACTGGAACACGCATAGCGCCACAGAATCTGTCTACAACCCAACGACTCGTCGCTTCTACAACCGAGCAAACGGAACACTAAATGCAATGGCCGACAGTCTGACTTGGATAAATCCAGTTCCTAACTCTGATCGTGCCAATTTTAACCAAATCTCGCGTGGTATTAACGCTGGACTGACTGCCTCTGATAACCGCTGGTACATGTATGCGGGGCATGATCCGCGCGTAGCCAGGTCGAGGGTACTAGGCCAAGGCATCGTGCCCCTCGCTACGACAGGCGGTAACCCTTACGAAAGCCTGCGCGCCGCGCTTACCCAGCTTGGTTTCACCACAACCACCGCAAAGGACTACGAAAAGCAATTCGGCATCAGTTTGCAAGCGCCTCAACCAAAGAAGATCGAGCCATCCCCTTCTCATTTGATGGTTGATTCGTCCGCGCTACCCGACTTGGTTGCACCATTTGTTTCGCAAATACAGTCTGAATTTGAGATAAGTCTGGAGGATTTGAATATGTGGCTAGGTGAACCCCCAACTCCCGCGCAGGAAGCGCCTATTTATATTGCCGCGAAAGCAACGGCCCATGAATCTCAGAAGAAAGAACGGGTTTTTGGTGTGTGCTGGAATATCCCGGCGGCTGGACAAGAGTACCAAGCCTATCGGGCTATTTATGACGGAATAAGGGTTAGAGATGCTAATTATTACATGGATCATTATGAAAAAAATCCTAAGCCGAATTTTTTTGGTGATGGAAGTCGTACCACGGTAATAATAACGAAGCAGCCGGCGCATGGACGGCTTGAATTTTTAATTCTTAATCCTGAATACCCATCCCGCTCTGAAACCCTTGATCCGGCGGAGGCCAAATTCAACGCCAAAAATCTGGTAATCAATTACATACCAGAAGCTGGCTATCTGGGAATGGATTCTTACGATATTGAATTTGAACAAGATGGAGTTAAGGTCAAGATAAAGAACTTCATCGTAGTGGATGATAGGCCAAATCAATGGAAAGAAGATCTAAAGGATAAAGCCGATTGCGAAATAGCTCCCGGAAAATACAAAAAGTACAAAGAAGGCATCTGGAAAATCTCCCTTCTCCCGTCCCAGACGACAACCGATCTGGCTTCATGGCAACGCACCGCCGAACTCTCCAACATTCTCGCCAGTGCCGTTACGGCTGTCCAAGGTTTTTCAGACCTCCCCGGCCTCGCCACTGCCCAAACCTACAACTATCAAATCACCCTCGACACCACTGCTGCCGGCTGGGGCTGGTACCTCGATCCCACCCCTTTAGACAACACTGACGACTTCCTTCCCACCGCTGACCCGAATATCTGGAAAGCCAAACCCGGTACCGAAGCCGATGGCAAGATGGACCTGCTCTCTGTCCTGCTGCATGAATACGGCCATGTGCTGGGTCTGGAACACAGCGACGACCCACGTGACTTCATGGGTGCCAGCCTGCAACCCGGCGAACGCCGCTTGCCCACTGCTGCCGAACTGCAACTCATGGCCGATCTCATCGCCCAGATCAAAGCCGAGAACGACGCCCTCACCCCCAGCCCCTCTCCCGCAAGCGGGCGAGGGGAGAATAACGACCCCTTGTTGCCTATTCCCACGCGGACTACAACCAGCCAGACTCTGGCCCGCCGCAGTCTGGAAGATAACGATGGTGATGACTTGCAGATCGCCAGCTATCTGGGCGTTGTTAACCCCACCCTGATTAATGGCAACTTCAGCACCGGCAATACCAACGGATGGGCAGCCGAAGGGATAGTCACCGTCATTGGCAACACCGTCACCCTAACCGAATCCGCCAATGTCCAAACCCACCTGGCCCAAGCCTTCATGGTCAATGAAGGAGACCGTTATCTCAGCTTCACCCTCAACGCCCAAAATCTCACCAGCAATGCCAGTGGCCCCTCGGATGCCTTTGAAGTTGCCCTACTGGATGCCAATACTGGCCTGCCGGTCGTAGGTATCGTAAATCTCGCCAATACCGATGCTTTGCTTAACCTCCAGACTGACGGTACTGAATACCTTGCCGCCAGCGTACACAAGACCCTCAACCCTGGCGGCAGTACCACTTACTTCATCGAATTACCCGACTCTCTGGCAGGTCAAGCCGTCATGCTCTCTTTTGACCTGCTGGGTTTTGGTGCCGCCCAAAGCAGCGTCACCCTACACAAAATCTGTCTACTGGACGAACAGGGCCACATCGCCAACACCAAAGCCGCTGGATTCCCGCCAAAATCACGCGGGAATGACGAGGTGGGGCGCGGGAATGACGAGGTGGGGCGCGGGAATGACGAGGTGGGGCGCAGGAATGACGAGGTGGGGCGCGGGAATGACGGGGAAAACAGACTGCATCCTTCCGCAAGCTGCCGCGCCGACATCCACTGCAATCCCCCAAATCATCCTCACACGCATCGACAGCTATGCCAGAAGCCATGGTATGAGCCGCAGCGGGTTTCTGGCCGAGGCGGCACGGCAGATGATGGGTTCCTGAAAGGAAAAGACCTTGAGTGAAACTCGCCTGATTTACGGTTTTCATGCCCTTACGGCCAAGCTCCGTCATGCGCCTGAGGATGTGAAGGAAATTTATGTCGCCGAGGGGCGGCAGGATGCGCGCGCGCGCGATTTACTCAACATGGCGGCGGCGGCAGGGGCGCGGGTGATGCCTGTCGATGGCGCCAGACTGGACGGCATGGCGGGCGGGGCGCGGCATCAGGGGGTGATTGCGCGTGTTGCCGCAACCGCCAAATACTTGACGCTGGACGACGTGATGGAAGGCTTGACTGAGCCTGCGCTTTTGCTGGTACTCGATGGCGTCACCGACCCGCATAATCTGGGCGCTTGCTTGCGCGTGGCCGATGCTGCCGGATGCCATGCGGTCATCGCTCCCAAGGACAAGGCTTGCGGTCTGAACGCCACGGTTATCAAGGTGGCTTCGGGGGCCGCCGATACCGTGCCCTATATCATGGTCACCAATCTCGCCCGCAGCCTGCGCGAGTTGCAAGAGCGCGGCGTGTGGGTGCTCGGCGCGGCCGGCGAAGCGGAGAAAGATCTTTACGCAGTCGATCAGAAGGGGTCGCTGGCTTGGGTGCTCGGCGCGGAAGGCGCTGGTTTGCGCCGGTTAACACGCGAGACCTGCGACGATCTGGCGCGAATCCCGATGCATGGCAGCGTCGAAAGCCTGAACGTCTCAGTCGCCTCCGGCATCTGCCTCTTCGAAGCGAGGCGACAGCGCAACAGGTGACAGGGTACAGGTTTCAGTTTTTGATGTTAAGGCTCGCTACGCGAGCCTTAACTAATGATTACTGAACCCTGAATCCTGTACCCTGTAACCTGATTACCAGAGCTTCCACCAGGGCGACGTTTTGTCGTCGTAGCCTTCTACGAGATAGGGGCTGTTCGGAAAATTCAACTTGAGGATGCGCATCGCATCATCGCGCAATTCGGTGATGCCCAGCTTGTCGTAAGCATTGATCATGGCGGCGAGCGCAGGTTCAATAGCTGGTGATTCCGGGTAGGTCTTGAGGCAGGCTTGGGCGCGGTTGACTGCCGCCACATAAGCGCCGCGGCGGATGTAGTAACGGGCGACCAGAACTTCGTGGTTGGCCAAGGCGTCGACCAGATAGCTCATGCGCAGACGGGCATCCGCGGTGTACTTGCTGTCTGGGAAGCGGGTAACCAGTTCCTTGAACGTCTCGAAGGCTTCCTTCGCGGCCTTGGGGTCGCGCTCGGCAAGATCTTGAGAAGCGAAGGCGCCGAGAAAGCCCAAATCCTCGTTGAAGTTCACCAGCCCCTTGAGATACAGGGCATAGTCGACGCTCGGATGATTCGGATGCAGTCGGATAAAGCGGTCGCAAGCGGCGATGGCCGAAGCGGGTTCGGACTGGCGGTAGTAGGCGTAGGCGATTTCGAGTTGAGCTTGTTGCGCGTAACGCCCGTAGGGGAAGCGGGATTCAAGTTTCTCGTAGTATTTGACGGCCTTTTCGTAGGCGCCGTCGCTCATCGCCCCCTTGGCCTCCGAGTACAACTTTCCAGCGGGCCAGGAAGCGGTTTCGTCGATCTCGTCGGGCAGCAGGCCGCAACCGGACAGGCCAAGCGTGACAAGAACGAGGAACGGCAGGAACAGAGCGGCTACACTACGCATGATGAAAACTCGGGAAACAATGGCGGTCGATTATAGCCCAGCGCTCCGGCGCATTCCGGCAGACTGCGCCGGTATGCGCCTCGACGCGGCTCTGGCGCGGCTTTTCCCCGAACATTCACGCAACCGTTTACAGGTTTGGCTCAAGGAAGGACAGATCAGCGTTGATGGTCTTGCTGCCGGCGCCAAGCGCAAGGTGCTGGGCGGCGAGGCGGTGCGGCTGCTGGCAGAGGCATCCGCTGCGGTTGGCGAGCATCAGGCCGAAGCGATTGCGTTGAACGTCATCTACGAGGATGCGCAGCTTCTGGTTGTCGACAAACCGGCGGGGCTGGTGGTGCATCCGGGCAGCGGCAACCGGTCCGGCACGATGATGAATGCGCTGCTGCATCATGCGCCCGCGCTTGCCGAGATGCAGCGCGCCGGCATCGTACATCGGCTGGACAAGGATACCAGCGGCCTGTTGGTGGTTGCCAAAACGCTTGTTGCGCAAACCGATCTGGTGCGCCAGTTGCAGGCGCGTACCGTCAAACGTCACTATCTGGCGCTGGCGCATGGAGAACTGACAAGCGCGGGAACCGTCGACGCGCCGATTGGCCGCCATCCCGTGCAGCGAACCAAAATGGCGATTGCCAAACGGGGCGGTAGCGGGCGCGATGCCCGTACCCATTACGCGCCGCGTGAGCGTTTCCACGCGGCGACGCTGATCGAGTGCCGCCTCGAAACAGGCCGCACGCATCAAATCCGCGTGCATATGGCGTCAATCGGTTATCCGCTGGTCGGCGATCCAGTTTATGGCAAGCGCAAATCCGCCGATCCCGTTCTCGACGCTTTCCCGCGTCAGGCGTTGCACGCTTGGCGGCTGGCCTTGATCCATCCCGTGACAGGCGCGGAGATGGCTTGGGAATCCGCGCTGCCCGAAGATTTTTCGTCTTTGCTTGAGGTATGCCGTCATGGCTGATTTTTTTCTCATTCCCGATTGGCCCGCGCCGCCGAAGGTGAAGGCACTGGTGACGACGCGCGCCTTCGGCAATCTGGCTGATCACATTGGTGACGCGCCATCCGCCGTCGCGCAGCGGCGGGCGGAACTGCGCCGGTATCTTCCCGCCGATCCGCCCTGGCTTGTTCAGGTCCACGGGCGGGCTTGCGTCGCGGCGGAATCGGCGAAGCAGGGCGTGGAGGCCGACGCGTTGTTTGCGCATTCTCCCAAGCACGTTTGCGCGGTACTGACGGCCGACTGTCTGCCTGTCTTGTTATGCGACGAAACCGGCAACGTGATAGCGGCAGTTCATGCGGGCTGGCGCGGGTTGGCGGATGGCATTATCGAATCCGCCGTGGCGGCAATGACAGACAGGCCGGAGCGTCTGCTGGCCTGGCTTGGGCCGGCTATCGGGCCAATGGCATTCGAGGTCGGCGAGGAAGTACGCGCTGCATTTCTGGCGAATGACGCTGAGGCGCAAAGCGCCTTTCGCGCTCAGCCTGACGGCAAGTGGCTGTGTGATTTGTATACGCTTGCCCGACGCCGGCTGGCGCGGCTGGGCGTCGCGCGCGTTTTCGGCGGCGGTCGGTGTACCTGCACCGAGACGGATCAATTTTTCTCCTTCCGGCGCGACCCTCACGCGGGCCGTATGGCGAGTCTGATCTGGATCGTATAATTTAATGATGGATACTACACTTGTCTGGATCATTGGCGCCGCGCTATTGGGCGGCGCGCTGTCGGTTCTCATTGCCGCGCTGGTGGCCCTCAACGCGCGTTCCGCCTGGGTTCCCCTGTTGATCAGTTTTGCGATTGGCGCATTGTTGGGCGCGGCTTTTCTCGATGTGTTGCCGGAGGCCATCATCGCCAGCGGCGATGCGACGATGATTACCTCTGTCGTTCTCGCCGGCATCCTCGGCTTCTTTGTGCTGGAAAAACTGGTGCTGTGGCGGCATTGCCATATCGAATCCTGTGAGGGACACGAGCCTCACATCACCGGTCACGATCATGGCCGCAGCGGCCTGATGATCCTGATTGGCGATACTTTTCACAACTTTGTCGACGGCGTGCTGATTGCCGCCGCCTTCCTCGTCAGCACGCAAGTCGGCATCATTACGGCGCTGGCCATCGTTGCGCACGAAATTCCGCAAGAGGTTGGTGACTTCGTGATCCTGCTGCATTCCGGCTATACGAAAGCGCGGGCGCTGCTCTATAACCTGCTGTCGAGTTTGGCGACACTGGTAGGCGGCGT